>NZ_JBHNZK010000005.1:0-304918 GCF_042464845.1 Pedobacter sp. BG31
AAGGAAGTAACTGAGTTTCCCTTTTGATAATCTTTAATAATCTGCAGTTTAAATTCCGTTCCGTGCTTTCTGTTTTTTGTCATAAAAATGCCCCCAATAAGTGTCTAACTTTTTGGGGGCAGTCTAATTTGAATCGGGACCTTTTTTGTTCTTTTAAAATCAGTTAAACTTTGATTTCAACTTCAACACCGCTAGGCAATTCAAGTTTCATTAAAGCATCAACTGTTTTAGAGTTAGAGCTATAAATATCCAATAAACGTTTGTAAGCGCATAACTGGAATTGCTCTCTAGCTTTTTTGTTTACGTGTGGAGAACGCAAAACAGTAAAGATTTTTTTCTCTGTAGGAAGTGGAATCGGACCACTTACCACTGCACCCGTAGGTTTAACAGTTTTTACGATTTTCTCAGCAGATTTATCTACCAAGTTGTAATCGTAAGATTTTAATTTAATTCTGATTCTTTGGCTCATGTTATTTTAATTATGGCTTCCTGTTAGAGCTATTAACAACAGAAACCGGATTTATCTTTCAAGGTTGAGGGTGGAAGGTGTAAGGCTTAGGGTTCGAAAACCTTAAACCTTATGCCTTTAGCCTTTTACCTTATTAGTCTTCAGATTTAATTCTTCCTTTGGATTTAGCTACCACTTCGTCCTGAACGTTTTTAGGCGCTGGCTCATAGTGGTCAAATTCCATTGTAGAAGTTGCACGGCCTGAAGTAATGGTACGTAACTGTGTTACATAACCGAACATTTCTGAAAGTGGTACCAATGCTTTAATTACCTGAGATCCGTTACGGGTATCCATACCTTGTAACTGACCACGACGACGGTTCATATCACCGATCACATCACCCATGTTTTCTTCAGGGGTTAAGATTTCGATTTTCATGATTGGTTCCATCAAAGCAGGTTTACATTTAGGTAAAGCCTCACGGTATGCCATACGGGCAGCAAGCTCGAATGATAAAGCATCTGAATCGACTGCGTGGAATGAACCATCAATCAAACGTACTTTCATATCAGGAAGCGGGTAGCCAGCTAATACACCATTTGACATTGCAGATGCAAATCCTTTCTCAACTGAAGGGATAAATTCACGAGGAATTGAACCACCTACAATTTCGTTTACGAATTGCAAACCACCTTTTTCAAAATCGGCATCAATTGGAGAAATCACCACTTTAATATCGGCGAATTTACCACGACCACCTGATTGTTTTTTGTAAACCTCACGGTGTTCAGTTGTACCGAAAATAGCCTCTTTATAAGCTACTTGCGGCGCACCCTGGTTAACCTCTACTTTAAATTCACGTTTTAAACGGTCAATTAAGATATCTAAGTGTAACTCACCCATACCAGAAATTACAGTCTGACCAGTTTCCTGATCTGTCTGAACTCTGAACGTAGGATCTTCTTCAGCTAATTTAGATAAACCCATACCTAATCTGTCAACGTCAGCCTGAGTTTTAGGCTCAATAGCTAAACCGATAACCGGCTCAGGGAATACCATTGATTCCAGAACGATCGGGTGTTTCTCATCGCAAAGCGTATCACCTGTTTTAATATCTTTAAATCCAACAACAGCAGCAATATCACCGGCACCTACGTTAGGGATTGGATTTTGCTTGTTAGCATGCATTTGGAAGATACGCGAAATACGTTCTTTATTATTTGAACGGGTATTATATACATATGAACCCGCTTCTAAGTTACCTGAATAAACACGGATAAAGCATAAACGGCCTACAAAAGGATCGGTTGCAATTTTAAAAGCTAATGCTGCAAACGGCTCTTGCTCAGATGGTTTTAATAAAACTTCCTGATCTGTATTTGGGTTAGTACCTACAACACCTTCAGAATCTAAAGGTGAAGGCAATAATTCCATCACATAATCCAACATGGTCTGTACACCTTTGTTTTTGAAAGATGAACCACAAACCATAGGAACAATTTTAGCATCCAATACAGCTGCACGTAAAGCGTCTAAAATTTCGCGTTCAGTGATTGAGTTTGGATCTTCGAAGAATTTCTCCATCAAAGTCTCATCATAATCAGCAACTGATTCTAACAATTTTTCTCTCCACTCTGCAACTTCATCTAACATATCGTCAGGGATTGGCACTTCAGTAAAGGTCATACCTTTATCGTGCTCATTCCAAACAATACCACGGTTGTTGATCAAATCAACCACACCTTTGAAAGCATCTTCAGAACCGATAGGTAATTGCAAAGGAACTGCATTGCTGCCTAACATATCTTTCACTTGCTTAACAACTTTTAAAAAGTCAGCACCAGAACGGTCCATTTTGTTAACGAAACCGATACGGGCAACATTGTAATTGTTAGCTAAGCGCCAGTTAGTTTCTGATTGTGGCTCAACACCATCAACTGCAGAAAATAAGAACACCAAACCATCTAATACACGTAATGAACGGTTTACCTCTACGGTAAAATCCACGTGTCCCGGTGTATCGATAATGTTGATGTGGTATTTGCTACCACGGTAGTTCCAGTTTACTGTTGTAGCAGCAGAGGTAATGGTAATACCACGCTCTTGCTCTTGTGCCATCCAGTCCATTGTTGCAGCACCTTCGTGCACTTCACCAATTTTATGACTAACACCAGCATAATAAAGGATACGCTCGGTAGTGGTAGTTTTACCAGCATCAATGTGAGCTGCAATTCCAATATTTCTTGTAAATTTTAAATCTCTTGCCATGTTATGTTTTTGATTTATCTGATCTTAAATGATTGCACCGATTATGTGAAACAAATCGGTGCAAATTATCTAATCAGTATAATCTTCTAATTAAATCTGTGTAATCTTACTGACCTGTTAATCCTAAATTAGAATCTGAAGTGAGAGAACGCTTTGTTAGCCTCAGCCATTTTGTGCGTATCTTCTTTCTTTTTAACAGCAGCACCTTCGCCTTTAGCAGCAGCTACGATTTCACCAGCTAATTTCTCTTTCATCGTTTTTTCACCACGACGACGAGCATATAAAATTAACCATTTCATACCTAAAGCTGTTTTACGCTCTGGTCTAACCTCAGTTGGAACCTGGAAGTTAGCACCACCAACACGACGAGATTTAACCTCTACAGCCGGCATAATATTAGTTAATGCACGTTTGAACACCTCTAAGCCGTTTTCACCTGCTTTTTTCTCAGCAATTTCAACAGCATCGTAAAAAATTGAGTAAGCGATAGATTTTTTTCCATCGTACATCATGTTGTTTACAAAACGGGTTACCTGAACATCATTGAATTTTGGATCAGGAAGAATAATTCTCTTTTTTGGTTTTGACTTTCTCATTTCTTATTTCCTCCCGATTATTTTTTCTTTCCTTTTGCAGGTGCAGCAGCTGCCTGACCTGGTTTAGGACGTTTAGTACCATATTTAGAACGACGTTGGTTACGACCAGCAACGCCTGATGTATCTAGCGCACCACGGATGATGTGGTAACGTACACCTGGTAAATCTTTAACACGACCACCACGGATCAATACGATGGAGTGCTCCTGTAAGTTGTGACCTTCTCCAGGGATGTAAGCATTCACCTCTTTACCGTTCGTTAAACGAACACGGGCTACTTTACGCATTGCTGAGTTTGGTTTTTTAGGGGTAGTGGTGTACACACGTGTACATACACCTCTTCGCTGTGGACAGCTGTCCAACGCTGGAGACTTACTCTTGAACTCCAGTGCTACTCTACCTTTTCTAACTAATTGTTGAATGGTTGGCATTGTGCTTTTTTATGTTTTTTATTTAAAAAATTTACCGCTCCCCCGGCATCTTTGCAGATAGCCCATAAAACGGACTGCAAAAGTAGAACAATTCTTTTTAAAAATCAAGGGGTTAGCGCAAAAAGTTTTCAGTTGGCAATTGTTGGTTTTTAGTTGAGGGTTAAGGTTTTGCTGTCAAGTCTGCAGTTAAGACTTTTTAGTCAACAGCTCGCGCTTCAAGCCCTCTAAGACAAATACTTAATTGTTATATATGCCGTTATGTAAAACTCATTATCTTTATAAAACCAATCTAAAAAATGAAACTAAGCATCATCGCGATCATGCTTTGCAACCTTGCAATTCTATGTAATGCACAAACCACACCTCTTAAAAGAAAGGCTAACGTAGATTTTGAGGCTTATGAAAAACTTATACCAAAGGTTAAAGCACACCGTAAAAATAAGCTGGTTGATCTGCCAACACTTCTAAAAATGGCGGAAGAGAAAGGCACGGTTATTTTAGATACCCGTTCAGATAGCCTTTTTAAAAGAAAGCATATTAAAGGGGCGATACATTTAAATTTTGCTGATTTCACACAGCAAAACCTGTTAAAGATTATTCCCCATGCAGATGCCAGAATACTAATCTACTGCAATAATAATTTTATAGATGATCAGGTAAATTTCGCCAGCAAAGAAGTTGTGCCTGATTTGATAAAGAAAAAAATAGCACCCATTTCATTGGCATTAAATATCCCTACATATATTAATCTATATGGTTATGGCTATAGAAATGTATACGAGCTTTCTGAATTGGTAAGCACAAATGATAAAAGAGTGACCTTTGAAGGAACGAATAGCCGATAGTGGTCAATACTTGTTAAAAGAGACTGATTCCGAGACTGAAACACATAACCTAAGTCAATTCATAATTGTCCAGAAGATATAAAAAAGTCTTCCAGTTTTACCTGAAAGACTTTCCTTATTAAACTTTGGCTACTTTGTGTGTGTGTTTATGATGATGATGTTTTGGACGACTTTTTTTAGTCTGTGATTTTTCTGTCGTTGGTTTTACAGGCGCTACAGTTTTTGCATTAACGGTTGCAAAGGCAAACATGGCTAATAAAGCGATGCTTAAAACTTTAATTGCTTTCATTTTCAAGTGGATTTAATAATGAATAAACCTTGTTATTTTGTTGATTTAAATCTCGAAAATCAAAATGAAGATTTTATGAACTAGGGTAAGTCGAATTCAACCGTATAATTGAGCCTTTTTCCTCTCAAAACATATTCAGAAACAACTTTCCCATCCACCAGGATTTTATATTCACCTTTAGCTTCTTTTTTGGCAATAGCCAGTGTTTTAAGCTGAACATGAGTACCCGACTTTAATACCACAGTCTTATCCCATGCCCCATTTACTTCTTTTAATTCTGTCTGTTTGCCACGTTCATTAGTGTAAGCTACATCAGCTGTTAAATGGTCATCAAAACCGGCCCGGTAAACTACAGTGTAAGTTTCTTTCTGAGGGATATCCAGTTTACCCTTCGACATGGAATAATTTGTTGTGATAACGCCGAGCGCACAGCTGCTTAACGCAACTATTAGTAAAAAACAGCAGAAAATATTTTTCATTAGATAAGGTTTAGATCAAGATGACGATGGCTTTAATGGAAAGGTTGCAAAGACGTGAGAAATACTTGAATGAGAGAATGATTCCATGAGCGAATGACAGAAGAAACTGAATGATAGCATCATTTATTAAAGGTATCAAGATATAAATCTTCTACCTTTTTTCTTGCCCAGGGCATTCTTCTTAAAAACTTCAGGCTCGATTTGATCGACTGGTTATTATTAAAACAATCGATCCTGATCAATGAACCCAGTTTTTCCCAGCCATAATGTGCGTGAAGATCAGTTACTATCTTTTCTAAGGTGATACCGTGTAAGGGATTGTTTTTTTGCTGTTCGGCCATGAAGCAAAGTTAAGTCAAAATTATCAGGGTTTGTACTGCGCCATCCAAACATTTACGCCGCCGCAATCAGGATCATTTATTTTATGCCTGAGTAACTTAAATTCATTCTCCAGAAGTAGTGTTTGATATTCCGCAGTAGCTAAAGAAGCATGAAAAAGATTTTCGCCCCCGTTCATGCTCCATACCTCTCCCCGCTCTGTTCCTGATGTGAATAACAAAATACCTTCGGGTTTTAAGTGACGCTTAAAAATGGTAAACATGTCAGGCTGGTCACCAGCCGGAAGATGAAAAAAGCTATGCCAGGCAATAATTGCATCAAATTCCTCCTCCAGATCCAGCTCCCGCATATCCTTTAACAGAAACCCTGTAGTTGGGAAGTTGGCCTTAGCCAATTCAATCATTTGCGTACTGGCATCAACGCCTAAAACATTTATGCCATGCTTAATGAAATATTCTAATATCGGTTTCCCGTCACCGCAACCCAGGTCTAAAACCTTTGCACCTGCCGGAAGGTGTTCGAGGATATCATTTAAGTAAGCCTTTTCTACCAAATCGGCAGCCCGATTTTCGGCAAACCAACTCCCTATTTTATTGTAAACCTTATAAACGTTTTTGCGCTCTCCTTTTTCCACCCTTAAATTTCTATTGTTATTAATGTTATTTTAGAGATTTAAAATATCTGGTAAATCTAATGACGATTTAGCAAGGCCAAATTAATCATATTTTGCTTTTTTGGAAACCAGAAAACCGTTAAAAGAAGGGGACTGCTCATTTCCTTACCCTAAGTATAAATGTTTTTAATTTGGAAACGGACGTGCAGTAATTCATGGCATTTGCAGCCCTGCCATCCGCTTTATTTCGTTGCACTACATGTTCGCTACTGTCACGTTTGTGATGAATGACCTGCTCCCGGCATGTAGCCAAAAGAACTTAACCACTGTGTATAAACCCGATCGGAGCCGGATGCGACCGATTTTTCATCGGGTGCAGAAGCGGGAGCGGGACTGAAGACCGCCAAAAGCATCTGACCATTCATTTCCTTACCCTAAGTATAAATGTTTTTAATTTGGAAACGGACGTGCAGTAATTCATGGCATTTGCAGCCCTTCCATCCGCTTTATTTCGTTGCACTACATGTTCGCTACTGTCACGTTTGTGATGAATGACCTGCTCCCGGCATGTAGCCAAAAGAACCTAACCACTGTACATAAACCCGGTCGGAGCGGGATGCGACCGATTTTTCATCGGGTGCAGAAGCGCGAGCGGGACTGAAGACCGCCAAAAGCATCTGACCATTCATTTCCTTACCCTAAGTATAAATGTTTTTAATTTGGAAATGAACGTGCAGTAATTCATGGCATTTGCAGCCCTGCCATCCGCTTTATTTCGTTGCACTTCATGCCCGCTACTGTCACGTTTGTGATGAATGACCTGCTCCCGGCATGTAGCCAAAAGAACTTAACCACTGTACATAAACCCGATCAGAGCGGGATGCGACCGGTTTTTCATCGGGTGCAGAAGCGGGAGCGGGACTGAAGACCGCCAAAAGCATCTGACCATTCATTTCCTTACCCTAAGTATAAATGTTTTTAATTTGGAAATGAACGCGCGGTAGTTCCTGGCCCTCGTAGCCCTGCCACCCGCTTTATTTCGTTGCACTTCATGCCCGCTACTGTCACGTTATGATGAATGACCTGCTCGCGGCATGTAGCCAAAAGAACCTAACCACTGTACATAAACCCGATCAGAGCGGGATGCGACCGATTTTTCATCGGGTGCAGAAGCGGGAGCGGGACTGAAGACCGCCAAAAGCATCTGACCATTCATTTCCTAAGCCTAAACATATTTTTGAAAACGAACAGCTGCTGGTGCTTGGCTATTATAGCCAACATCCGCTTTACTAGTTTAGAAGTTAACCAATAGCCGTAGCATCAATTTCGATCAGCATGCCATCCAGGGCCAATCTCTGTACAGGAATAAGCGTATTTACCGGGAATTTTTGATCAGGCCAGATCTTATTCGATTCTTCAATCAAGATCTGGTGTTTATCCTCATCGTAATCGACCACTAAAGTGGTTAATTTGGCAATATTTCCCATTTTTAACCCTTTGCTGGCTAAAGCAATGGCAATGTTTTCGAATACGATGGCTACCTGGGTTCTAAAATCGCTACTTAAAACACCATCGGTTTTGCTCCCTCCCTGACCGGCAACAAATACAAGCTGACTCCAGGCCGGAACGGCAGCAACATGCGAATAGCCGTGCATGCGGGGATCGTAAATTCCTTCAGGATTGCTTATTTCTATTAAAGAAGTGCTCATATTGTATAATTTTATCGCTAAACTAATTGATATCCGAAATTAAATCGTCGGTGCTTTGCAATAAAAAACCTCCTGATCTTTAAAAATCAGGAGGTCCAAAATTATTTAAGGCAAGTTTAGTTACCTAATGCCGTTAATTAAAGGATAAATCTCAAAAGATGTCACCCTGAGCGTAGTCGAAGGGCATTTATTTGCGATTATCAATCTAAAGAAGTCTTCGACTACGCTCAGACTGACAACCATGGCGCTTAAATTAATGACATCAGCTTAGTTGCCCGCAGCACTCCACGTGTCATTATCCGGGTTTGAATCTGGCAATACTTTATCCGGATCCAAAGTAACCGATTCAATTTCTTCAGTTGATGGGAAACGAACCAACCAACTGGTATTTTTCATCCAAACGTCAACCGGAACTTTTAGGGTCTCCGTTTTTCCGCTTTTGGTTTTGATCTGAAGGATGATCGGCATTGGCATCTTATCCAGGTTTACAATTCTGATGTTGTATCCTGCCAGTTTATCGCCCTGTTTAACAGCTTCAACACCAGCAATACCCTGATCCATTTTCCAGCTATTTAACCACCAGCTTCTCCAGAACCAGGCTAAATCTTCTCCTGCCCCATTCTCCATCGAACGGAAGAAATCAAATGGTGTTGGATGTTTGAATGCCCAGTTTTTGATGTACTGGCGGAAAGCATAATCAAAACGGTCTTCACCTAAAATCTGGTTTCTTAAAATATCGAGGCCCCACCCCGGTTTGCTGTATAGGTTAACGCCGATGTTTCTTTCAGCCATACCATCAGGCATCTGCATAATATTTTCGTAAATCGGATTACCGATCACACTTTTACCGATCTTGTGAAAATCAGCAGGAGGACCTGCATATTCGCCATTATTAAAGTTTTTCTTAGAAATGCCATTAATAAAAGTGTTAAACCCTTCGTCCATCCAACCATATTTACGCTCATTAGAACCTACAATCATCGGAAACCAGGTGTGACCAAATTCATGATCGATTACCCCCCAGGCACTGGCTTTTTTTGCTTTCCAACCACAGAAAACAATACCTGGATATTCCATACCACCAATATTTGTAGCTACGTTAACCGCCATTGGATATGGATATTCGAACCATTTTGATGAATAATGCTCAATGGTCGATTTTACATATTCTACACCACGGCCATAAGAATCAACACCGTTGCTTTCTACCGGTTGTGCAGAAACGGCCAACCCCGTTTTACCGCTTGCCAGTTTATACCTTGCAGCATCCAATACGAATGCTTTTGACGAAGCCCAGGCCGCATCGCGCGCATTAACAATTTTAAACTTCCAGGTTAATTTATCTTTGTCCGGGCGCGATTTTGGATCAGTTACTTCCGCCTCGCTACGGATGTGCACAGTAGCATCGCTCAATTTAGCGGCATTCCATCTTTTTAATTGCTCCGGTGTAAAAACTTCTGCAGGGTTTAACAACTCGCCCGAGCCCATTACGATATGGCTGGCCGGCGCAGTAATGGCAAAGTTAATATCACCGTATTCGCAATAAAACTCCCCACCGCCCCAATAAGGTAAAGTATTCCAGCCAATTACATCATCATACACACACATGCGTGGAAACCACTGGGCAATGGCAAAAATCTCACCGTTTTTGGTCGTTAAATGTCCGGTTCTATCCGATCCTTCTTTAGGCACGATATAAGAATAATCCATTTTGATGGTTATCAAATCTCCGTTTGGAGCCAGAGGCTGATCTAAACGGATCTGCATCCGGGTATCTTCAACTATAGAAGTGAATTTTACGGCACCTGCTTTTTGAGCTACACTGATGTTTTGGATTTTATATCCCCCATCAAACTTTTCACCCTGTGCACCATAACGGCTACGCGACGGCGTGATGGCATAACCGCGAGAAGTCTCTTTAAATGTATTTTGATCTAATTGTAACCATAGATAGGGCAATTTATCCGGACTGTTATTTTTATAGGTAATGGTAACTGTTCCGTTAACCATATTTTTGTTTTCATCCAGATTGGCAGTAATGTTATAATCCACACGATTTTGCCAGTACTTAGGCCCCGGGGCACCGTTGGCAGAACGGAACTCATTCCCATTTTGTGTATAAAAAAGTGGTCCAAAGGCTTCAGCAGGATTATAGTTCGTTGCTGGCGCAGGGGTTGTGGCCTGTTGAGCAGATGCTGAAAAAGCAAAAACACAACAAACCAAACCAAAATTAATCAGTTTAGTCAATTTCATGATCATAATAAGGTTGTAATATGCGGTAAATATAAAAAATAACCACATATCGATTGATATGTGGTTATAATGTTACTATAGTATGTTTTTATATTAATTCGCTTTTAACTTTGGCAGATCCTGCAACTTTCTTTCCTGCGGTGTCAATTTGTTCCACGCTGCAAAGGCACGTGAGATGTAAAAAGCATAACGGAATGGTCGTTCGCCCTTAACAGCCTCAATTGAAGGCCGATAAATGATCATAAAGTTTTTAAGCTCCTCGCCTTCCAGCTTTGTCAGTTCAGTAATGGCCCTCGGGGTAAAATTTTCATCAATTTCATCCTGATACATTTCCTTTTCTTCTAAATCTGCCTCCTTGCGCTGTTGTCTTTTATATTTACCATAGCCCAGATTCAAGCTCAAACCGCCAACTTTATCGGTCATCCGTTTACGGCTGAGGTTTCCACCCGTATTCAATAGCGTATATTTTTCGGCCAATGGATCTTTAGTGTCTGTAATCTGACCATTCATCCTCACCGCTTTAATATCTACATCTTTTAAACTATTTGTTTTAACGGGTAGGTATATGGTTCTGTTTAAAAGATTGGTTAAATACAACGTATCAGTATGATACCCCACAGCAGAAAACTCTAAAAGGTCGCCAATATTGGCACTAATGGTATACTTTCCATCTTTATTGGTACTGGTTGATTTTTTACTGTTCAGGTTTCTGATGCTAACACCAGGAAGAGATAGGTTTTTTTTCGAAAAATCGAAAACTGTACCCGTAGTTACGGTTTGGGCAAAAACACCTATGGGCAAAGCCAGTAATAGCAAAATGATCAGTTTGTACATACTCAAAAGTAACTTAGTTGAACCATTAAAAGCTGCATTTAACAATCTTTAACATTAGAACAACTGAACTAGCCTAGTGTTTTTAAATAATTATCCTCATCAAATCCAATTAATACAGCCTTGCTATTTTGCTCAATAACCGGACGTTTTATTGCACTGGTGTTTTCTTTTAAATAAGCAACTGCTAAATCCTGGTTATCAATTTTGGCCTGTTCTTCTTTAGTTAGTTTTTTCCAGGTTAAACCCTTACGGTTCAATACCGTTTCCCAGCCGAAAATGTTACACCACTCGTTCAGTTTTTCAGCGGTAATGCCTTTTTTCTTAAAATCATGAAATTCATACTCAACCTGATGTATTTTTAACCAATCGAGTGCCTTTTTAACTGTATTGCAATTTGGAATTCCGTAAACGGTCATATTGGATAATGTAAGATGGAAAATGTTATATGGATGATGGAGATACGAATCCGGCTATCCGTTTCAAAGATAACAAAATTGTTTATCCGGAGTGTTGGATTTTGCTATCCGGCGCGAAGTGGAGATTCGAGAGTTGTCAACTTTCTAACTCGCCCGCTAGAAAGTTGACAACTCTATTCCGAAATCCTATTCATTCGTCACATTTTTAGTGCCTTCCATCACATTTTACTTATCGGTATAAATTCTCTTTGTAAAATTGTACCATAAATTTAAAATTCAATGGAAATTATTTCGGGTCGTCCAGCTGCTATCAAATCCAAAAACATCAACCAACTAGAGTTTTGGATTTCTACAACTTTATATATCCTCTCCCTGATCAGTATTTGTACAAAAATCAATTACGGACCTGGCCGCTCATACTATTACCCAGATAATGGTGTAAGTTATAATGTTCTTCAAAATTATTTCATTCCTGAGCTATTTAAAGTCAGCATGCTCTACTTCAGTTTTCTGCTGTTCAATTTTGTGTCAATGCCTCAACTGGCAAGGAAGCAAAATATCATCATGAACCTGATTATAACGGTTGCGGTTACTGCTTTTTCTATTGTAGCCTGGATGGTTGCCAATACATATACCCAGGCATACAGATTGATAGAATATGACGATATAGACCAGGCTTACGGTATATTTTTTGGCGAAGCATTCAGTTATATCTTTTTCCTTTACCTGCTCATCAATGCTTACTCATATTTTAATGAACGTGGATTAACACTACTCAAAAGAATTCCATTTTTAAACCATTATAATAACAACATCATTCCGGAAATTTTCACTGTTACTAAAATCTGGTTGATTTTACTCATGGTGTTTGCTGCTGTACTTTCGTTCAGGATCGATTACGAATTATTGATTATCTGGCTACTGGTACCGCCTGTAAATATTTTCTTTGCCTTTCTTGCTATCTATTACATCATCCCGAATCTTCGAAAAAATTTTAAAGGTTTTGGCCGTTATTTCTGGGGGAATGCAGGTTTAACTATACTCATCTCGATCCTCCTGCTTATTATCCTTATTCCTTTTATGCGCAATGGCGAAATTATACCGATTACCTTAATTTTAAATGCGATATGTTTAATATGTGTTACCACGCCATCTGCCTGGTACATTTACAAACATAAATTTGAAAAACTCAGCGAAATACAGATGCTAAAAACTGAGTTGGGCAAATCGGATGCAAACCTGAATTTTTTAAAATCGCAGATCAATCCACACTTTTTATTCAATGCGTTAAATACCCTATATGGAACGGCCTTACAGGAAAATGCAGAAAGAACCGGCGAAGGAATCCAGAAGTTGGGCGATATGATGCGCTTTATGCTGCATGAGAATACCCGGGATAAAATTTCGCTTACCCGTGAGGTAGAATACCTGAATAATTATATCGATTTACAAAAACTCCGCATCTCACGTGCTGCAGATATCAAAATTGATGCGCGGATTGAAGAACAGTTGAACAACCTTCAGATTACACCAATGTTATTGATCCCATTTATCGAAAACGCATTTAAACATGGAATTAGTTTACAACAACCTTCGTACATAAAAATTACCCTGCAAACTAAAGAAAGTACCTTATATTTTGATGTAAGCAACAGCATATATGTTAAAGCTGATAATGATCCTGAAAAGCTAAAAAGCGGCATTGGGCTTGAAAATGTTAAACAACGTTTATCGTTACTTTATTATGGAAAACATGAACTGATTATCCGCGAGACTGCCAATGAGTTTTTTGTGCATTTGACTTTGCAGCTGGATTAGTCCTTCCACTCTGCTCAGGATGACATTACTACTTAATGAATTGTCGCGCTGAGCGGAGTCGAAGCGCAAACAGATAGCTTTAATCAGTATGTGCTCTAAACATCCTTCGACTCCGCTCAGGATGACACCACTACTTAATGAACCGGGGCGAAATGCTGAGCGAAGTCAAAGCGCAAACAGATAGATTATAGTATTAATCCAAATATCCTTCGACTCCGCTACCATTGACATTATTTTGTAATCACCTGTTAATGAGCAGAATGCGGCATCATGCATTTCCGTATAGCTAGGCCATAGCACCGTATCACCGTTCTACTTAAAACCGGCCTAATAAATTTTTCGGACTGCACTGTTCTAGCCATAGCACTGGCTTTGAAAGAAAAATTTTCAGCCGGCATTTTTTGTTACTTTTTGATGCCAAAAAGTAAGAGCCCTTCGGCGGCGGTGAGCCGAGGCAAGAATTGTGCGAAGGAAAAAACGTCAATCATATTGATTTTTATACCATAAATTACCCCTCAGGATGACATTACTACTTAGTAAGCTAAGGACGACCAATTTCTACTTAGTCTGGACAAATCTCAAAAGATATGTCACGCTGAGCGGAGTCGAAGCGCAATTGACAAATTTATTACAATTTGATATTTTTAATGATCTTTATATATTTATTAGATTTAAAAATCCTTCTACTTCGATCAGGATGAATTACACACTATAAATAGTGGCTTCAAAGAGGAATAATTAAATGGAAACATACACCGTCTATATTTTAAAATGTGCAGATAACTCCTATTACACTGGGGTTACCAACGATATCGATAGAAGATTTTATGAACACCAGAATGCTGTAAACCCAACTTGTTATACCGCCAGAAAAAGACCTTTAATCTTAGTATTTTGCGAACACTTTGAAGACATTAACGAAGCAATAAGTTTTGAAAAACAAATTAAAGGCTGGACAAGAAAAAAGAAAGAGGCCATTATAAATGATAACTGGAACAAACTTAAAGAATTAGCCGTTTGTAAAAACACTACTAGCCATACGAATTTTACAAAAAAACTGACTTCGCTCAGCCTAACATCCCAAAAAACAAACCAAAAATGACTGCCATTGCTATAGATGATGAACCGATTGCATTAGAAATTATAAAATCGCATGCCTCAAAAGTTCCGTTTATTACTTTGCAGGAAACCTTTACAGATGCCTTTGCGGCCATCACCTATCTTCAACACAACAAAGTTGACCTGATTTTTCTCGATATTAAAATGCCCGATATCAGCGGAATCGATTTTTTAAAGAGCCTGAGCAAACCGCCCATGGTTATTTTTACTACGGCCTATACCGAACATGCAGTACAAAGTTTTGAACTTGATGCGATTGATTACCTGCTCAAACCCTTTTCGCTTTCGCGATTTTTAAAAGCCTGTAATAAAGCACTCGAACTGCTCAGCCTGCGAAGCGGAAAACAAGCGATAAAAGCCAGTCACATCTTTATAAAAGATGGCTATGAACAGGTAAAAGTGGCCCTTGATGAAATTCTTTACATCGAAGCTTCGGGTAATTACCCCCAGATACAGCTTAAAAGCAAGCTACTCAGCTCACGCATTACCATTAACGACCTGGCTGATTTATTACCAAAAACAGACTTTATCCGCTGCCACCGGGCTTTTATTGTAGCCAAAAATAAAATATCCAAATTCGACCGCAGCCAAATTTGGATTGGAGAAAAAATTGTTCCTATTGGGGCCACTTATGGCGGAATACAACTCACCTGATACAATTTAAACTTCGCAGGTTCTCAAAACTGATAAGTATTGACCGGCGATATAAAATGCAGAACTCCCGTTAAATAAACCTGATAGCAGCGGAAAACCCGCAGGTGAGGCACGAACCAAGGCTTTGAAGCGGATAGCAGGACTGTTACAACCCAAGTGCGCCCAACCCTGCTTTTCCAAAACATCTGCCGTTTAAACCATTAATACATCTAATGAGTATATTAGGTTTAACTTCCTATTTTCAAAACCTGTCGGACTTGTACTTCATAAGTTAGACCCTGAAATAAATTCAGGGTGACGGTCAAAATGTTAAGGTTTTACACTTACCCGGATTCCAGCCGAATGGGTAGTAAACTCTGGCGCATACATGCTTTGTAAACTGGTAACCCCATTCGAAAAATTACCGGCGTGGGTAACCCTTAACGGATATTCGAAAACATAGGTCCCTTTTGGCATGTAACTGATAAAGAAATTGGTTGATGCATCTTTTGTACTTTCATAATAACCCAGACCGTCCTGATATTTATACCCGGAAATTACATTAACAGGTTCAAAGCCCGAAGAACGCATATCTTTCAGATGGATGTATTCCATATCGCGATCACAATAAATGTCTATGCGCACCTTTAATAAATCGCCGGGCATTAAAACATTTGTGGTAGCTAACGGCGTCAGGATATCGCCTTTGGCACTGGCTTTTTGAATGAACAATTGTTTTTTGATTTTAACACCTGTGCTGGCAGATGTGATTTTATCCAGTTGCTCAAAATATTGCCAGTATAATGCACCCCAAGCAATGGTCTGGTTATTGTTTTTAACTGTAACACGGCCCATTTCCGGTTGAACATCCGGGCCTGCAATGCTTATTTTCTGATAACCGGTTCCGGCCTCCTTTGTGGCATTGGCTTGTTGCAGCACTGCTAATTTCCGGCCACCAATGGTAATTTCTGGTTCATTATTTTCAGTCAATAAATCGGCGCCTCTCATTAACAGCGCATAACAGGCTGCAGCAGTGGCTTTAGTCGTTTTCCAATCGTTGGTTTGTTTGTTTTTGAGCAGCCAAATCTTCATTTCCGCTACAGCCTTTGTATCGTTGGCAACTTCATCGAAAGCTTCAATCAATAAAGCCTGCGTTTCAACCGGACTTTGGTACCACCACCAACCTGCTTTATTGGTAGCCCAGTACATCCCCATTTCATCATTTTGTTGTGCGGTTTGCCTTAACAGCGTAATGATTTTTTTTGCTTCTATACTATGGCCGTTTCTGTTGAGCACCAATGCTGCTTGCGCCAATTGATAGGTATCGAAAGTTTTCCAGTTGGATGCCAGTTTTTTGAGGTAAAAATCTTTGGCCTTTAAAAAATCGGCACCGTTATTTTTCTGACCGGTATAACTTCTGGCAAACAGGTAGTGCAGCGGCAGGTAGGCAAATTGTTTTCCCTTCAGTTCCTCTTTATAATCTTTAACAAGTGCTGCATCCAAATAAATAATGGCTCTGTTGAGCATGGCATTAAATTTTGGATAAGCCTTTTCATCAACCATTCTCAGTTTTTTTAACTGCCCCATGCCCAAAACAATATGCTGTGTAATATATCTATCTTCTCGCATGCCACTAAACCATGGGAAAGCCCCATTGCTGAACTGCATTTTTTCCAGCTTATCGAAATTGTTTTTCAGCTCGTAAGTCATTCTATTTAAATCGAAAAGCACTGCCAAACGCTTCTTACGTTCCGTTTCGTTATCGGCATTGCGCACCCAAGGCGTTTCTTCCAATAAAATTGATTTCAATTCCTGGTTTTTCTCCAGGCTGGACAACAACGCTTCGCCATTATTGGTGTTTTTCCATTGCTCAAAAACCGTTTTAATTTTTGGCGACGAATTGATGATGCCCGTTGCGAAACTATTGGCATAAAGGCGACTAAAAGTTTGCTCGGCACATTCGTAAGGATATTCCATCAGGTAAGGTAAGGCCTGCACCGCATACCAAACCGGGTTTGAAGTAAACTCAAAAGTTAGGCCTTGGTTACGCATGGTTTTCGAACTGCCCGATTTTTCGAGTTTCTCAAAATCAAATGTTTTGGTGGTATTACCACGTACATTTATAGGCATACTTTCAGTAACCAGCATGGCATTTGCCAAAACCGGAATGGTATTTTCTTCACCATCACTGAACTTGCCACTTTGGGCCAAAACTTTATAGGTAATGGCATTAATACCCGATGGGATAATTAAGGTCCACTTTAAAACGGTATTGCCCTCGTTATCTACTTCAAAAGTTTTATCAGATTGTTCATTTGCTTCAAAAATTTGAATCTGTTTTCCTGTCAAAGCATCTGTAAGTGCTAAACTGGCATTGCCCGCAAGTTTTTTACCGGCTAAGTTATTCAGTTTGGCACTTAATAAAATGGTATCACCTTCCCTAAAAAAGCGCGGTGCGTTTACAGTTATGGCCAATTGTTTTTGTGTAACCAGCTCATTGGCAATGGTGGCTGTTTTTAAATCTTTGGTGTGTGCAAAACCCATCATTTTATAGCGGGTTAAACTTTGCGGTATGGTAAATTCAATCTTGATTTCACCTTTGGCATCAGTCAACAACTGAGGATAAAAAAATGCAAGTTCGTTGAAGTTGGTTCGGGCGGCAATATTTGTTTTTTTGATAACAGGCTTGCCATTTACGATTTCTAAACCTGTTTTAGGGTCGTAATGGTTAATGCTTGCGAAATCGTATGTACCAGTATCATCTACTGCAACTGCTTTTCCCTTTAATTTTTCAACGGTTGGTGGTTCAACACTTAGTCCAGCTACCTTTCCCTGTAAGGTTGACACTCCCCGAATCTGAACGGCTGCTGCCGTCATACTCTCCTTTCTCTGCGCCGCATAACCCACAACCACTACCTCATTCAAAGCCTGTCCATCCTCCTTCAAACTTACATCAATCCGTTTTTTATTGCCTATTTTTATAACGTAACGTTTAAAGCCGATAAAAGAGAAGTTCAGTGTCTCCCCAGCTTTGGCATCGATCGTATAAATACCGAAAACATTGGTTGTGGTTACTTTTTTCCCTATACTAACCTGCACGCCCGGCAGTATTTCACCCTGGCTATCGAACACCACCCCATAAATTAATTTACCGTTTTCTAATTCCGTCAGCTTTTTTACCGCTTCGGGAGACAAGCCTTTTCGTTTAGCCCTTTGTAAATTACTGATGTAGTTCCGGTAGCCATAATTGTATCCGCCATAATAGTTATACCCAAACAGGTTAAGATTTTCATAGCCCCGGGTAATTAAGCTATATTTTTTTTCCTGCCTTAAAAACCATAGGTAGCCTGGGTTAGCCACATTATTTACATTGAAATTCCAGTTATAAAAACCATAATTAAAGCCGGTTTGCAAATTCGTGTTCCAGTCCATTTGCCTAAGGTCGTCTAAACTTGCATCGTAAAGTGTGGCTACCATTTCGGCCATTTGTTTTTCTCCCATGTTATTACTGATCTGCAGTTTCCAGCTTTCCTTTTCGCCTGGCTGTAATTTATTTCGAAAGGCCAAAAAACGGACGTTCAGTTCTTTCTTTGGATCAACAATTTGAACCAGCTGCATGGAGTTATAAAGGGTCCCCTGATGTACCATCGTAAACTGTACGGCAAAACCATCTTCAGCATTAACTTTTGGTTGTATTTTAACAATGGTCTGTTTTGGCGATAAATTAATCCACACTTTTTCGGCTATGCTATCGCGATAATAAACTTCGTAATAAGCCTTGCTGTTTTCTGTTAAACCGGCCAAACGGAATATGGCACTTTCATTGGGTTTGATCACCGTAAACTCCGGTGTAACCCATTCGATGTTTGATTGTATTACAGCTGGCATATCATGATAAACGACAAGATATCTATCTAGTTTAACCGTATCATTTTGTCCGTTTACTGCCGTTAAACTTATTTTATAATAACCTGGCTTCAGGTCTTTCTGGCTGAAACTCAAATTTCCGGTTCCATTTTTAGCACTGAGGTATTGTGTAAATTCTACTGATTTTACCGGCCATTTGATTACTTCAAGTTCATTATTATAATCATCATCAGGGAAGTTTTTAATAAAATTCTCCTTGCTCATGGCATAGTTTTCGGCATAAAACGGACTTTTGTTCATCAACCTGGATGGTGCCTGGAGTAAGCTCCATTCTGCTTTCACATCAGCTTTAATGGCCTGATGATTTAAATTGGTAACCGAAAAAGAGAGGCTATCTGCTTTGTTGCTCAAATACACCACTTGTGCTGTACTGATGTTAAGCATAATGTCTTTCTTCCCTACGGTTAGGTTGATCGTCTTTAAACGGGTTTCCCCATTTAAATCGGTTATATCAGCTACGATTTCGTAGACATAATTTTTACTGGTATCCATAGCATTTGCAAAAAAGGCAATCTCAAATTTACCGTCCGCTTTCGTATTTGTTTTACCAATAGCTACCTGTTTTCTTGCAACATTTATCCTCGAACCATAAACTGTACTCGGTTGCCCATAGCTAAGTCTGTAATCATACATCAGGTTTCTAAAAACTTTATAAGCCACCTTCGCGTTGCTTACCGAATAGCCCGAAAATGAACTGGCTTTACCCTCAACTTTTATGCTATCGTTCAATTTATAATGTTTGTTGGGTTTATCAAATACTACTTCAAAAGTAGGACGCTTATACTCTTCAACCTGTACAGCAATGCGGCCATAATCGGTTTCAATTTCCATACTCCCGTTTAATATGCCCATTGGGATGGTAAAAGAGCCCTGGAATGTGCCATAATCATTACTCATCAGTTTCGTCGTGGTAATCTCTTTTCCATTGGCATCATTAAAAGAAACATCAACATCTTTATTTATTTGGATTTTATTTTCTCCGTTCAGGATTTTTAAACACAATCCTTTATAATAAACGGTTTGCCCGGGGCGGTAAATAGGCCTATCGGTGAAAAGAATCACCCGTTCATCATCTTCATCATCCCGGTAGCCGTTATGGTTGTTGATGTATAATTTCAATTCATCTTTTCCGAGCGTAACTACCGCGTAAGCCATATTTCTGTCGGTTTCATATGTACTGGCATAACCTTTATCATTGGTTGTAATTAAGGCGCCATCAATAAACTTCCGGGTATTATAATCATATCTCCGTTGCTGAATCTTTACGTTTTTTAACGGTGTACCATTGTTCAGCTGACTGACAAAAAATTCGTGTTTTTCGATATTACGCCTATTAATCACTGCCATAGCCGTAACCTTGAAATTGATGTTGCTATAAACGGTATTGTTCTGGTTGCGGTTAATGGTTTGTGCAATTAAAGTATAACTGCCAAAAGGCAATCCCTCCATTTTATCTACTAAACTGTGGGGTTGATAATCGTTGCTCCTGGGAACAGCTATTATCCAATGCCTCAAAGCTTTATTATTTTTCAAAAAAGCTAAGAAACCGGCCTTATTGTCAAACTGTTCATATTCATTTTTAAATTCGGGCGAATGGTATAGCCTCAGTTGTACACTATCAGTGTTTTTATATGATAAATATAATTGGCTTGGCCGATCGGGCTGTATAAATTCTTTTACCTGAACCGATAAACTACTGCTTTTAATATCTTCAATTAAATTTCTGGCGTTCTCAGCCCCAATGCTCTTTGGAAAGGTATTTACCGCCTTTTCGGCCAAAGCAACCGCCGTAATCAGGTTCTGCTTATTGGTATCAATAGGTAACTGTGCATTTTTATGTAAAACGGCCTGCTCAAACAAAATATCAGCAAAAACCTCGCTTTTAATACTTTGCTCAGCCAACTGGCTTAAGGCATTATTATATAATTCCTGACCGTCGCCCACAAAATGCTGGTATACAAATTTTAACCGTTTTAAATCCACATCTGCCAGTGCTGAAAAATTATTACTTTTCTGATGAAATGTGATCAGGTTTTTAAACAGCTGCAAAGCCTGCGTTTTAAAAGAGGTACTATCGATAGGTATTTCAGCAGCCAAGAATACCTGTCTGCTTCCCAACCAATCAACATTGCTCATGTCAATTGGTTCATCATCATGTTGGGTGAGGCCTATTTGAGTGTTGCTGAAAACATCAATGGCACGGTGGGCCAGCAGATCGTATATTGTAGGCCTGAAGCTTCTGTATGTTTTATCGCCAGCCAAAACGGCATCTAAAGTATCTACTTTCGTCTGTTGTAAAATCTGGCTGTCTTTTAAAGATAAAAGGTAATATTTTACGGTTTCATCATTCAGTTTTTTGATGTCCCAGGTTTTAATATCCTCTCCAATATCACCCTGTACCCGCGTACGCTCATTAATCTGCCAACGGTTTTGTTTAAGATAGTTCCAATAGGTTTCTGCTAAAAGTGATTGTAAAATGCTTTTAGCAGGCTGTTTGGCATTGCCAATATCTTTACGCAAATCCATCAAAATTTTATCAAAGGCGTTTTCTTCCAGGTAACTTTGAAACATCATCCGATAAATAACTGATTTAATAAGCAAAGGCATATTGTCCGTTTGGCTGGCCTGCTTATATATCTTGTCAATCAATGCAAGCGCATCTTTAGGTTTCGCCTGGTTCGCAATGGAATCTACCCTGTAAAAATCGATCAGCGTAAATTTATGCTGTGCAGAAACACTAAAGGAAAACAAAGAGATAAAAAGAAATAATGTGGAGATACGTAATAATATTTTCATAAGTATGGATTGCGTTTTCAATATTGATGGAATGAAGGCCCAAATTCCATAAGCAATTTAGATTTTATCTGATTTTTATACGAATCTAAGTGTTGATGAACCAAATGTTACAAGCCACAAACATTAAGGTTTTTAACATTCAATGCATAACATTATCTTTGCTTGATGTCAACACAATTAAAAAATCTATCTGATTTCTCTCACACTACGGTTCCTAGTGGTGAAAATTATAAATTCGGAATTATTGTAGCCGAGTGGAATGCCGAAATTACGGGTGCATTATACAACGGCGCATTGAAAACCCTGCTGGCAAATGGCGTTGCCGAAGAAAATATAATTTCTTTACCCGTACCGGGTAGTTTTGAATTAACGGGCGGCGCAGAAATTTTATTAAGCAAAAGAAGCGATATAGATGCTGTAATCTGCCTGGGTTGCGTCATCCAGGGAGACACGAAGCATTTCGATTTTATTTGCGATGCTGTAGCACAAGGAATAACCAACGTTGGTATTAAATATAGTAAACCGGTAATTTTTGGCGTTTTAACGACCAACAACCTGGAGCAGGCTCAAGACCGTGCAGGCGGCAAACATGGTAACAAAGGCGATGAAGCGGCAATGACCGCTATTAAAATGGCTGATTTTTCTGCGCAAATTTAAACTTGTCTTTTAATAATTATTTGTAACTTAGGCGTTTAAAATTTATCAGATCAGATGATGCCATCCGAACCAGTTCGTGAGCGCT
Source organism: Pedobacter sp. BG31 (assembly GCF_042464845.1). NCBI lineage: Bacteria > Pseudomonadati > Bacteroidota > Sphingobacteriia > Sphingobacteriales > Sphingobacteriaceae > Pedobacter > Pedobacter sp. BG31. The sequence continues at coordinate 22,557 of NZ_JBHNZK010000005.1, forward strand.
TCATTACCATTGAAACAAAATTAAACAGATGAAAAAAGTAGCCATCTTATTATTGGCGGTGTTCTGCACCATTACCATTTTAGAATCTTGTTCTTCTAAACTTTGCCCGGCCTATGGATCTTATCCTGAAGGAAGACGCAGAAGAAACTAACCCAACTATTTCTAATCTTCATATTCAGGTCATTTGCAGAACTTTATTAAGCTGCAATTGTTATTCTGTAAATCATATCATAAATATCATGACTTGGGTTAACTTAACTTCAATGGAGCAGCTTGACGAGATCAAGAATGCAAGCGGTTTTAGTCTTATTTTTAAACACAGCACACGTTGTTCAATTAGTTTAATGGCTAAAAAGAATTTCGAATTTGACTGGGATGTTATTCCGTCGGAAACAAAACTTTATTTTTTAGATTTAATCAGCTATCGTGATATTTCTAACCAGATTGCAGAAGTATTTCAGGTAGCACATCAATCACCTCAGATTTTATTGATTAAAAATGGTGATTGTGTATTAGAAGCATCGCATAGCGATATTTCTGCTGATGAAGTTGCAGAAGTGATCGCGGCATAACGATAGAAAAATTCAGACAAAGGGTATTCAAGCAATTGGATACCTTTTTTTTGTGGTTGTTTTTTAAAAAAGCGACGTTCAGCGTCTGACGGGTTATCGAAGACTTATTATCCTTTCACCAAACGTTCCTACGGAACGAAAAAGCCCCTACTTTTCCAGGTTACCTACGACACACGGGACGATAATTCCGATAATGGTCATTAATATGTGACGTCCCAGCGGGACGATTCCCAGGTAGCACAAATGATGTTTTATTATTTGTGCCGTTCCTTAGGAACGTTTAGTGAAACAATAATCAATATTGATTAAACGGTAAATAATTTCTTAAATGATATTATGGATTTTAGCGGAGCAGAACGTTTTCAGCTCTCGCCCCCTGTACATAGTGTTCCGAAGGGAACTACGGATTGCAGCCTAGCAAAGAGTCTCCGACTCGCGCTTTAACATTGAGTTAAAAACTCAAATCATTCACCAATTCGTAGAGACGCTACGCTTAACTCTACGAACAGCTATGGTAAACGCGGATTTGATATCTGTGTGCATCCTTTTTATCCGTGGTTGAATTATTCTATTTACCGTGGTTAGGATTTATGGTTTCGGTCTGTGTGCTCACAGACCAAGGGTACTTTAAAAAAAAAGGCCCCGATTTATACCGAGACCTAAATAATATTTTGATTTATTATAGCTTAAGCTACTACCGTGTTTTCTATTTTCAACACCCTTGATGTTCTTGTTCTGGTTTCTCTGCACAATTCCGGATCCTGAGCAAGTGGTTTTCCATAAGTAGGAATCATCTCTTTGATTTTTGCCTGCCATTCATCAGTGGCCAAATCTTCGGCAAAACAACGATTTAACAAGTCGAGCATAATAGAAACCGCTGTTGATGCTCCGGGAGACGCGCCCAACAAGGCCGCGATAGAACCATCGGCAGCACTAACCACCTCTGTACCAAACTCTAAAATTCCACCTTTTTTCTCATCCTTTTTTATCACCTGAACGCGCTGACCAGCATATTCCAATTCCCAATCTTTTAACTCGGCCGTTGGTAGATATTCTTTTAATGCTTCCAATCTATCTTCTGGCGACTGCCTAACCTGTTCGATTAAATATTTTGTTAAATCGAGGTTATGTAAACCGGCCGAAATCATTGGTCGGATATTGTTAAATTTTATTGATTTTGGTAAGTCTAAAAACGATCCGTTTTTGAGAAATTTAGTCGAGAAACCTGCATATGGCCCAAACAACAATGCCTGCTTGCCATTAATCATTCGCGTATCCAGGTGCGGTACCGACATGGGCGGAGCGCCAACCGCAGCCTTACCGTAAACTTTAGCGTGGTGTTTTTTGATAATTTCTTCGTTGGTGCATTTTAACCATTGTCCGCTAACCGGGAAACCGCCAAATCCTTTTCCTTCCGGGATATCAGATTTTTCCAACAATGGCAATGACCCGCCACCGGCACCGATAAATACAAATTTGGCTACTCTTTTGCGTTTGTCGCCGCTTTCCAGATCTTTAACCTTTACAATCCAGTTCCCATCCTTATTCTTCTTTAAGTCGCGGATTTCGTGATTGAAATACAGGTTAACGTTGCTTTCTTCCTTTAAGTGGTTAAACATATCGCGGGTTAACGTACCGAAGTTGACATCAGTACCCAAATCCATTTTGGTAGCCGCAATTTTCTCACCTTTTTTACGACCATCCATAATCAATGGTGCCCAGCTTTTTACAAGCTCAGCATCTTCTGTATATTGCATCTCGCTAAACAGATCGCATTGAGTTAAGGCATCATAGCGCTTTTTAAGATATTCGACATTCTTTTTACCCCAAACAAAACTCATGTGTGGAATATTGCGGATAAAATTGCAGGGATCAGATACCAGTCCCTTGCTCACCAGATATGACCAAAATTGCTTGGAAACCTCAAAATGCTCTGCAATTTGAACCGCTTTTTTTATTTCGATAGAACCATCTTTCTTTTCGGGCGTGTAGTTTAATTCGCAAAAAGCCGAATGTCCTGTACCAGCATTATTCCAGGCATCAGAACTTTCTGCTGCCGCAATATCTAAACGTTCGTAAATTTCTATGCTTAAATTCGGCTCTAATTGTTTTAATAAAACACCAAGGGTTGCACTCATGATGCCAGCCCCTATCAAAATTACATCAGCGTCAGTTTTGCCAACTGTCTTTTTCTTTTTTGTCATCTTAGCTTAAAGGAGTTACAAATTTAGAATGATTTTAAACATACCACGAATTTTGGAGAGATTAAATCTTAAAAAATTGCTCAAAAATTAGAAATATTTCTATTTTTTTAACAATTAATAATCAAATTTTAATCCAAAAAACAGTTTGATCAATTAAAAACAAAAAATGCAGGTTGAAGTTTACAAAAAGCTGGCTACTAAAACTGCTAATCGCATTGATAATTAAATGGTAACATGGCTTAGAATATTAACCAACTTACCAAATGGATCTCTGGTGTAAAACCTCCTTACACCCCATGGTTCGTTAACCGGTCCGTATTCTACAGGAAGCCCGGCAGCTTTCACCTTTTCAAATACATCATCAACATTGTCTACCTCAACGGATAAATCTGGTGTTGGTGTACCTGATCCGCCTTCAGAAGCGAAACTGATCTGTACATCCATCTTTTCACCTATCGCACCGTAAATTGCAATCCAGCCATGGTCCATGATTAGATCAAGTCCCAAAATGTTTTGATAGAAACTGGCCGCAGCTAAAATTTCCTGCGTATCAATATTAAGTACAATTCTTTTTACCATAAGGAAAAAGGTTAAATGGTATTTCATCATGAGCCTGTCGAAGGAACTACCTAAATAGATAATCGTTTCGACAGGCTCAAAGAGACATAAATTCAATATTGAGTGGAACTGTATTTCCGAATTAGTTTTTAAGCTTCGCTTTAAATACTTTTTCCAGTTTTTGTATTTTTGGAAGGATGACCAACCTGCAATACGGCTCACTCCCGTTTTTGTTAAAATAATTCTGGTGATAATTTTCAGCGACATAAAAAGGCTTTGCGGCCTCTATTGCCGTCACTACTTTCTTGCCATAAGCATTGGTTTTGTTTAATTCGGCCTTATACTTTTCTGCCAATGCTTTTTGCTCTGCTGAATGATAAAAAATTACCGAACGGTATTGTGTACCGCTATCTGCGCCCTGGCGATTTAGTGTAGTCGGATCGTGGCTTTTCCAAAAAACTTCTAATAGCTCATCGTAAGAAATCACCATTGGGTTATAGGTAATCTCCAAAACCTCGGCATGCCCGGTAGCCCCTGTACAAACCTCTTCGTAAGTTGGGTTGCTCAACGTACCGCCTTCATAACCTGATTTTACAGAGATTACACCTTTTAATCTTTGAAATATCGCTTCGGTACACCAAAAGCAGCCCATACCAAACGTCGCCTTTTCCGTCTTTTTTCCTTGTGCATTTGCCTGGTTTAACGACAGTATGGCAAGTAGGATCAAAAATATTTTTCTCATGTGTGTTTTTATTTATATCTAATTATACGCAAAATAAAAGGGTGTAGTTTGTATTAAATCAATAATGGATTTTGTATGACAATCGCAACAAATTGTTGATTCTGCTGTTAATGTTAACAACTTAATACATTAAATAACAAATGTTTAAGGCGCTATTTTATTAACTAAACACACTTATTAACAATTCTTTTTTAAATTCGTATAACATTATAAATATAAGATTATGTCTACACCGTATATTCCCTGTTTAGATTTAGGTTCCTACATCAACGGCTCTGAAGAAGATCGTAAAAGGTTTTCTGATGAATTGGGCAGGGCTTTTAACGATTCTGGTTTCGTTACCATTACCAACCATGGTTTAAGTCAGGAATCGATTGATAAACTTTACGAAAACATCAAAGCGGCATTTTCGTTGCCCGTTGAAATCAAAAGGAAATATGAAAAACCAGAATTGGCAGGTCAGCGCGGCTATACCAGCGCGGGTAAAGAGACGGCTAAGGGTGCAAAGACACCTGATTTAAAAGAATTCTGGCAGATTGGGCAAGAAGTAACTGACGGCGATCCGGTTAAAAATGAATATCCTGATAATGAAATTTTAGAGGAATTACCTGACTTTAATAAGGTAACGGGAGAAATCTATAAAAAACTGGAAGAAAACGGAACGCATTTACTGCGTGCCATTGCCACTTATTTAGAGTTGCCGATCAATTATTTCGATAAACATGTCCATAATGGAAATTCTATTTTGAGAGGTATCCATTACTTCCCGATCGAAAACCCTGAAACGATTCCGGATGATGCGGTACGTGCAGGCGCACATGAAGACATCAACCTGATCACCTTGTTAATTGGTGCCAGTGCCGATGGTCTTGAGGTGTTAACAAGAAGCAACGAATGGTTGCCAATTAAAGCACACCATACTGATATTGTGGTAAATGTAGGTGATATGTTGCAGCGCTTAACCAATAATAAGCTAAAATCGACAACGCACAGGGTAGTAAATCCGCCACGTGAGCTAATGAAAACTTCCCGTTACTCTGTTCCATTCTTTTTACACCCGCGCAGCGATATGGATTTAACCAGTTTACCATCAACCATTGATGCGGAACACCCTAAAGCCTACAGCGATATGACGGCAGGCGAATACCTGGATGAACGTTTGAGGGAAATTGGATTGAAGAAATAGTCTGGAGTCGTGAGTACTCAGTTTTGAGTCTCTGGTGAATTTTATAAATAAAACGAAAGCATCGGCTAAAACCGATGCTTTTTTGGGTTATATTAACGTACGCAGGAACATAAGGATATCCAAGCATTTAAACGATGATGGCTGACCAGCATATTATTTAAGTTCAAAGAGTTATCAACTTCACAGCAAACTGGTTGTTAAAGTTGACAACTCTGAGTATTGGCAAGCAAGTTTTATTTTTTCGATTCATCAATGGCTTTATTGATTACATCCTGAATTCTACCCCTGATTTTTAAATTGGAAAGTTTATCGGTAACCGTTGGATTGACACGGTTAGATAAAAACACATAAACCAAACCCCGTGACGGATCTACCCAAACGCAGGTTCCGGTGTATCCGGTATGGCCATATGTTTGTCGTGAGGCGAGATCAGAAGGATAATGTTTAGTGCTATCCGGGTCCCAACGATCGAAACCCAAACCCCTGCGGCTCACATTTGATTGTTTGGAGGTAAAAAGATCTACCGTTGTATTTTTGAAATAAGTTTCTCCTCCATAGGTGCCACGGTTTAACAACATCTGATAAATAATGGCCAGATCGTTGGCACTGGCAAATAAACCGGCATGACCTGAAACTCCACCTGCTAAGGCCGCGCCCTGATCGTGCACATAACCTACAAGTAAAGTTTTTCTAAAATACTTATCATCTTCGGTTGGAATGATCTGCTCTGGTTTAAAACGGTTGCGCGGCAGAAAACCTGCCGTTTGCATCCCTAGTGGCTTATAAAAGTTTTCGTAAGTATATTGATTTAAAGGCTCCTCGCTAATATGCTCTACAATATCTTTCATTACATACATGCTGATATCGCTGTACACATATTTACCCCGTGTTTTGATGGGCGAATTAAGCATCTTAGGCCACATAAAATCTTTAAAAAAACCTTTTTTGATATAATAATTATCGGCTACTTTGGTTGGATAGGCTGCGGATGAATCTCTGCTATAATCGCCGGTTTTAACGTAATCATGAAAAGGAATGTAAGGGATAAAACCTGCCTGGTGCAACATTACCTCGCGTACCTGAATATTATTCATAGGCTTAGTGCGTGCTTTAGGAATGTACGCCCCGATATTGGTATCCAGTTTCAGTTTTCCTTCTTCAAACAAGCGCATTACCGCTGGTGTAGTTGCCGTTATTTTCGTTACGGATGCAAGATCAAAAATATCGGTTACCTTATCTGGCACATTGCTATCATAGGTATGATTACCATAAGCCTTATTAAAAATTACTTTACCATCCTTCGCCACCAAAACCACTAACCCTGGAGTAGCTTTTTGTGCTATAGCTTCGGCAGCAATAGCATCAATTTCTTTTAAGTTGTTAGCATTTAAACCAGCATCTTCCGGAACGGTATATTTTAATCGCGTAGCTGTTGTCGTAAAACCAGACCCCATCGTATAACGGGCAGAATAAGCAGTGGTTAACTTATTTGAAGCAGCCATACCTCCAAAAATATACTGCGGTACAATAGCCGCTGCATCAGCATTGTTTTGACTGGTCCATATAATCGGCGATTTTAACAGATCGAATGATTTTAAACCGGGTCCATTACCAAAAAATGAAACAATTACCTGCTTATTTTTACTAATACTGTTAATGAAGTTAATGTATCGGGCCTTAGTTACCTGCTGATCATCAATCGCAACTAAAATGGTATTGAAATATTTAAGGTCATCTTCCAGATCATTCAAATTCAGGCTATCTTTATAAGAATTAGTAGAAAACGAGGTGACCTTATCATATTTATTAGCCAGACTATCAAAAACGTTGCTATAGGCAAAGCCAAGGCTAACCGAAGCGATATTTTTTTTTGCTAATGATTTTAAAGGAATAATTCCATCTTGATTGTTTAACAAAACCGTTGTGTTAGCAATTGCATTCGCAATAGCCAATTTTTTTTCATTCGCTGTATGATCCTGTGCGCAGGCCATTAAACATAAAATATTGCAACAAAATGCTACAGCCATAATACACAATCTATTTCGCTTCATATACTTTTTCTCCGTTCAGATAGGTTTTTAAAATTTTGGTTTTTAATATATTTTGTGGCGTTGATTTCAAAATATCGTGATCGAGCATAACAAAATCGGCTAATTTGCCTTTCTCAAGGCTACCTTTTTCATGTTCTTCAAAATTGGCTTTTGCTGCCCATATCGTCATTCCGCGTAGGGCCTCTTCAGGTGTCAGGGCATTTTCTACCTGGAAACCTCCCTTCGGAAAACCTTTTGCATCTGCTCTCACCGTTGCTGCATAAAACGTTAATAATGGATTAATGTTTTCTACAGGAAAATCTGTACCTAATGGAATCCAACCGTTTTGTTTTAGCAATTGTTTGTAGGCATATGCATTTTTTAACCTTTCTCCACCTAAACGCTGTTTAGCCCAATACATATCGGAAGTTGCATGCGTAGGTTGAACGGAAGGAATAACACTGGCGTTTCCAAACAGGTTAAAATCTTTAGCATTAACTACCTGCGCATGTTCAATCCGCCAGCGCTGATCGTTTTTACCCTTTAAAATTTTATTGTAAATATTGAGGATTACGCGATTGGCCGAATCTCCAATGGCATGGGTACACATCTGGAAATGATTGGCAGCTATTTTTGCGGCCACTTCTTCAAAATGTTTCTGATCGCTTAACAAAAAACCGGTTTTATCTGGCATATCGCTGTAAGGATGCAGCAGACAGGCACCACGCGAACCTAAAGCGCCATCAGCATATACCTTAAAAGCACGAACATCTAACCGATCGGTTTTGATCGGGCCACGGTTAAAAAGATAGGTATAATTATCAGGCTCATCTGAAAGCATGACGTATAGCCTCATTTTCAATTTTTTCGATTGCTGCAGTTTTTCGATAAACTCAACCGTCAGATAACTTAATCCACAATCATCAATGGTGGTTAAACCAGCAGCGAAACAGTTCTGTTGTGCATCCATAAATATCTTTTCGGCCAGTTTAGCATCTGGCGATGGGATTTTACGCTCCACTAACGCTACTGCATTATCAATCAACACGCCAGTGAGTTTTCCGTTTTGGGTAAGCATATCGCCGCCTACCAATTTTTGCTCACCTTTAATCCCAGCTTCATTCAGGGCTTTTTGGTTTGCAATGGCGGCGTGTCCATCAATCCGGTTTAAAAATACTGGTCGATCTGGAAAAAGAGCGGTCAACTTTTCATTTGTAGGGAAAGCTTTATTGTCCCAATCGTTTTGGTCCCAGCCATTGCCGATTAACCAGCCATCGGGATGCGTTCTGGCAAAATCAGTTAAACGGGTAAGCACTTCATCCCAGGATTTGGTTTCCCGCAGATCAGCGGTTTGCAAACTTTGTCCATAGCCATAAAAATGGGCATGTGCATCTATAAAACCGGGATAAATGGCTTTGCCTTTCGCATTGATTTCTTCTTTTGCTGCATATTGATCTTTTATCTCATCACTTCTACCCAGTGCGAGTATCTTTCCATTTTTTACTGCAAACGCTTCAACCGTATCAAACTTACTGTTAACGGTATAAACCCTTGCATTGTAAACAATTACATCAACCACTTCCTTTTTGGCGCAGGAAGTAAACAACAATGCCAGAAAAAGACTGTATAAGATGGCTTTCATTCCGCTAAAGATAGAAAAATGAAAGCATTTGGATTTGTAAATTCGGTTTTACAGAAACGGCGACTTAATCCTGGTCTTAGCGTCTCGCTATGACCTTATAACTATACCACAATTTTTTGCCACGGAAACACAAAAAGCGAGGAATATAGCTTGAGTTGATCAACCCTGGTCTTAGCGTCTCGCTATGACCTTATAACTATACCACAATTTTTTGCCACGGAAACACCGAAAGCACGGAAAATATAGCTTGATTGATTAAACATCGGTAAACCAGCAGAAATTCCTCACCAGTTCAGAGCGGCAGGCCCCTGTAAAATAAACCTGATGGGGCCGGCATCCCGATTTTTTCTATCGGGATACAGTGTACAGCAGGACTACCGGAACCGATTGGTGCAGAACCCTGCTTTTCAAAAAAAACAAAACCGAGGCAGAGATAACAAATTGTTACGTACAAAGATTCTTCACTGCGTTCAGACTGACGGGTAGCAATTCAATCCTATTTACCCACAGTCATTTATATGTTGAGTTTTAAACAAATCAGGTTCTTTAAGCTTATTTTGCATAATTTAGCAAATCACTTTGCCTTAATACATGACTGATATTATTCACTTATTGCCTGATGCTGTTGCCAATCAGATTGCTGCCGGAGAAGTGGTTCAACGACCTGCTTCTGCGGTAAAAGAATTGCTCGAAAATTCGATAGATGCTGGTGCAGATAAGATTCAACTGGTAATAAAAGATGCAGGCAAGGCATTGATTCAGATTATTGATAATGGCTGTGGAATGAGCGTTACCGATGCCAGAATGTGTTTCGAACGCCACGCTACATCGAAAGTAAAAAAAGCAGAAGATTTATTCGCCATCCGCACCATGGGTTTCCGTGGCGAGGCCATGGCTTCTATTGCAGCCATTGCACAGGTAGAAATGAAAACCCGCAGGCACGAAGATGAAATAGGCACCTGCATTTCTATCGAAGGCGCTCAGGTAACCAATCAGGAACCGGTAGCTACGTCTCCCGGAACGCAGATTTCCATTAAAAACCTGTTTTTTAATACGCCAGCAAGAAGGAACTTCCTGAAAAGCAACCCGGTAGAAATGCGTCACATCATAGATGAATTTCAACGCGTAGCGTTGGCACATCCAGGTGTTTTTTTTAGCCTGCACCATGATGGGGTTGAAATTTTCAACCTTCCAAAGGGCAACTTAAAACAGCGCATCGTCCATCTTTTTGGCAACAACTATAACGAACGTTTGGTCCCTGTTGAGGAAGAAACCACGATTATTAACTTAAAAGGATACATCGGCAAGCCTGCTTTTGCAAAAAAAACCAGGGGTGAACAGTTCTTTTTTGTAAATAACCGCTTTATTAAAGATCCTTACTTAAACCACGCAGTAAGCTCTGCTTTTGAAGAGTTACTGCCTGATGATAGTTACCCGTTATATGTATTGTTTATCGAGATTGACCCGTCGAAAATCGATGTAAACGTACACCCTACCAAAACAGAGATTAAATATCTGGATGAAAAGTCGATTTACGCCATCATGAGATCGGCTGTAAAGCGTTCTATTGGCCGGTATAATATTGCCCCGACGCTGGATTTTGATCAGGAAACTGGTTTCAGCAATATGATTACGCATAAGGCAGTTGAAGATATTGTACCACCGAGTATTAATTTCAATCCTGATTTCAATCCTTTTGCGAATGACAGCAGTTCTACCTCCGGTTATGCCTCTTCGCCAAGAAATTATGATGCAAAACCGAGCGCAAAAAACTGGGGTTCGCTTTACGATATAACCGAACAGCCTGTTGTAGAGCAAACTTCTATTTATGAGGATGAAACTGTTTTGGAAACGAAGCAGAAACAATATATGCAATTGCATAACCGCTATATTGTTTCGCAGATCAAGTCGGGGTTGATGGTGATCGACCAACAAATGGCACACGAGCGGATCCTTTACGAGCGTTTTCTCGTACATCTGGATGACCGCAAAGGCGCATCGCAGCAGAGTTTATTTCCGCAAACCATTACACTAAATGCGAATGATTTCGAACTGGCCAAAAGTTTACTGGATGATATAAAAAGCCTGGGCTTTGATGTACGGGAATTCGGGAAAAATACGTTGGTAGTAGAAGGTGTTCCGGTTGATCTGGGCAGCAGCAATATTAACGAAACGCAATTATTTGAGCAATTAATTGAGGGCTTTAAAAACTCACAACAAGAATTAAAATTGAGCAAACGCGATAGCCTGGCAAGAAGCCTGGCAAAAAACAGTGCCATAAAAGCCGGAACAAGTCTCGGTCAGGAAGAAATGAATACACTGATTGATGAGCTTTTTGCCTGTAAAACGCCTAACTTTAGTGTAAGTGGCAAACCGATTATCCAAACCATTACACTGGCAGAACTGGATAAGAAGTTTGAGAAGGGATAGTGATTTTGAGTTTGGAGTTGGGGGTTTGGAGTCGGGAAGTCGAGGGTCCGAAGATATGGAGCAGACAGACTAAGCAGTAGATCGAAAGCACTAAAGCTTTGATGCCCTTAAATGTCTTATATGGTGAAAAAAGACAGAAGTTGGGAAGTCATAGGTCAGAAGATATGGAGCCGATAGACTAAAGCTTTAAGCTTTGATGCCTTTAAATGTCTTATATGGTAAAAAGAAGACCGAAGTTGGGAAGTCATAGGTCAGAAGATATGGAGCAGACAGAAGCAGAAGGCTTAAAGCCTGGCGATCCTTAAAATATAAAAATCTGGCAATAAATCTGTCTCCTTTTAAAGGAGGCTATTACATGAAAAACAGTTAACCGATTTAAAAATTAACCAGTTAACCCATTTTAAATTAAATGAACAACATATATATTCCACCAGTAGTAAAAAACCTACTGATTATTAACGTCTTATTTTTCGTAGCCACTTATTTGTTAACTAGCCTTCATCTGGATGATATTTTAGCTGTTTATTATTTTGATTCGCCTAAATTTGAGATATGGCAACCCATTAGCTACATGTTTATGCATGGTGGCATAGCGCATATTTTCTTTAATATGTTTGCGTTGTACTCCTTTGGAAGCATCCTTGAATCGAGATGGGGCGGCAAAAAGTTTATCATTTTTTATTTTATTACGGGATTGGGTGCTTTGTTTTTACAATGGGCTGTACAGGCTTATGAGGTACACCAAATTATAGGTAGCGCCACCAATAATGGAAAAATAAACCTTGCCGCATTGTTTCAGGGCGAATTTAATACTTCACAGCTTTCAATGGCACAAGCCGTTACACTTAGAAGCATCTACTTTGGTGGCATGGTCGGCGCTTCGGGTGCTATTTTTGGTCTGTTGGTTGCTTTTGGCATGCTTTATCCAAATGCTGAACTACTGATTATGTTTATCCCGGTTCCTGTAAAAGCTAAATATATTATACCCATTTACATTTTAGTAGAGTTATCTTTGGGTGTTGCCCAGTTTGAAGGCGATTCCATCGCCCATTATGCACACCTGGGAGGTGCCTTAATTGGCTTTATACTGATTAAAATATGGAAAGATAAAAACGATACATTTTATACACTCTATGAATAATACTTTCAAAGATTTAAAATACAAGGTTTTTCAATCGGGCAACCCATTGTTCTTTTACATAGGGATTAATGTTATCCTTTTTTTAGTTACTGCCATTATTGGCGTAGTTGTTTTTTTAGGCCGTATTCCTGTCGATACCAATTTATGGACCAGGGAATATGTAGGCTTGCCGGCTAGTCTTCCGAAATTACCGGAACGTTTTTATACCCTGTTTACGTATATGTTTTTTCACGACGGGATTCTCCACGTCTTGTTTAACATGCTCGGCTTATTTTGGTTCGGCAACATATTTATGAATTTCCTGAAAAGCAGGCAGTTTCATTTTGTATACCTTGCAGGCGGCTTGTTTGGCGGTTTATTTGCTCTTGCCGCATTAAATATATTCCCTGTTTATGCTGATGGATTAGCTGGCGTAACGATTATCGGAGCATCGGCCGCCGTAATGGCCATTATTTTCGCGGCAGCCACGCTGGTACCCAATTATAGCATTATGCTGCTTTTCTTTGGCGAGGTTAAAATTAAATGGATCGCCATTGTATATTTTATCCTGGATTTTATTGCTATCGGCTCTGTAAATGCCGGTGGAAGTTTAGCGCATATTGGCGGTGCACTTTTAGGTTTCACCTTCATTAAAAGTTTGCAGAACGGACGGGATTGGAGCAAAATATTTGAGCGTAAGCCAAAATTAAAGGTAGTGCGGAATGAGAAACCAGTTAAAAAACCTGAATTTAAAGGCGGAGTAACACAACAGGAAATAGATGCCATTTTAGATAAAATATCAACTTCAGGCTACGATAAATTAACAACTGTAGAAAAGGAAAAACTATTTAAGGCAAGTAAAGATTAATGGCTACGAAAGCGAAGAAATACAGTTTCATAGATAAGCTCCTCTTGCCTATTGCGATTCTATTGGCAATTGCTTTGCTTTTAGGGGTGCTGGCCGGAAATATGGATCCGAGAAAACATGCCATTATTGCTTTTTTCGGGCTTGCTTACCCGTTTGTCTTATTTGCGAATATAATTTTCCTGGTTTGGTGGTTTTTAAGCAAGAAATGGATTTTTGCAATCGCTACCATTCTGGTAATCGCAATGGGTGCTAAAACCTTAAAAGCAACCTTTGCCATTGGTGGTGATGAAGGCAGTGCTGAAAAGGTTGATCATAGCATCAGAATGATGACATACAACGTACACAGTTTTAAACTGTATGGCGAAGACAATACGGAATCGGTAAAGGAAAAGATGCTTCGGGTAGTAAAAGACCAGAATCCGGATATTATCTGCTTTCAGGAATTTTACACCCGTTACAAAGGTGCCTTTGATACGGTTGATAGCCTGAAAGCGTTGCTAAACACGAAATATTATTACTTTGTACCCATCGATAAAAATGATTATGAAGCCGTTGGCTTAGCTATATTTTCTAAATATCCGATTGAAAATTCTGGTAAAATCCCTTTTGTTGAAGGCTTCTCCAATAACATGAGTATTTATGCTGATTTAAACATTAAGGGAAAGACCCTTAGAATCTATAACGTACATTTTCAGTCTATTTCTTTTGAAAAGCAGGATTATGAATATTTGGATAAGGTTAAAGAAATGAATACCGAACTGCAACCCTCTAAACGTATTTTAAGAATGCTTAAAAATGCCTTTCTCAAACGCAGCAGTCAGGTAGATATTATGAAAAAGGAGATGGCCGCCTGTAAAACACCTTACCTTATAGCAGGCGATTTTAACGATACGCCGGCATCTTACGTGGTTACTCAGATTACCGACGGTTTAAATAATAGTTTTATTAAAAAAGGCAACGGTTTCGGTAAAACCTATAACGGCAAATTTCCCAATTTTCAGATTGATTATATTGCTACTTCCAAAGAACTTGAGGTGTTGAATTACAAAATCATTCAGGCTAAGTTATCTGATCATTTCCCGGTTAGGAGTGATTTGAAATTTGTTCCATAAGCTTTCCCTGATATGTGTGAACACAGACATAGGATCAACTCCCCGTGGATACAGACCGAGGATATTTTTCTTTATAAGAAGCGCAAGGTCTGTACAGAATAATAAGTTTCTTCCCGTTTTCCGCTTTTACGCTTCGCTTCCTCGTGCCTCGTTGCTGCAGGGTAACGCTACAACCGGGGCTAGGCCAAACAGCATTCCATTTTTACGGTTGCAGGTCGCAGAACCCTTGTTCATAAACCTGATTGAGCGGAATAGCCAGCAGCGTAGCGAGGACTATAACGAAAGCGGGGCTGAAAACCGCCAAGCCCTACAACCCGTTCATTTCCTAATTCTATTTCGGTCGGTAAGACAGCAACCGATAGCAAAATTATATTTTCTTACCATACATCAACAATAGGTCTATTCTTTATTTCCATATTTGCTTTATAAAATTTAAAAAAAATCTTCAAAAATATGAGCTTAATAGATGCCCTGAACTGGCGTTATGCCTTTCCCCTGGTCTGTGTCTCCACAGACTATCCTTGATTATTTCCTTTTCATTCAGTGAGGACACAGACCGAGGATAAAGATCGATTATATTGCCACCTCCAAAGAGCTTGAAGTGTTGAATTATAAAATTACCCAGGCCAATTATCTGATCATTTTCCAGTTAATAGTGATTTGAAATTTGTGCCATAAGCTTTCCCTGGTCTGTGTTTCCACAGATCCCCCCTGATCATTCCCTTTTCGGTCTGTGAGGACACAGACCGAGGATAAGGGTGCAGAACCCTTGTTCATAAACCTGATTGAGCGGAATAGCCCGCAGCGTAGCGAGGACTATAAGCGAAAGCGGGGCTGAAAACCGCCAAGCCCTACAACCCGTTCATTTCCTAACTCTATTTCGGTCGGTAAGACAGCAACCGATAGCAAAATTATATTTTCTTACCATACATCAACAATAGGTCTATTCCTTATTTCCATATTTGCTTTATAAAATTTAAAAAAAATCTTCAAAAATATGAGCTTAATAGATGCCCTGAACTGGCGTTATGCCGTTAAGAAAATGAATGGTCAGCCTGTTGAACAAGAAAAGGTTGATAAAATTATTGCTGCAGCACATTTAGCACCTACATCATCAGGTTTACAGCCTTTTAAAATCATTGTGGTAACCAACCAGGAGTTGAAAGAAAAAATTGCACCGATTGCTTTTAACCAATCGCAAGTAATTGATTCTTCTCACTTATTGATTTTTGCCGCAAACGAAAATTATACGGAAGAAGGTATCGATAAGGTTTTCGACAGAATGAATACAGAACGTGGTTTACCATTGGATACTACAGATGCTTACAAAACACAACTTAAAGGCATGCTTCTAAACAGAACAGCAGAAGAAAACTTTAACCATGCAGCCCGTCAGGCTTATATTGCTTTCGGTATTGCCATTGCAGAAGCTGCTGTGTTAAAAGTAGATGCTACACCAATGGAAGGTTTTAACGGACCTGCTTTAGATGAACTTTTAGGCTTAGATAAAAAAGGCTTAAAAAGTGTTACGCTATTGCCTTTAGGATACAGGGACGAAGCTGGGGATTGGTTAGTTAACCTTAAAAAAGTACGTACACCAAAAGAAGAATTCTTGATTGAGTTTAAATAACAGGCAAACACCATTATATTTAAAACGGGCCGCTTTTAGCGGCCTTTTTTGCTTTACATTTTTTTCATACCAGATATTATATGACAAAAATCCGTCATTGCGAACTGAAGCGCCGCCAGTGGAATGGCGTGAAGCAATCTTTACACATAAATTTAACTCGAAAGATTGCTTCGCCGGATGAAAAAGCCTTCTTATATCAGAACCTGAAACAAATCGGATAGCTATGGGATCAGGAAAACGGAATGCAAGGAACGAACCAATGACAAGTGAGCCAATGAACCTGAATCTTTTGTAAAAAAATGTTAAACCACCATACAATTTAGGACAGCTATTTATAATTGGATATATTTACGAGCTTTAATATCCAATCCATGAAGATTTTTAGATTATCGTTTATAATACTGTCACTTTTATCCACCCTCAGTTTTTCTTCCTCGGCTCAAACCGATACCATTAGTATCAACAGCATCATCGCCAAAACCAGTAAGGTATTAAGTGATTACCCTGCTGAAAAGATTTACCTTCATTTTGACAAACCTTATTATGCAGTTGCCGATACAGTTTGGTTTAAAGCTTATGTTACCGAAAACCAGAATTTTTTATCAGGCATCAGTAAAATCATCTATGTAGATGTGATCAACCAGAAAGATTCGCTGATCCAGACTATAAAGTTACCCATAACCGGTGGTTTTGCTTATGGCAGTTTTCCTTTAGATCAGATTAACTATAAACAAGGTAATTACCATATCAGGGCTTATACATTATGGATGCTTAACAGCGATGACCCGGCTTATTTCAACAAAACCTTCTATGTAGGCGAAGCCATTGATAAGGAGGTAAAAACCCACATTACTTACAAAAATACTTCTACAGATAAGTTAGAAAAAATTGATGCCCGTGTACAATTTAAAGATGCCAGCAATAAACCCTACGCCAATAAAAATGTGAGCTGGCAGGTGGTTACCAGCTATACGGTTATTGCCAAAGGCAGGGGTACAACAGATGCCAATGGCTATTTAACCATTGCGATGAGCAATGCACAAAAGGCAGAATATCAATTACAAAAAGGCGAACTGATTACCAGCATTAATACCACCGATAAGGATGTGGCAAGCAGTAGCTTCCCGCTTAAAAACGCTATCTTAAGCAAAGATTTTCAATTTTTCCCGGAAGGCGGAAGTTTAATTGCCGGCCTTAACAATAAAGTGGCATTTAAAGCCATTAAAAGTGATGGTTTAGGTATTAACTCCAAAGGTACCGTAACCGATAATGATGGCAAAACGGTTGCCACCTTTGCAGCGCAGCATTTAGGGATGGGCAGTTTTGAATTATTGGCAGAAGCTGGAAAAACTTACAAAGCTACTGTTACCTATGCTGATGGCACTACTCAAACTTATAATTTACCTGCAGTTGCTGCAAATGGTGTTGCTGTGAAAATAGACAATAGCAATCCGGATAATATTGCCATAAAAATCCTGGCTAATGATGCCTTTTTTGAACAGAACAAAGGAAAAAAGCTTTATCTGGTTGCGCAGAGTAAGGGCGTTATCTGCTATGGCGCGCAAACAGCATTATCAAATATAGAATATAATACTACGGTGCTTAAATCTAAATTCCCAAATGGAATTGCACAATTTACACTGTTTAACGAATTTGGCAAACCGCTGAGTGAACGACTGGTTTTTGTTCAACACAAAAATACCATGGCAGTAACGCTTTCCAGTGCAGCAACTACGTATGGAATTAAGAAAAAGGTGAAGATAAATGTGGCGGCCAAAAAAGATGGTGCTCCTGTAGAAGGTAGTTTTTCTGTAGCGGTTGTAGATGAAACCAAAGTTCCATCAAGCGAAGACGCCACCAGCACGATATTAACTGGTTTATTACTAAGCAGCGATGTTAAAGGTTATATTGAAAAAGCGAATTATTACTTTAATGCACCCGACGCCAGGAAAAATGCAGATTTAGATGTATTGCTTCTCACCCAGGGCTATCGCAGTTTTAAATATACCGACATCATTGCCAATAAACTGCCAAAAATTGATTTCTTACCAGAACAGGGTATTGAAATTTCAGGGATTTTACGTCAGAACAATGGCATTCCGGTTAGAAAAGGAGCCCTGCTTTTAAGCATTCCTGATAAACGTTTTAACCAGGAAGGCACTACAGATCCGGTAGGAAACTTTAAATTCTCGAACCTGGTATTTAACGATTCATCGAAAGTAACCATTACTGCCAAGTATAATCCAAACTATAAAAACATGACCTTGAGCTTAAATGGTGCGCCGGTACCTACACTAACCAGAAATTTTAGTGCCGCCGAAGAGGTTTTAAATATTGATAGTACTTTGACCAGTTACCTGGATAATAGT
Source organism: Pedobacter sp. BG31 (assembly GCF_042464845.1). Classification (NCBI taxonomy): domain Bacteria; kingdom Pseudomonadati; phylum Bacteroidota; class Sphingobacteriia; order Sphingobacteriales; family Sphingobacteriaceae; genus Pedobacter; species Pedobacter sp. BG31. The sequence continues at coordinate 41,020 of NZ_JBHNZK010000005.1, forward strand.
AAAAAACAATACGCTTACCTACATACGCTAAAAGATGTGACCATTAAAGGCGCAGTGGTTCCGAAAGTAAGCCATAAGGATTATCCTGCATTGAGCGGGCTTAGCCAGATGGCCGACCATGAAGTGAGTGGCGATCGGTTTAAAGGCTGTGGTTTGCTGATTAACTGTCTACAAGGCATGCTTGCAGGAGTTACTTTTGCAGATAATAACTTTTACGTAACCCGCGATTACAACCAGGGCAAAAAAATCCCAATGGGTATTTTCATCAACGGTATGAATGTGGATGTAAACCAGATTAATACTATAGACGTTAACCAGCTCGAGTCGGTTGAAGTATTTTTGAGAGACGACTTAGGCCTGGTTAACCGTGCCAACAATGTAAACGGTGTAATTGTATTTAACCAGAAAAAAGCGCCTAAAGGCACCAGGATATCGAAAGCGCAGTTAATGGATATGCTTCCAAAATACTACGAACTTACCTTCTCGCCACAAGGTTATAACAAAGAAAAACAGTTCTATTCACCTAAATATGATGTACCTGCCAGTATGAACCGGAACGACTTAAGGACCACTATTTACTGGAACCCTAAAGTAGTTACGGATGCAACAGGTAATGCTTCTTTTGAATATTATAACGCTGATGGTAAAGGACAGTACAAAGTAATTATCGAAGGTATAGATGCCAATGGAAATTTAGGAAGATCAGTGTTTAAATACAACGTAAAATAGTTGGTTTATGGAAAATGTAAGATGGATGATGGAATTGGCTTTTCGCCCCTCATCCATCTTACATCTTAAATCTCACATCTTACTTCACTTCAAAAGGCAACTTCTTCCCTTTCAACCCGGCAACGATATTCTGCACAATAATTTTGGCCATGGCTGCTCTCGTTTCTTCGGTGGCTGAGCCAATGTGTGGTAGAACGGCAACGTTTTCCATCGCTAACAAAGGGTTATCTTTATCCATCGGTTCCGGATTGGTTACATCTAAACCAGCTCCCCATATTATTTTCTCTTCCAGGGCTCTGATCAAATCCTTTTCATTATGAATGCCCCCTCTGGCTGTATTAATGAAAATCGAATTGGATTTCATCTGTTTAAAAATATCAATTGTAAACTTATCCTTGGTTTCGGGGGTTAGCGCCGTATGGATAGAAAGCACATCACTTTGTGCCAAAAGTTCTTCAAAGGATACATATCTTGCTCCTATTTCCTTTTCGGCATCTTCGTTACGCGAGCGGTTATGGTAAATTACCTCCATTTGGTAGGCCGCAGCACATTTCCTGGCCATTTCTAAACCAATTTTACCCAGGCCAAAAATACCGAGCGTTTTGCCTTTTACTTCAATGCCTAGTTCTGGCGAAGGCTCATAGTTTTTCCACTCGCCCTGAATGATTTTCTTATGCGAAAAAAATGCTTTTCGCGATACGGCCAGCATCAGTAAAAAAGCTGTATCAGCAGTTGCGCTGCTTAAAACACCAGGCGTGTTACCAATGGGGATATTCAATTTTTTAGCGGTATCCAGATCCACCTGATCGAAACCTACTGAATGCAGCGCAATCACCTTTAAGTGCTTGCAGGCGTTTAAAAATCCGGCATTCAATTTATTGGGGCCTACGCTGACCAAAGCATCCTGATCCTTACAGGCTTCAATCAGCTCTTCTGCCGTAATCTGCCTGTTTTCTTTCCATTGGGTAATTGTTATATTATTTTCTTCCAGTTGCTTTAAACCAACCGGAGCAATGTTGCCGCTTATAAATACTTTCATATTCATTTAACAGTAAAATCTGAGCAGGAGTTTTAATAATGCTTATTTTACCGTAGTGGTAAGTACCTGATAAGTATTTGCACTAAAATAACCCAGGGCATTGTTGGTAATGTTTGATGTGGGATTGGCCGGTGTGGTACCCTGGTTAGGTCCACGGTCTGACTGTTGACTCAATGCATACCAATAATTAAAAATATTACTGTCAATACATTCCATTTCAACCTTAATCTTATCATTGGTGTTCAGCTCATCACTGTCATGATCATTGTTGGGTTTAAAGAAGAGCTGGATCCGTAAATCATTACCGTTGGTTAACCTGTCGTTATAAGCATAATATCGTCTTGATAGCACATCATTTACATATAGGTTAAAATGGTAAAAATTGACCTCGTTAACCGGATCTTTTAAGAAAGCGGCCGCTGTTTTGCGTTCACGCCCGAAAAAAACATTATTAATAATTCCGATTGAATCCAACTTAACCAAATTAGGCATTTTAGAACTCGCGGTATATTTTTGTCCTTCAACAATTGCATTTAAGTTATAGGTAACACCAGGCTCTCCTTTCATGCGGTTAATATAAGTACCAGGCTTAGTTCCTTCTTTGAATACAAACGTGTTGCCTTTGCTATCGGTTACGGTAACCGTAGCGCCTGAAATTTTTGGAAAAACATTTTCTTCGGTATAACCTATCGTTTTGCTGATTTTAATTTCCTGATCAATCAACTGGTTATTTATAATTCCTTCAATAACAACCTGTGGATCGGCATTTTCCGTATCAATGGAAATAATTTTTTTACATGAAGCGAGACACAGCGTAAATAAGGCAAAATATATCGTTAGTTTTTTCATGGTGTTAAAATTTAAAATCCCAGGTAACAGAAGGAATAAGGCCAAAAAGTGAAGTTTGCTGTGCAGCAGTTTTGTTCGGATTTTCAGGATCGGTGATAAATTCTATGGAGTAAGGATTTTTACGTCCAAGCACATTGTAAATACCAAAATTCCAGCTCGATTGGTATTTGCCCTTTTTCTTGCCTGCTAACGTTGCACTTACATCTAAACGCATGTTGTAAGGCATACGGCCTGCATTACGCTGGGTATAATAATAAGCAGGTTGTCCGCCGATGGTATATTTTCCTGCAGGAAAAGTAACTGCATTACCTGTACTATAAATAAAGCTCGATGAAAATGTCCACCTTGAGGTCATGTTGTAAATGCCAACCAATGAAATATCATGCGTGCGGTCTTGCCTTGCAGGAAAATATTTGCCGTTATTCAGTTCGGTAAATTTACGTTCCGTTCGCGATAGGGTATAACCCACCCAGCCGTTCAGCTTACCAAATTTCTTTTTAAAAAACAATTCCATTCCATAAGCACGGCCTATACCGTAAATCAGCTCTGATTCTACATTCGAATTGGCAAGTAATTGGGCAGCATTCTTGTAATCGATCTGGTTTTGCAGCCATTTATAATAAATTTCGCCAGATAATTCATAGGTGTTCTCCTTTAGGTTTTTAAAATAACCTAAGGCTACCTGATCGGCAATTTCGGGCTTGATGTTATTGCTGCTCAGCACATACTGGTCGGTTGGCGAACTGGATGTAGCATTAGTTAAAATGTGAACATTCTGCGTATTACGATTGTAGGATGCTTTAATTGAGTTTTGTTCATTAAGCAGGTAACTCACCGAAAAACGCGGCTCCAGGTTGAGATAGTTTTTATAGAATTTGCCTTTAGCTACATTTTCTGTAGAGGTAATTTCGCCTGCCGCATTGTAGGTATTAAAATTACCAGGCCCCATTAAAGAGAAAGCAGCCAGCCTTACACCATATAAAAAGTTGATGTGTTCATTTACACTCCATTCATCAGCAATATAAGCAGCAGATTCTATTCCATACCTGCGCTCTTGCGAAAGCGAATTCACCTGCGAGGAAGCATCACTATCAATATCAATCGGCGAAATGCGGTGCTGGGTAGCATTTAGCCCAAACCTGAGGATATGCTTGTTACTGAAATACTGAAAATCTTCTTTAAAATTAAAATCGCGCACCAGCGAAGTGGCCTTAAAATTAGTCGCATCGTTGAGCAAACGAACAGTATAATTATAATTGTTGTAAATGAACGATGTATTGGAGAATAAACGATCGCTAAAAATGTGGTTTAAACGGATAGTGGTAGTTACGTTACCCCAGTTGTTTTCAAACAAATCCTTCACACCAATATTATCCTTGCCAAAATAGCCCGAAATATAGATGGTATTTTTATCGTTGATTTTATAATTTGCCTTTGCATTGATATCATAAAAATTTAGGGTACTGCCATTAACAGACGAATCTGGCGAAGCCCTTAAAAACAGATCGATATAGGTTCTACGGAAACTCACCATAAATGAGCCCCTATCTTTCACAATGGGGCCTTCCGCTTTTAAACGTGAAGCAATTAAACCGATCCCGCCCTGAAATTTATATTCTTTATTGTTTCCATCATCCATTTTAACATCTAAAACGGACGATAAACGGCCGCCATACTGCGCCGGCATGCCACCTTTGTATAAACTTACATCCTTAATCGCATCGGCATTGAAAGTGGAGAAAAAGCCTAAAAGATGTGAAGAATTGTACACCACAGCCTCATCTAAAATAATAAGGTTCTGATCGGCGGCACCACCGCGCACATAGAAACCCGTGTTTCCTTCACCGCCAGATTTTACACCTGGCAAGAGCTGAATGGTTTTTAAAATATCCTTTTCTCCGAGTAATACCGGAATGGAGTTAAGCGTTTTCATATCAATCCTTTCCAGTCCCATCTGCGCACTTTTAACATTTTCGTTTTTACGGTTATTGGCGCTAACCGTTACATCAGCCAGATCGTTTGCACTTCGTAATTCTTCATTTAACTTGGTATCTTTTGTTAAATTGATGGTTTTAACCACAGCGGTATAACCTGTATAACTTACTGCCACCGTGTAGCTTCCTTCGGGCTGCGTTAAAGCGAAATATCCATAATTATTGGTTAAAGTAGCTGCGGTAGAAGCCCCTGAAATCCTTACCGTAGCACCAATTAAGGTTTCGCCGGTACCTGCATCACGGATCGTGCCGCTAAGGGTAAATTTCTTTTGAGCAAAAATAGAGGTGGATAGAAAAAGGAGGCAAAATAAGGCTAAGCAGTATTTTATGGACATATTGGCTACTATCGAATTTTTATGTTAGAAACCAAATGTACGAAATCAAACTCCTATTATTCGATAATGGAGGATTTCTTAATAAATTTTGGGATTTTATGGATAAATCTAGGGATGAATAGCAATATGGTGTGAACGCAACAGGTAAGGGCTCAAATGATCTTTACCGGCCTGCTGAAAGGTAATTAATTTAGAAGGTTCTTTAGGCATATGGCAATCGATGCAATTTGTGCTGATGAATCCTTTTGCCAAAGTAACCTCACTGTGCTTTGTACTTTGGTGACAGCTGATACAACGTTGTGAGTAAACTTTTAAATTACCCTTACTATTTTCATGGGTATTATGGCACGATTGACAAGTCATGTCTTTGCTTTTCCGATAGCAATTGCTGCCCATTAACATGCTGGTCTGGTTGCCATGTACATCCGGATCGCCACCACCAAAACCCACAAAATCCTGTGCGTAGTAATCATCGATATTATCGCCAGGGGTAAAACCAAAAACCGATTTTTGGGCAACCAAGGAATTGCCGGAGTGGCATACCCCGCAGGCATCCATCTTTTGTTTACGGCTTAATGTTTTATAAATGGTGATGAATTTGGCAGTTTTCTCTGCCGGATTTTCGAGGTGAAAAACGGCATGTTTACGGCCCGGTCCGTGGCAACGTTCACAATCTATACCGTAAATCAGTGTACCACGCTCCAACTCCTCATCAGTAGAAACACCTGAAGTTTGGATTACTTTTTTATCTACGTACGAAGCATGGCATTCTAAACATCGACTACCGATAGGCCTGTCGTAATAAAAGGTTTGTTTGGAGAAACCCGGACTAATGGCCCAGTTACGGATCCCGGAGAAATAGGAAAGTGGTTGCTCGTAAAGCTTTTTACCCTTCCAATAAGCATAGGTATAGGCTTTTTCACCCGAACCAAATACCATATCAAATTTTTCGGCACGAACTTCTTTTCCATCTACATAAGCGACCTGAAAAATGCCACCAGCTCTTTTTTCAATAACCACTTTTTGGTGTACATCAAAGTTGAATACATTAGCATCGGGAGCAAAAACCTTTAACAGTTTCTGGTCGTACACAGGTTTAGAGCTTAAACCATGTGCATCATGCGCAAAAGACTGCTTAATCTCCTGATGGCACTTTACACAAGTGGCAGCACCGGTGTAAGCCTCACCCCTAATGTCTTTTGGCAAATCATCGTCCGTATTCATGCATCTTGAAAGGATCATGACTACTCCTGCCATCACGCCCAAAATAATGAGGATCCGTTTTATACCTTTCAAAATAATTTTTTGTCTTTATTTTATAAACTGAATATAACTAAAATTATAACCACCATTAGCGGCGAATACCCTAATTTTTTGCCACCCAGCCTTTAAAGGCACATTTTTGATTTCGAAAGTGGCAAACTTTTTCATATTGCCGGTATTGGGAACCACTACAGCAGTAGCGATGGTTTTACCATCAATTAAAATGGTAATGCGCCCGTTGGACTGATCTGCCGCTGCATTGATTTTTAACGTATAGTTACCTTTTTGTGCCACCTTGACCGTGTATTGCAACCACTCTCCTTTTTCGATATGGTTTACATAATATTTTTCGTACTGAAGAGAATCTTTGGCAATATCTATACCATCATTGCGGTAAATACCGCCCCGGTTTCCAGCCGTCCGCTTATTGGTAACCGTATGGTAATCGGCCGTATCTTGATCGAAATAGGCAAATCCGTTTTTTCCCAAATCATAATCAACTGCGTAGATAATGCTTTTATCCTGAACTAAATTGGCTTTAAAAGGCTTAGTTTCATTGCTAAAAGGCTGGCGGATCATCGCATCAATTACATCACGGTGAATAATGGTATTTTCTAACCTCGAATAAATAGCCACTTCCATCAGGCCACTATATACGTTGCTATCTTTAGGTTTATTACCGCCATGGTTCAGGTATTTAACAAGCGCATCGTAATTGGTGTTCGATTTAATTTCCATCGGATTATTAACGCCCATTTTCTTTAAAGGCCACCATGACCAGCCGATATTATTTTTTTCTAATAGGCGGATGGCATCGGTAAACCAAACGTTTGAATTTTCGCCTGTTTCGCCCAGCCAAACGGGTACATTTTGCTCATCGCGGGCCTTAATGATGTGCGCTATGGAAGCCTGATCGTTATAGTTCCAATATTTATGAAAGCTTAAGGCCATGTTTTTGTCCCAGAGTGGAAAAATACCGTTGTAATTATTGCCCCAACCGTTACCTTCAATAATAATGAGATGCTGCTGATCTACCTCACGGATGGCTTTTGTAATCGCAACCATCAGTTTTCTTAAAGGGGCATTCACTTTCTCCTGGGTCCCGTTTTTATCTTCCTCAGGATTACTGAAACCATAATTGGGTTCGTTTATAATATCATAGGCGCCGATGTGGGGCTCATTTTTATAACGTTCGGCCAGTTTCCGCCACAGGGCTATGGTTTTCTCCTGGTTGGCCTCACTATCCCACAGGTAGGGTTTTGACGGATCACGGTCGGCAATGTTTAAATCGTTACCCTGTCCGCCAGGTGCGGCATGTAAATCTAAAATGAGGTACATTTTATTGGCTTTGCACCAGTTGAGCAAACTATCGGTTAATGCAAAACCTTTTTCGAGCCAGGTATTTTTACCCGCTACAGGTTCCTGATCAACCGGCAGCGTATAAAGATTATAGTGCATGGGCAAGCGGATAGAGTTAAAACCCCAGCGTTTCATCGAATCAACATCAATTTTACGTGTATGGTTAGCCAGCCAGGCATCATAAAATTCCTGCGTTTGCTTTGGCCCCATCAGGTCGGTAATCCTTTCGCGGATGCGGTACTGCTGCGACTCTTTATTAATTTTCAGCATGTAGCCTTCCTGCAACATCCAGCCACCCAGGCCAATGCCGCGCAACAATACGTTCTGGCCCTGCCCATCAATAATTTTTGTGCCTGATGCTTTTAAAAAACCCTGACCAAAACCGGTAAACGAAATGCTGCTGAACAGAAAAACAGATAATATAGATCTTTTAAAAAACATAGTTGATTGATTAAAAATTACCAGATATAAGTAGCTACTGCACCCTTATCAAGCGCCGCAGCATAGCTTTTGCCCTTTAGGCTAATGTTAAATGTTGCAGTTGCTTTGCCCGTATTGGCCACAATAAGTACATGTTTACCTTCGGGTGTTTTAAATGCAACATTAGCCAAACCCTCAGGCTCGTTAGATGCAACCCTTACGGAGCCCGGCCTTACAAACTTAGCGGCATGGGCAATGGAAAAGTAGGCCAGGTTACGGCTATAATGGTCGCCGTTAATGGTAACTGCACCCTGGCACATCGAGCAACCTCCCCTATCGGTATAAGGTTTATTTTCAGGATCGGCAGCGAGGTTCCACTCCAATACATTTCTGGCCCAGTTACGTGTGGCACCGATAATTAAACGCGCTACCGGATTTACGATATCAATAGTCGTGGCATCAGGCTGTTCTACCACCATTTGCTCAGAAAAATAAATGTTTTTATCGGGATGGGCATTTTGCACATCGGTTAGCGCTTCTATTTTACCCCCGTAAAGATGGAAAGCAGATCCATCGATATATTTTTTAGCTTCCGGATCATCCAAAATACTGATCGGATAATCGGGCCGATCGGCATTATGATCGTAAACAATAATTTTGGTTTTAATGCTGGCTTTTGCAAAAGCGGGGCCTAGAAACCGCTTTACAAATAGCACCTGATCTGGTGCTGCCATAAACAAACTCGGGTTATTGCCCGGATGTAAAGGTTCGTTTTGCACCGTGATGGCATCAATAGAAATCCCCTCCTTTTTCATTTCCTGTACATAACGCACAAAATATTTAGCATAAGCGGCATAATACTCCGGCTTAAGCATCCCTCCGCGGGCATCGTATGTTGTTTTCATCCATAAGGGAGGAGACCATGGCGAACCCATTATTTTGATTTTAGGATTAATGGCCAGGATCTCCTTCATTACCGGAATAACATCTGCCTGATCAGGGCCTAAATCAAATTTAGCCTGCTCCAAGTCGGTTTGCCCTTCAGGAAGGTCGTTATATGAAAATACTTTTTCATTTAAATCAGATGCACCAATGCTCAGCCTGATATAACTTACACCAATATTATTACCATTGATAGCAAAAAGTTCTTTAAGCAATGCTGCCCTTGCCTGTGCCGACATTTTTATAATATGCTGCGCACTACCCCCGGTTAAAGCATAGCCAAAGCCAACTATACTCTGAAAAGTTTTTTTATCGTTGATTAAAATCACTGGTTTTTTGTTTGTAGCTGTAGACAACTTTAAACCTGTAGCCTGACGGGTAAATAAGGCTGTACGATCGGCTTTGGTTAACCACACTTGTGGCTGGCCTTGCGCCATAACCGAAAAAGTAAAAGCACAACCTACTAAGAGTCCAACGGACTTGGTAAATAGCATATAAGGAAATTAATCTGATAAAAAACAGGAAGAAAGACTTCGCTTTCTCCCTGTAACAATTAAACTTTAAGGATATATATACTTGAGTTTATTTAGTGCCACCCCACTCTTTACTTTGTACAATTTTAGTATTGTTTAGCTCCGCTTGAGGGATAGGTAAGGTCTCATTTTTATTTGCCTGAAATCCTTTAAAGGCCAGTTTAGTTGGCGCAAGTCCCCATCTAACCAAATCAAACCATCTTTGTCCTTCGGCTACCAGTTCAAGGCGTCTTTCCTTCATGATATTATCCATGGTTACCTCAACAGGATTTAAACCTACCCGGGCTCTTACAGCATTAAAGAAAATATATGCTCTGGAACCTGTGCCAACAGCCGCACCGCTTCTCAACAATGCTTCGGCTTCCATTAAGTAGGTATCAGCTAAACGGATTTCATACATATTCTGACCAAAGTTTAATTCCAACTGGCCAACAGCAGCCTTGGTAGAAACCCTACCCGCATATTTCTCCACAAAATATCCGGTATTATCATTAGCATGTTTATAGGTTACAATACCAGCTTTTTCCAAACTATCTAAATTGGCAACCGTAGGTTTGTTACGTGGATCGTAATGGATTAAATCAAACAATTCTTTGGTTATTGGCATCACACTCCAACCCGAAACATAATCTGGTGCTTGCGCTGCAATTACAGGTACATAGTTGCGTGGCCCTACCAGAATGCCCATCACATTACCTTCACGGCTACCAACGTTACTCCAGCCCATGTTAGAGGTAGTATTGTAACTGAGCTCTAATATAGACTCTGAATTGAATTTATTTTTCCAGTTCCACAAATCAGCAAATTTTGGTAATAATTTATAGCCATAAGTACTTGCGCCGGGTGCTGTACCATTAACCTCGGCAAACTCTGTAGCTGCCAGGGCCCATTTTTCCTGCCATAAATAAACCTTACCTAAAACCGCATGTGCTGCACCTTGGTTTAAGCGTCCTGCATCTGCAGTAGGGATCGTTACCGGAAGAGCCGATATTGACTCTTTTAGATCTTGTTCTATCTGTTTATATACATCAGCCGGAGCAACCTGCGTAACATCGAACATAGCAGAAGGCTCTATCGGCGACAGGATTAGCGGTATGTTTTTGAAAATGCGTACCAAATCAAAATAAAATATAGCCCGTAATGCTTTAGCCTCAGCAATATATCTTGCCTTGGTTGATGCATCCATGCTGATGCCTTCTATCTTTTTCAATAGCACATTTGCGCGGTAAACACCGGTAAAGCCTTTACTCCATAAATAACTTGGGGCTCCCGATAATGAGTTTACGGTATAATTATTCATGGCCTGCATATCACCTAAATCTGACGGAGAATCGGCGCCAGCATAATGATCATCTGATGCGGAGCAGAATAAATTAAGTTTGGTGAGATAACCGCTTGATTGATTGCCCAATTGATCATAAACTGCTACCAAACCTGTAAATGCCTGTTGCTGAGTTTGATAATAATTTGACTCTAGTATACGCTCTCGTGGATTTACATCTAGCTGTTTTTGACAAGAAACGATAAGCTGAGATGCGGTTAAAAAGGCTGCAATAGCTAAAATATTCTTTTTCATTTTTATTTTTTTTAGAATCCAACATTTAAACCTACCATAAACGAACGGGCCTGTGGATAAACGCCACGATCTACACCCAATACAGTTCCACCGATTTCGGGATCGTAACCGGTATATTTTGTAATGGTCCATAGGTTTTCACTCATGAGATACACCCTAACTTTTTGTGCGCCAATTTTTTTAATCACATTACCTGGAAGATTATAACCTACCTGAAGGGTTTTTAAACGGAAGTAATCACCTTTTTCTAAATAATTTTTAGAGAATTTGGTATAGTTTCCATTAAGATCTTTGTCTGCAACACGGGGAACATCAGTAGAAGTGTTGGTTGGTGTCCACCTGTCTAGAATAGATTGTTGCCAGTTTCCGTAAGTTACATCCAAACGTCTTAATCCCTGGAAGATCATGTTTCCGCCTACACCGTTTCCGAAGGCAACAAAATCAAAGTTTTTATAAGCCAGGTTAATGGTAATACCATAGGTATATTTTGGAAGCGGGCTGCCTAAATAAGTACGGTCGCTACCGTTTATAGTTTCATTTCCGTCTAAGTTGGCAAATTTAACATCTCCTGGTTTTGCAGAAGGTTGCAATATGGTACCTCCCGGTCCTCTGTAAGCGTCAATCTCTGCTTGTGACTGGAAAATGCCAAGCGCTTCATACCCGTAAAACTCATTAAATGCACGTCCAAGTCCGGTACGGGTAAAGTTGCCCATTCCTTGAAAACTTTGAGCATTATCTTCAATAAATTCTCTTCCAGGTAATAGTTTGGTTACCTTATTTTTCAGGGTCGAGATATTGGCATTAATACCTAAATTAAGTTCCCCTATTTTTTTCCGATAACCCAATTCGAATTCTATACCGGTATTCTGCATATCACCAACATTTTCTGCGGCACCACCAGCTGCACCTAAATAAAGCGGAATAGAAGGTGTTTGCAATACGCCAATGGTTTTCTTTTTGAAGTAAGAAGCGCTCAGGCTAAAATCATTAAATAAGGTCGCATCTAAACCGATATCGGTTTGGTGGGTTTCTTCCCATTTCAGATCAGGGTTTGATAAAGCAGCCGGACTCCATCCAATGGTACTTACATCGGTAGTACCAAAAGTATAGTTACGCCCGCTATTTACCAATGATATGTAACTGAAATCGCCAATGGCATCATTTCCGGTAATACCATAACTACCACGTAACTTTAAGAAGTTAACAACCTTGTTTTCTTTCCAGAAAGCCTCTTTTGAAGGTACCCAGCCAATTGATGCCGAAGGAAAGTAACCAAAACGGTTGTTTGTACCAAAGCGTGAAGAACCATCACGACGGATAATACCCGTAAATAGATATTTTTCATCGTAATCATAAGTTACACGGGTAAATAAAGAGTTAACAACATGCAAGGTAGCATCACTACCATCACCCTGGATATCGGCAGTTGCCGGCTTATAGTTTAAATTGGCCTGATAAAAATCCTGAGCAATGATGTTGTTAAACCTTACATTTAAACCACGGTTATTGTTGTCCATATAATAACCCTGACCTAAAATAGCATAGGCGTGGTGTTTACCAAAACTTTTAGAATAGCTTATGGTATTCTCCCAATTGTAATTTAGGGTCATATTCATCTCGCGATAGAAGTTAGTCTTCGAATTCGTATTAGCAGGACTCAACCAATATAGCGGGGTATAAGATTCTGAACCATAAAAAGCAAGTTTAGTTCCCAATGATGACCTGAATTTTAAATTTTCAATAGGCTCAATTTCTAAGAAAGCATTACCAACAATGTTATGATCCCAGCCATAGTTACCCAATCTGGTTTGATTGTATGCCAAAGGATTACTCATCTCCTGACCAACCGGGCCCGAAATACCATAAGGAAATCCTGTTGCAGGGTCTCTTATAATATTGGCAATGGTGTAAGGAGATTTGCTTAAAATGTTTGGATCTGTTTGAATAACCGGGGTTATTGGATCTAAATGAATGGCCGAACTTAATGGACCACCAAATTCACTATTGGTATTACCTAAAGACTTATTTACCGAATGGCTGTAACCTAAATTCTCGCCAAATGTTATCCACTTGGCAGGCTTAAATGTAGAATTTAGACGGATGTTTGCACGGTTAAAATTGGAAATAGGCGTAGATACAATCCCCTGCTGATCGATGTAACCAAACGAAGTATAAAAGGTAGATTTATTGGTTCCACCTGAAACGCTAAACTCATGGGTCTGTCTGCGGGCATCATTATTAAAAACAACAGATTGCCAATCGGTACCTTCTCCATAAACAGATGGATTTGCATAGGGAAGTGTAAAAGTGCCATCGGTTGCTGCATTGTAACTGTTAGCATACGCTTCATTTCTGATGGTAGCATATTGAGTGGCATTTAATAGTTTTAACTTTTTAGCCGGTGCCTGTGTACCATAAAATCCATTGTAATTAATAGATAATCTTCCCTCTCTACCTTTCTTGGTAGAAACAATAATTACACCGTTTGCCGCTCTGGCGCCATAAATGGCTTGTGAAGCTGCATCTTTTAAAACCTCAATAGATTCAATGTCTGATTGATTTAGATAACCAATACCGCCATTATCTACAATTACCCCATCAACAACCCAGAGCGGATCGTTATTACCCGAAGAAGCAAAAGAGGTAAAGCCCCTCACCCTCACTGTCGAAGCAGATCCAGGTTGTCCATTGCCACTGGCAATTGTTAAACCAGATGTTCTTCCTTGTAAGGCTTGTTCTACTCTGTTAATGGGCATCGATTCCAGATCTTTTGCCTTTACGCTGGAGATGGATCCGGTTACGAGTGCTTTTTTCTGTGTACCGTAACCCACAACGACCACCTCGGTCAAATCTTTTGAATTAGCAGACAGCGATACATTAATACGGCCATCAGCAGGAACAGTTATCGTCTGTGTGGTCATACCAATTAAACTGATGTTTAATTTTCCACCAACAGGTGCCTGGATGCTGAAAACACCACTGGCGTCAGTAGATGCAGCCTTGGTGGTGCCTTCCAGCCGAACCGTTACACCTGGCAACGGACTACCATTTTGTTCTGTTACCTTTCCTGTAACCGGAATGTCTTGAGCCAATAAGGCCAACGGTAATGCCAGGATACAGTAAACGAAGAATACGAATGTAAATCTTCCTCTCATAGAAATTACTTTTAAGTGAATTAATTTGGTTAGTTCATGATACAGTCTTACTGGTTGCTGTTCATGGATCAAATCTATACACGTGTATAGCAACAGCAGAATTTAACCCTACTACACCAACCATACAACAGCCTTAAAAGTGGATAAATAAGAGAAAAAACAGACCTACATAAGCCCTACAGGTAAGTCATAAAAATCTGTACAACAGTTACTTGAATATTTCAATCAAAAAAAGCAGCTTTTGTAACAAAAACATGCGTTTATGGCATTTTCTGTCGCGCTATTTCAATCAAAAACTCATACAGATTGGTTTCCGGCTTTAGCTGTAGTTTTTTCCGAAGGCGGTAACGGCCTACTTCAATCGCTTTAATCGTCACGTTCATCAGCTGGGCCATTTCTTTTGAAGAAAGGTTCATAGACAAATAGGCGCAGAATTTCAGGTCATTCTGGCTCAGGTCTGGATAAAGATCTTTAAGACGGGTAAAGAATTCGGTATTTACATGATTGAAGTGTACACTCATGTGATCCAGTTCCTGGTCTTTTTTCTCTACATCCTTAATCAGCCTGATCAGGTGCCTGAAACTTGGCGAACTCTCATTAAGGTCGTGGTTTTTAATTACCGCAGATATCACTTCCTTAATTTTAGCCAGCACCTTACCACGTTGCACCAGGTGCATGGTCATGGTAGAGAGCTCTTTGTTTTTATAATTTACATCGGCTTCGAGCTTTTCGTTCTGCAGCCGCACAATTTCTTTTTCATTTCGATCAAGCTCCAGCTGGTGCAGGTAGCTCATGCGTTCCTGCTCTTTAATGTGTTTCGTTTTTTGCCACCTGATCATCAACCTTATGGCCATTACAATTAAAATCAGGTAAATAATCCGCATCCAAATGGTATTGTACCAGGCCGGCAGCACCACGAAAGTATAACTTACCACCTCAGATTCGTTACTGATGCCGGTAGTCGCCTTCACATTAAACGTATATTTTCCGGCCGGTAAATTGGTATAATCTTTTTCACTTTTCGTACTCCAGGCAGACCATTCGCCATCAAAGCCTGTAAGCTGATAACTGAATTTGATGTTTTTATCATGCTCAAACAGTGTAGAGGCATATTCGAAATGGATCGAATTCAGGCTGTTTACATATTCGGGTATTTCACTCAGCTCCTGTTTAGGTACAATATTCCCCTTGTTTACAAAATAGCCGCCAAAAACCACACTATCTTTGTTGCCCATTAATTTTACGGTGCTCAATACTACGTTTGGCCGGGTGATATTCTGAATGTATTTTTTGTAATTGATATGGTAAGCGCCTTTGTTGGCCCCGATAAATATATTTTGACTATCGGGTGCATATATCGATTCGAAACCACCAACCACTTTGCCATTCAGCTCGGGCAGGTATAAAACACTGAAGGGAGTTTTGCCGTTTGGCCTATGGAAATCGATAACGCCAACCTTCTTATTGGTTACAAACCAGATATTACCATCATTATCTTCTTTCAGATATTGAATAGGAATACCATTAAGGGCTGAGCCGAACAATTTAAACCGTATAAACTTTTTGCTTGCAGCATTGTATTCGAAAATCCCGCTTGTTGTGGCAATAACTACCCTGTTTTTAATATGAAACACATAATTGTAAAGCTTGGTTGGTAAGCCATCCCGATCGGAGAACAAGGTGGTATGCAAAATACTTTTATGATCGGGCTGGAGTTCTATTTTATATACACCATGGTAAGGATGCGAAGCCCAGATCTGATCGGGATTATTATTATCGGCAACTATAAAACGCAGTGTTTCGTTAATGCCTGCAATTTTACCACCATTTATAAAGCGGCTTCCATCATAGGTGAGTTCCTGTAATCCGGCATAAGTACCTGCTATGACCTCTTTGCTTGGATAAACATTATCTATGGTTTGGTACATCCAGGTACCAATTAAGCTATACAGCGGGGTGGCAGTATTATCTTTCACCAGCAGGGTTCCGTCTTCATGTGCCATTAGCAGCTGGTTATTAATTTCATCCAATCCCCATACCTGCCCTTTACTGTTTTTCACCTCTTCGAAATCAGCCGGCGAATAGCTTAAATCGGGCATTGCCGTATTAATTTTGGCCTGGTACAAACCGTTAGAGGTACCAATATAAATTGATTGTCCGTATTTGCGAAAGGCGTAACTGGTAATCTGTTTATTCCGATCGGGAGAAATGCTTTTTACGGCACTATTAATGGCCACGTAAGCAATCCCATCATCCAACGCCAGCCACATGTTTTTATCCTTATCCAGCAGTATACCCCTTACGTTGTTGTTCTGTAAGCCTTCTTTATAGTTATATTTCTGCACCAGATTGCCCTTTTTATTCATGATATATACCCCACCAGAAGTGGTGGCTACCCCATATAAATCTGAACTGAGCTGCGTTGCAAAATAAATCCGTTCGTTTAAAAAAACCTGGTTTAAGCTGCTGGTCAAAGGTTTTAGTTGGTGGTTAATAAGCAAAAACAATCCTTTTTTTAACATCGAAACCAGTAAAGTATCGCCACTGTAGGGCAATACAGCGGTAATGCCTGAGCGGTTTAAAATACTGTCCTTACAAAATGGTTTCCATAGGCCATGATCGTAAAACATGAGGCCCGAATCAGACGACTGCGAAAAGATTTTGCCTTTTGCAGTACCCATAAACATCCAGTTGGTATTGGTTTTATAACTTTTAATTACGCCATCTTTATAATGCAGTATGGCATGTATCGACCTAAAAAACACTTCATCACGAACGACTGAGACGCCCCAGATATCGGCCAGTTTCCGCATATTTTCGGGCAATAGGTTTAACAGCGAGGTATATTTTAAAATACCCTGCGCATTGGGGTAGAAATAACCAAACTCATCCTGTCCGCCAACATAAATGCGGTTTTTGGAATCGATCCCCACCGAACGTACAGAGGTAAAGTTGGGTAATTTGAACAGGTTCCAATAGCGACCGTTAAAAGTTAGCAGCCCCTCGTTGTTACCAAAATAAAGGATGCCATTTTTATCCTGCTCTACGTCCCAGTTCTGAATGCCGCCATTATATTGCTCGTTATTGTAGTTTACCACTTGCGGTATCCCTAACAGCACCTGTGCATGGGTATAATAAGCAGTTAAGAAGAATAATATAGCCGGTAAAAGTCGCTTCATTTTGGTTAGGGAGGAGTTAAAACGCAATAATAAATATATAATTTTAATTCTGGTTAGCCGCGCTTACAATTTCAGTGGCTTGGGTGCGTTTCTAACGCGTGCAGAAATAGTTTAACGATTGTATCGTTTAATGTGCACCATTATAAAGACATTTTTAAACATCTAACTTTTTGCTTTGGCCTTTCCTATTTAGTCTTCCTATTATTTTGAAGCGCAATACCTGTGGTTAGTAGGTTGGGTTCGGTCCCGCTTTCACTGCAAGTCCTCACTCATGCTTCGCTCCGGGCTTTCCGCTCTATCGGGGCTAGTTTATTGGAGACCGTGGTTTATTTGTACTAAATGGTGGGCTGCAAGGGTCGTCATTGCGAGAAGGCTTTTTCAGCCGACGAAGCAATCTTAAAACGATCGCTACTAGCGTGTGCTTTAGATTATTCATTAAACTTGCGCGCGTTTCTAACGTGTGTGTAAATAAAATAGCGATTGTATAATTAAGCTATTCCAATACACTTTGTTTACCTCTTGCAGGAATTCTAGTCTCAATATCCTTACCATAGATTTCTCCGCTACGTTGCACTCCGGTCGAAATGACGGATTCCGGTTCCAGGCTTGTGCTCGCTTCTAACGCGCGCATAAATAGCGTAACGATTGTATCGTTACGCTACCCCAATACACTTTGATAAAATATCCCTGATTAATTTTAACCTCGATATACTTACCATAGATTTCTCCGCTACGTTGCACTCCGGTCGAAATGACGGAATTTATGTTTGATATTCAACTTTAGCCTTCGGACCTCCGACGCCGGACTTTCCGACTAAAAAATCTACTTCAACAAAAGCGGTTCCACAGCTTTTCTCCAGATGGCATAACCTTTAGCATTCATATGCAGCATATCTTCCACAAAAAGTTCGGGTCTTAATTTTCCATCTTTCGTTAACATTAAAGAATAAACGTTAACGAATTTGGTGTTGGCTTCGCCTGCTAAAAACTTTTGGATTAGCGCATTTGAGGCTACTGCTTTTTCTTTAAACTTATCTCTGCTCGGACTCGGTTTAATTGAGATGTACACAATAGGCACCGTTGGTAGTTTTGACCTAATGGACTGATATAATTGGATGGTCCGGTTTAAAACGGTATCGGGTGTTACCGTTTCGTTTGGCAGGTCGTTTTCGCCCACATACAGTACAATCTGTTTTGGCTGATAGGGAAAAACAACATCATTTAAATAATAGGTAATATCATTAATTACAGCTCCACCAATACCACGGTTCAAAGCATTGTATTTGGCAAAAACCTGTGTACAATCATCCCATTTACGGATAGATGAACTCCCCACAAACAGCACCGGATTTACAGGCGGTTTATACATTTGATCGTACTTTTTAATTATCTGTACATCATCCCAGAAATTGGGTTTCTTTTGGGCAAAAGTGGTTACGGCTAGAAAAGAGAGGCAAAGCAGAATAAGGAATGATTTTTTCATATAAGCATGTTTAAAACGGGCACAATATAGTAATATACAACTGGCGGCGGGTAAATCAAACAAATTTATTACCGCTGATTTACGATGTGATGCTATGGAAGCACGGGTTAAACACGGAGGTGGAGGTTATCTCCAATGTTAGAATCGTCATTGCGAGAAGGCTCTTTCAGCCGACGAAGCAATCTTTATAGTGAGGATCATTAGCATGAAAGATTGCTTCGTCGTTCCTCCTCGCAATGACGACTATTTTTAGAGAATCTGTCATCCTGAGGGATAATTTATGATATAAAAATCAATATGATTGACGTTTTTTCCTTCACACAATTCTTGCCTCGGCTCGCCGCCGCCGAAGGGCTCTTTCTTTTTGGTGTCAAAAAGAAACAAAAAACACCGGCTGAAAATTTTTCTTTCGAAGCTAGTAGGTTGGCTTGGGCAGTGCAGCCCGAAAAATTTGTTAGGCCGGATTTAGGTAGAACGGGGATACCGTGCTATGGCCTAGCTGGATGGAAATGCAAAAGCGGTTAAGTGTTGATTAGTAATGATTTTCAAAATAACGTCAATGGTAGCGTAGTCGAAGGATCTTTTATGTACAAATACATTTTGATAATTAACATTTGATACGGTCTTCGACTCCGCTCAGACTGACAAAAAATTAAATTTATCTTCGAAAACCAGCCCAGAACTTTGTGAATAAACCTGATTGAAATGGAAAGCCCACAGCGCAGCGAGGACTTGGAATGGAAAGCAGGACTATAATCCGCCAAGATATACTGCCCTTTCATTTCCAAAAAACAACTAAATTGATCTATTGAAGAGGTCTTCGACTCCGCTCAGACTGACAAAAAATTAAATTTATCTTCGAAAACCAGCACAAAACTTCGTGAATAAACCTGATTGAAATGGAAAGCCCGGAATCCCGATTTTCCATCGGAAGAGGACTTGGAATGGAAAGCAGGACTATAATCCGCCAAGATATACTGCCCTTTCATTTCCAAAAAACAGCTAAATTGATCTATTGAAGAGGTCTTCGACTCCGCTCAGACTGACAAGCAATCAAATTCACCTGAAAAAACCAGCACTAAACCGCTTAAATTCATCCGATAAAGCGGTAATGTGCGCCAACTTCTGGCTGGTAGAATGATCGTCATGATTTAAATCCCTAATATCAACACGCGGTACTGCATCGTTTTTTAATTCAGTTTCATTATTCAGGTTACTTACAATTTGTTTCACCAGCAACGCATTGGCCTGCCCCGGTTGATGATGACCCGAAAGGTATATAGAAGTGATGATGGCATTAATCTGGTAAATAATAGCCTGTACATCATAAAGTCCATTAAAATCGATGTGTTTCCGCATCGGTTCCTGACTGGCGGAATCAATCGCTTCGCTTAAGCCAGACAAACTTAAATTGGCATTTTTTCGCGCCATGCGCGATTGATTCTCATCCCTTTCGGCCTGGTTTTGAATAGCCACCTCCAGGTAACGGATACTGGCTTTAACCGCATCCGTAATTTTCGCCTTTAGTTGCTGGCTATCCCAAATCGGGAACAAATAGGTAGCAAAAATAGCAATAACACAGCCCAGTACGGTGAAGATAATCCGGTCGTGCACCAGGTGATCGAAATGCCCCTGATAACTGCCCAGTGTTAAAATAACCGCCGGTGTAATACACAATACACTTATCGTATAGTTTAAACGGTTAAAGGCATAAAAACCAAGTAAGAAAACAACCGAAAAAGAAAGCAGCACCGCCGGACTTTTCACAAAATAGATAATGATCAGCCCGATGACAACGCCCCCCATACTACCCTTTAAACGCTGTAAATTCCGTTTCCAGGTGATTGAAAATTTAGGTCGCGCTACAATGACCAGGGTGAGAAAAAGCCAATAACTGTATTTGCTCGGCTCCAACTGCCAGATGAGCAGGAAACCAAACAGGAAACAGATAGCCAGCCGCAGTGAAAACCTAAAAATGGGCGATTTTAGCGTCAGGTGCTCCTGAATGGAAAAACGATCGCCGGTAATAAACAGCGGGTAAGAAATTTTTCCGCTCAGTTCCTGCAAGTGTTTTTCGGTGGTACGCTCATTACCCCTGATCATCTCGATAATACGTACAATATCGTTCATGTTCGAAACCACCTTCAGCACAATTTTACGCTGGCTTTCGTTTAAACGTTCCATTTCCTGCAATAACACGATGCGTTGCTGCTGATATTCGATGTTGGTGGCTACCTCTCCTTTATAAGCCTTTGCCGAACGTACGTGCCTGCCCAACTGCTCCAGTTCTTTAGCCAGTAATTTAATCAAACCGGCAATCAGTTTCAGACTCGGGCCGATAGCTAAAGTTTTTCGCACCAAAGCATAATCGTAATGTACGGCGTTCAACTGTTCGTATAAATCAATCAGTAACCTGGCCCGCTCCAGCAACAACCGGCCTTTGGGGTTATCGGGATTCATGGCATATTTATCGGTAAGCAGCAGGTTGCGGATCAGCTCGTGTTTCTGGTTTACCTTAATGTGCAGTTTAATGGCTTCCTTCTGTTGTGGATCGAGCGGTACATCCACATCATAATTTTTAGCCTTTGCATTTAAAAATGCGGCACTGCTCATCAGGCATTCGAAAATAGCATGATGCAGCGAACGGTAGGGCCGTATCAAAATCTGGATCAGGCTGATGACATAATACCATACACCACCCACCAAAATATAACTGCTAAAATACAGCGGCCTGGCCGGATGGAGCCCCATTACAAAGGTGCATACAATCAGGGCCATGGTGCCGATCAACGAGAGTTTTTGCCCATATACCGCAAACATGGAACAGCCAAAAGCAGCCATAACCACCACTGCCGCGGTAAGGTATGGATGGTACAATACGGATGAAACCACCAATGTGGCCAGGAAAAACACGATGATACTGGATAAGGCTGTTTTCAATTTATTCAGCCGGTTATCAGGCAGGTCGGTTAAACTGATTAGCAAAGCCCCAACCCCTATTCCTTTGGCGGCTTCGGGATTGCCCAGGTAAAAAAATAAAATAATGGGCAATACCACGGTAATGGTGGTGCGCAGGGCATCAGAAAAGTACTCGCCTAAAAAGAAGTACGAAATGGTAGAGCCGATTCTGTTTTTGCCCATGAAATAAGTTAATGAATGCGGATAAACGGTTAAATGCTGCAAAGATAACAGATTTACAATGCATGCATAGCAAATAGCTATAGAAAACCAGATACCGATTTGTTCTTTAGGTTTTAGGAAAACTTCCTGGCGGAAGTCTAAGTGCTTTAGGCCAGTACAAAGGAATGACTAGTGCTTTAAAATAATCTCTAAGGTAAAAATCTATCTATCCAAATTCTGGAAAGCAGAAGTGCCCCAACCCTACTATCCTACCCACTAGATTTGCGCTAAAAGGGGGTAATGCCCCCAGCTCTATAAGTATTTCGGTACGAGCAGTTAAATAAATTCTTACGGTTTACTGTGTTTGCTGTGATTTTTGTTTATATCTTAGAAAAACTAAGCCGTTCAATTCCTATTCTATTAACCTATGTAATTTTTGGAACTTGAAAAATAATCTTAGTTTTATGCAAAGACTAAAATGTGATTTAGTTTTCTTTAGTTATAAACTGGAGATTGCATATGTTTACAACATAAAGTATAGCTATAATGATGGGCTATATTAAGATTTTGATGTAGACATTTTAAATTAATAAATAACAAACCAGAAGATGGCAAAAGCATTTTTATCTCATAGCAGTAAAGACAAAGAATTAGTCGAAAAAATTGCAACTCAACTAGGAAAAAATAATTGCCACTATGACAAATTCACATTTGAAGCAGGCAGACAAACCTTGGACGAAATATTTAAAGGATTGTCTGATACAGATGTTTTTGTTCTCTTTATTTCTAAGACCGCACTAGAATCAGAGTGGATTAAAAAGGAAATTACCCAAGCAAAACTTTTATCCTCAGACAAAAGAATTGATAGGATATTTCCACTAATTATTGATAAATCAATAGATCACAATGACGAAAATATTCCTGACTGGATTAGAAAACCATATAACTTAAAATATTTTGACAATGAAGTAATTATCCTAAAAAAAATTAGACAATTATTAAGGGAAAGTAATTTTAAGCAATTTGCTCATTTAAGAGAAACTAATGACCTATTTGTTGGCCGCAATGATATAATGCAGGAGTTTGAAAGAAAGATCATTAACATTGATAATTCTAAACCCACCTGCATAATTGCGTCGAGTTTCTTTGAAGGAATGGGAAGAAGAACCTTTTTAAGAAATGGATTAATAAAAACCAGAGTTGTCGATAAATGGTATGAACCAGTTCCGATTTCAATAGGCGCAAAAGAAAGTATTGAAGATTTCCTCTACAAGCTAAATTTTGTCGAAATTAGTCCAGAGATTTTTCAAAAAGATTTTTCCACTGAAGAGTTACAAGATAAAATTAAACTCGGTCGCGATTATATTAAGAAATTTTCCGAAACAGGTGAAATTTTATTCGTAGTAGACGAAGGAAGTATCGTATTACCCAATCATTCTTTGGTTGGATGGTTTAAGGAGATAATATCCGCACCTGAACTACAAAATCAAGTTTGCATTTGTTTAATTTCAAAGTTCAAACCCTACGGTCCTCACATTAAAAAACTTGGAAATGTTCTTAATTTTCAAGTAGATGAACTTTCCAAAGAAGACACTCAAACTTTTTTCATACAATACCTTAACATTATTAAACAAACCCTTAATCCAGCAGACACAAAATTTTTTCTTCAATATTTGAAAGGTATCCCAGGACAAATTATATATGCCGCTAACCTAATCGACAGTATGGGTGTTGTAGATTCAAAGTCTTTTGTAAATGATATTGAAGAATTTGATGAACTAAGAGCATTATCAATTTTAGGTTTTTTAAAAGATGATACACTGAGTAGGCAAATGTTAATTGCCTTATCCAGATTTGAAGTTATTAGTTACGATTTGGTATATAAAATTTTCGGAGAAAGTGATGATGTTTACAAATCAATCCAAAGACTTTTCGACTTGACATTATTCTTTTCTATAAGTTCAACACACGACTATTTAAAATTAAATACCTCTATTTCTGACTATATAAACCGTTCTAAATTAGAACTTGACAAATCTATAAGTGAAAGAATCAAAGAAGTCGCAAAAGAGGCGATTGAAAAACCTCTAGAGTTAACAGAGACATCTGACTATTCAGAATTTTTATTTACCCTGGAGACAATGATTAGAGAGAACAAACCTATTCCCTCCAGATATTTAATCCCCTCATTCATTTTAAAATCTATTATTAAAGAATATAATGACAGGCAATATAAAACCGTAATTCAATTATGTGTTAAACTTTTGGAAAATGAGAGCAAATTCGATTTCCAAATTATTCGAGAAACAAGAATTTGGTTATGCCTTGCTTATTGTAGAAAACAAAATGAGAATTTTTTTGAGATTGTGAAGTTTTTCAACAATCAAGATGACGAGTCCCAGATCGATTATCACTTTTTATTTGGGTTTTATTACCGAAATGGTGATAAGATGACAGAAGCTGAAACCCATTTTTTAGATGTATTAAAGATTGATGAAAATCATTCAAGGACAAAAAGAGAGTTGGTGAATGTCTACCTGCGAAAAGGTGAATATATGAAAGCTCTAGGTTGGGCAAAAGATAATTACAACAGATTTAAGACCAATATTCTTCATATTCAAGCATATTTTACATGCTTAATAAAAAAGGCAGATAAAACAGAATTCGACTTAGAAAAAATCGAAGAACTTCTTAATAACGCTTCAAAAAGTTTAGACAAAAAGGCTACTGATGTAATGAGAGAAATGCAAGCAGAGTTTGATTACTACATTCAGGGTGATGCTCAAAAAGCCATTATAACACTTACTGAATCATTGCGCATGAATTCACATAACTATTTTGCATTTAGAGCACTTCTTGAAATTTACAGAAGAAAAAACATGCTGTACGAAGTCGAAAGCTTAATGACAAAATATCCAGAGTTAGTTGAATTTGAATAAATGAGCACTACATAATTATGAGTTTGATAAAAGCTTCGTTAGCACACGCATGTCGTGTGTGAAATTATCAATTCTCTATTCTAGCGCAAGTCTTGGCGCTTTAGTCGAAACAATGGCCTAACTTGTGCTTTATTTAAAATTTAGGCGTGAAATATTTCCTAAAAAGATTGCTTCACTCCACCCCAAGCCCATACCCAATCTAGCGCAAGTCTTTACCGTCCGAGACCGGTGCGACGGCCTGACTTGTACTTTATCTAAATTTAGATACTAAAAGATTGCTTTACCCCATCTCAAGTCAATACGCTTCGGTTCTTAATGACGAAGCGGCCAACGAATAACGATAAAACAAACTTAAATGCACTAGGCTGTCTTTCAACAGCCCAGTAGTTTTTTAATCCCTATACCCATCCCTAAAACTATAATGTGTTTGCGCATTACAGATTACATAATCGATAATTTCGATGTTTAGCTTTGCGCAGGTATTAAAACAGGTGCTTACAAAAAGTTCGTCGAGGGGGTTAACCTTAATGCTTTTCACGTCACAATAGTTTAACACCAGTACACCATAAGCATTACAGGCAACAGCCAAACCCGCCAGTTGCTGTATGCCGTTAATTGGTTTTGCTTGCTGTTTTAGTTTGTGCCAGCAAAAAACCTCGTGGTTTTGATTTACAAACAGCACATACCAATCGCATTCTTTACCAGATGATGGTTTGCCGCGGAGCTGTTTTAAAAATTGAATTGAATTTTGGGCCAGGTTTACGTTTACCGGTCTTTTCAGTGTGCGATAACTAAACTCCAGTTTAGCTAAAGTAATTTGATTTTTTGTTAGGTGCATTTTAAAAAAATTAAATACATGCCCAACTGTGTTCGCGATATGAATATAGCAAAATTTTATAATTAAGCTGCTAAAAAATGTATTAAAAGAAGAATTTAATGGTACTACGGGTATGTTAATTATGGATAGACCCTGAAATAAATTACCTTCGGTGAACTCGCATAAGGCTCGGTTTACTGCGTAGCTTTCCGCTGCGCTACAGGTTAGGGTGACGATCATCTTCAATATACTACTTCTTCTTTCTGCGCCTGCTCAAGCATTATTTTTGCCACGGAAGCACGAAGAACACGGAAAACTTTAATTTCCTCCATGATTTCTGTGTTTCCGTGGCTAATTATTTTTGCACATGTTATAAAAGCGGACTTCCCTGCCACCACAACTGCCCTGCCCTTCAGTTCGCAATGATATGCCTGGAAATTTCTCCATCCGATTATCCGTCATTTCGAGCGGAGCACAGCGAAGTCGAGAATCCGAAGGCTCAGCGAAGCTAAATCTTTTAAAGTTGCATATAAAACCCGGTTCAAAGATTTCTCCCCGCCTGTACGGGCAGGCGCTACGGTCGAAATGATTGTTATGATAAAAACAAATTTTATGCAGCTATATTATAGTTATTTTTATAGCTGGTCTGATTTTTTATAACTGCAGCGACTCTCAGTGCTATTTTGTTTCTAACGGCATTGATTATGCTCATGCTGTGCTTCCCTTCATCCTTTTTTCTATTATAGTATGCTTTGAATTCCTGATTGTGCTGAATTAAAGATAATGCACACATGTGCAAAAGCCTTTTAAGCTCTTTATTGGCCATCCGGTGAACCTTTGGCTTGCCTTTTATGCTTATACCGCTGGTCTGTTCAAATGGTGCAACCCCTGCGTAACAGGCCAGTTCCTTTCCGCTAGGCCTGCCCGAAAAATTTCCTGTACAGCCGATCAGGTATACCGCTGTAACATGTCCCATTCCAGGGATACTTATCAATAGTTTATAGTTGCGTTTGAAATCCCGGTTTCCCATGATAATCTTTTTGATCTGGTCCTCAACGTCCCTGATTGATCTGGCTATACCGTTTATTGCGCTTTTAAGTGCTTTTTCAACCACTTTCTGATACGCTTTCCCATTGACATTGCCAAGTTCTTTCATCGATACACTGATGCCGGCCCTTTGCCTAAGCAGTTTGGTCCTTGCCGATACCAGGTCTTTCAGCAGCATCAGCTCGGGATCAAGTGCAGCTGTAGCCTTTAGTTCATCCGCTTCCTTGAATGCATAGTTACATAAACGGATACTGTCTATCTTATCGTTCTTGCCCCGGGCTATCCCAAAACTCCATTTAATATGGGCTGCATTGCCAATATGGATGGGCAGGTTTCTCCTGCTGCAGAAACTCCATATCAAACGGTGATAGATGCCGGTGTTTTCCATGACAACCAGGGAATCTGCATTGAATGTGGTTTTCTGCAATTTCAACCACTTCTCGAACAGCTTTATGCCTGGAGCTGTATTATCAAACCGTGCAGTTCTTATCTCCTGTTTCACATGATCCAAAACAGCCATAACTGCAACATCAAAGTGGGGCTTGAAGACATCGATACCAATAAAGAATTTTGTAGTGGCAATCATCATCTTATTTTTTATGTTTGCATAAGGTTACCTAAATTTTGCCCCATCGATCCTAGTCCTTAATAATGGGGAATACCCTAATTGTTATCTGGTCACTAAGGGAAAAAACGGTAGCGGATTGCATCATTCCTTAGGTATAAAAACCTTGACGACATATTAATGTGCCGCTACCGTTTTAGGTAATCTGATTTATAATTTAAGCAAAGTAGATATTTCTTATCCTTAAATAAAATATCAAAACAAATCTAAAGGACGATACGCCTAGAGATTTGCTATGGAAATTTCTCCATCCGATCATCCGTCATTTCGAGCGGAGCGCAGCGAAGTCGAGAACCCGAAGGCTCAGCGAAGCTAAATCTTTTAAAGTTGCATGTAAACCCAGTTCAAAGATTTCTCCGCTACGGTCGAAATGACGATACGCCTAGAGATTTGCTATGGAAGTTTCTCCATCCGATTATCCGTCATTTCGAGCGGAGCACAGCGAAGTCGAGAAATCTTTTAACATAGCCCAAAGATCTCCCTGTTCCGCTGCGCTACAGTCGAGATGACGACCAACTTTTGATACCTAGAATATTCTGCTAAAAAGATTGCTTCACGCCGCCAAAACTGCCCAGCCCTTCCGTTCGCAATGACGACACCAAACCTCGGTCCTCGGTCTTTCCGACTTCTGACTATAACTTTGTGCCCTTTTGGGCATTTCTATTTGCGACCTTTGCGGTTAAAAAAAATTTACCTAAACTTCCGGCCCCGGTCACCCAACTCCCAACTAATTTAACCATGATCAAAACAATTGCCTTTTAAAACGGATTATATAAATACACCAATAACATTTGATATGAAAACGAAAATAATAATTTTAGTAGCCGCATTTGGTTTAGCATTGTCAGCATGTAGTGGTAAAAAAGCCGATCAGGAAAATGCCGACAGCATGTATAAATACACCGATACCAATAAGGTAGTTGATAGTACCAGTACTGATTCTGTAGCAGATTCGACCACCAATGCACCTGCTGATGTAAAACAATAAAAATAATAAGCAAGCAACTAGCGCTCATGCCGAAAAGTATGGGCGTTTTTTATGATTCAACAACTGAAAGTCCAGAGACCGAAGTCCGAAGATCATGGTGCTAAGCGACAATCGACTAGCTCTGTGTTTCTCTTTGTGTTCTCTGTGGTTTAATAAAGATTCTTCACTGCGTTCAGAATGACAGTATTGATTTCCCGCTGATCACACTGATACACGCAGATTTTTCTTCATAAATCGTCAGTCTGAGCGGAGTCGAAGACTAGCTAATGATATACCAGCTGAGCCTTTTCTCTTGCTTAACTTCCTCATTAAAAAAGCAATAGCAATATACAAGCATTAAGGTTCCTGCATGCGCGGGAATGACGACCGCTTTAGTTCTGCGCCCATCATCTTAAATCTGCGGGAAAATATTAGGCAAACATTCTCCCGCTGATCACACTGATACACGCAGATTTTTCTTCATAAATCGTCAGTCTGAGCGGAGTCGAAGAACATTCAACTTTGCTTCCTCAGCGCCTTCTCTCAGCATCCTTTGCGGTTAAAAACGCACCTATTCCATCAACTTGCTTTTAATCCCTTCCGTCAGTTTTTTTACTCTCACATAACCTGCTAAAGAACTGTTCTTCTTGTCGAAATTGATTTCCAACCAGCCCTTTTTGGCTTTGAGGTTAAACTTATCGCTGCCATTTAAGTTCACTAAAAGATCGATATGCTGATCCAGTGGTAGTTCATTGTTCAATGCACTATCCAGGTATTTTTCCAGTTTATCCGTTTTACTTTCGGCGTAATTTGCTTCAAATTTAAAGACAGACAGGTTATCTATCGTGCTTACCGATAAATGTCCTTCGCCATTATGGCAACCAAAACTTAATGCGACAACTAAAATCGCGATGCTGTACAAGATATTTTTCATATTGAAATGGTTAAGTGGTTAATTGTTTAAATTGGTTAACTGGGGTAAGTTCGACTCTGGACTTCGGACTAAGGACTTCAGACTAAGGACTTCAGACTCCGAACTCCCAACTCCCAACTCAAAACTACCCTCCCGCTCTGTTCTTAATATCATCGGCAGCTGTTTTCCGGTTTTGGTTCGATTTTAAATTCTGGTTTCCGAAGTTATAACTCACACTGAAGGAAGCCCTTCTGCTGATGTAATTGTTCTGCACCCTTAAATTCACATTTTGATAATCGAGCGTGCCTTTCCAGTAATTGGTCTGGAAGATATCATCAACATTCAATCTAAATTTTAAAGCTTTGTTTAGGAAGCTTTTTTGCACGCCCATATTTAAAGCGTACTGATAAATAGTGGTCCGCTCTATACCACGCACACGTGGAGAGTTTAGCCAGAAATTGGTTTCTAAAGTCCAGTTATGAGGCAAGGTGATAGAACTGTTAATGTTAAAGTTGTACATCACTTTACTCAACATAAATGGAGCGCCTTCCAGGTTATCATCCTTAAATTTATTATAAAATAAGCTAAAGTTGTTCTGCAGGCTCCACCATTTGGTAATATTTACCGGAAAATATAAGCTAGCGGTATAATATGCTCCGCTCCCAATATTGCCCTGTCCAACGGTAACAATCCTGGTGCTGTCATTCTGTGCCGTTTTACTATCTAAAATGAGATCTTTTGTTTTCGAATAACTCAAAGAAAATGATAATCCACTTTTATAGTTATAACTCACTTCAAAATTATTGGTAAACTGGGGCTTCAAATATGGATTTCCCTGCTGTATGGTATAAGGATCCATATAAAAATTAAACGGATTTAACTGCTGGTAATTGGGTCGGTCTATCCGCCTGCCGTATGCATATCGTAAGTTACTGCTCTCCGAAATTTTCTGACTGACAAAAACCGTCGGGAACAATGATAAATAATGTTGCTTCACCTCC
The DNA here is from genome assembly GCF_042464845.1 of Pedobacter sp. BG31. Lineage (NCBI taxonomy): Bacteria > Pseudomonadati > Bacteroidota > Sphingobacteriia > Sphingobacteriales > Sphingobacteriaceae > Pedobacter > Pedobacter sp. BG31. The sequence continues at coordinate 71,305 of NZ_JBHNZK010000005.1, forward strand.
GTGTTATTGGTTACCGATGTACCGGTAGATTGTGTATACTCTGCCCGTAAACCCGCCTGAAGCTGCCATTTACCCCAATCTTTAGCTAAATTGGCATAAGCTGCATTTACATTTTCCTTATAGATAAAGTTATTGCTCTGCCCTACAATATTCTGCCATTCATTATTAATCAGCGCTGACGCAAGAAAATCGTTATTGGTTTTAACATAAGCGCTTTTCAGGCCCGCTTCCAGCTTGGTCGTTTTTGATAATGGCCAGGTAAAATCGGTTTTTGCTGCATAAATATCAATGGCTGTTTTACTATCATTTTTAATGATGGTATTGTTGTACACTACACCTTTATCATTATAAAAATTAGTATTAAAGTTTTCCAGTCCCGAATAATCAAAACCAGAGAAATCGGCATCGAAATTTAAACTTGCCCCCTCCTTTTTAAAATCATGTTTGATATTAAAATTTGCACTATAATTTTTGTTTGGTGTATTGGCATCAGAATATTGGATCAATGAATTTTTATTCACTGTACCGGCCTGCGTTTCATTGATAAAGGTTTGGGAGAAATTATCGAGTTTACGCGTACTGCTGCTGCCATCAAACATCACTCCGATCGTTGTTTTGTCATTCACAAAATAATCGGCGCCCAATTTTGCAGCCAGGCGAGATCCGGTATATATTTTTTGAAAATTTTGATTAAATACACTCTGCAAACCATTGGCATTGGTACTTCGATCTAAAAATAAACTGGAGAAGTTATTGTTTTTAGAGGCATTTGCGTTGGTAAAAAAGTTCCACTTTTCTACGCGGTGATTTAAGTTGAAGTTCAACTCCGAGCCATAAATATTGGTAGGCAGATTAGCCCTTATTGCATTACGATAGGTTGACGAGACATTACCATTGGTACCAAACGCCTTATTCTTTTTTAGCCTGATGTTGATGATCCCTGAATTACCTGCCGCATCATATTTAGCTGATGGATTGGTAATAATTTCAATGGTTGCGATCTGGCTACTGTTTAAGTTATTTAAATAAGTAGTTAAGTCGGCTGCCGATAAAAAATTATTCTTTCCATCAATCATCACTGTTACACCCGATTTATTGTTTAATAAAATCTGTTCGTTTTGCCTGTCGATTTGCACACCAGGCGCTTTCTCTAAAATTTCGAGTGCGGTATTCCCTGTTGATGTAATACTATTCTCTACATTCAGCACCGTTTTATCAATCTGGTGTTCGATAAAAGGCTTTTTACCCTGAACGCTCACTTCTTTTAACTGTTTAGTTAAACTTTCTATACTGATGGCAGGTAGATTTAAATCTCCGTTGATGGTAAAACGTTCTGTCTTTTTGCTTTTAAAACCTACTATAGAAACCGAAAGCGCATAGTCGCCACTTTTTAACTGATCGATGCTAAACTCACCATCTATATTGGTCGATACACTTTTTAAAAGGCTCGTATCCGGATAATTCAGTATCCGAACAACGGCAAACGACACCGGAACAGTTTTTTCATCAACAATTTTGCCGGTAAGTTTATTTAATTTTTGGGCAAAAGAAGCCCCACACACCATCAGGCATGCAATTAGCGTAAATAATGGTTTCATGGTTTCTTCTTTTTAGGTGTGATCGTCAATCCCGGCCTCGCTAATCGTCATCTCGACTGAAGCGCAGCGAAACGGAGAGATCTATTTTAGTAGGTTTCTTTTTTTTTATGATTATTGCTCAGCCGCTATCCCCAACTCCTCTTTAACCTCCCTAATCCGGTTTGATACAGAATCCTGGTAAATGGTATCCGTAGGTTTACTCTTTTTCAACTGTTCCAAATCAAATAGTTCTCCTTTTAGCTTTTGTCTTTTTAAAGCCTCTTCTTTCAATTTGGCAACACATTTCAACCCATCATCCGTCATGATCCAGAGACTCGAATCGTTGTGGTCATTTTCACTGTCATTACACTCCCAGGCCCAGTAGTTATTCACGTAGCGGTAAGTATCCTGCTTTAAAATTAGTTTTGTACCTACCGGGATTTCAAGGTTTAACCTTACTTCCTGGTTTCTCCAGATACTTCCCTTTCTCAATTGAAACCGTGGACTAAAAATCAGTTCTGAATCTTTCACTACATAATTATAGCTGATGTTCTGTGCATTTTGTAAGGCACTTTGGAAGGTTTTGCCCTGCGATTCGTATTTCTGTGTTAAACGGGCAACACCGTTTTCGCTTTTATTAATATCAATACGGATCCGGTTCGGCGAAACAAATGGTCCGTTTTCAAAATCATCAACCACAATCTGGTGGCGGTTATTGGCATCAATATGGTAAGCCACGCTATCTTCTTTGCTGAAATATTTACTTTTATCAATGTTCAGGGTATACATAGAAAATGATTTCAGGTCGGTGGTTTGTATTAACTCTGCGTGCTGTTTAAATTCAGATGATATTTTAGCAGCCTGGTAACCCGTAACGGCCACACCGCCCAGCCAGATAATCAACAGCGCAAAAGAAAGTGTTTTATTAATGGCCTGTTTGTTAAAAGCTACCCTGATGGAGAATAACACCAAAGCCAGAACTGGAACAAAGCAAACAATAAATGCACCAAATAAAATGATCCCTCTATTGCTTTCATTAACAATGGAGAAAGGGAAATATTCATAAATACTGGCATCCCAAAATCCCTGAAAAGCAGCTGTACCAATAATTAACGCAATTAAAAATAACACACCAAATACCACGATAAAACCAGCAATTACTTTAAAAATTACCTTTCCGGTGCCTGAGATAAAACGGCCAAGCCATTCGAAAAACTCACCTATGAAAATTCCAAAACGCGCAAATAAAGGCTGTGCATGTTTATTTACTTCATTTAAGCGTTCCTTAACAGCCTGTAATTCCTCATCAAGGTTCTTTTGGAAGCCCTGAAGATTTGCGGGCTCACCTTTCATTTCCATTTTTTCTACCCGTGATTTTGCTTTTGGCATGATGATCCAAAGCAGTGCATATACCAGTATGCCAAATCCGCCAACAAAACTGATCAGCAAGGTAGCCAACCTGATCCATTTAGGATCGGCATTTACAAAATGTGCAATACCGGCGCAAACACCTGCTACCACACGGTCGTCCATATCGCGGTATAATTTTTTCTCTACATACTGGTGTTGGTAGGCACTGTTAATCACAGGTTCTTCCTCACCTTCTTCGGCCGTATCAAAATCCTGTACCCTGCCCATTTGTGCAATCACCGAGTTTACGTTGGCCGAATCTACCACTTGCTTTTTCTGCTCTTCCAATTGCTCGGTTAACAGTTCGGCAATCCGGTTTTCAATATCCGTTACAATTTCGAGGTCATCGGCATGATTGGCAAAATATTGTTTTACTTCGTTCAAATAGGCTTTTAAGAGCTCGTAAGCACTTTCTTCAATGTGAATAATCGTGTTTCCTATATTGATGATGATGGTCTTTTCCATTTCCTTTTTAGTAATTATGAATTGGCTCCTTTTTGTGAAATACCTACAGCATAAGCCAGCTCCTGCCAGGTTTGATCTAATTGTGATAAAATGCCCCGACCATCTTCGGTTAAGGTATAATATTTACGCGGTGGGCCCGAAGTAGATTCTACCCAGTTGTAGCTTAACAAACCGTTGTTTTTAAGCCTGGTTAATAGTGGATATAATGTACCCTCAACCACCAACAGTTTTGCCGACCTTAATTCGGCAATAATATCCGAAGCATAAATTTCGCCCCGTGAGATGATTGATAAAACACAGTATTCCAGAATGCCCTTCCGCATTTGCGTTTGCGTATTTTCTGCTATCATATAACAAAGATATATGTTTTATATACTACCATGCAATACATAGTACTAAAATAAATTAAATTAAACTCATAAAAAACTGATTATCAGCATAATAATTTTAAATAAAATTTTGTGATTCGGAAATAATTCTTTAAATAGAGAAAATTTTTGATGATTTTTTTGGAAAAGAAAGGTCCGGTAATACTTCGGTTTTTGCAGTCCTGCTATCACCTATAGTCCCGATTGGATAGTTCTTAAATACAAACATTTACTTAAATCGGGAGCTATCTGGTTCTATCAGGTTTAGGTGGAAAGGCTGGTATTACTATTTTGGGTTTTGGCATAGTGCCAGAACGGTATATTCTGCATCCCCATTTTTCATTCAACCAGATAGACACATCTTTTTATAATAATTTAGGCATTTTGCTAACAGACTTTAACAGAGCACAAGTTTCAGCGAAGGACGCCGTCAATCCCAAGTGGCAGAAAGATCAAAAAAACAGGTGCAATATAGAACGAACGGCACTAACAAACCTGAAACGCAGTGGTTTTGTGTTCATAAACGAGAGTTTAATATTATGAATAGTTTAAACACAAAACAAAGTGCCGCTGTTTTTTTGATGAGCTTGGGCCAGTGTGAAGCCACCTTGTTGGATTGACAGAGCGCTTTGGGTACTTTGGCGCTCCAAAGTACCATGCCCTGCGGCATAGAGCAGTAAAAGAATTCAAACTGCAGAAATTACCATCTTATTAAATATATAAATACGATAGATTTAATATATTTTAATAGTTTTGCAAAGTCTTAACTTATTTTCATGAAGAAATCTATTGCCAGCATTGTTGCCGAGGCAAACGAAAGCGGCGAAGGAACGCTTAAAAGAACCTTAGGCCCCATCAACCTGATTTTAATTGGTGTTGGACTGACACTTGGTGCCGGTTTATTTTCCATTACGGGTTTGGCAGCGGCCAATCATTCTGGTCCGGCAGTAACCCTGTCTTTTGTCATTGCAGCTTTAGGTTGCGGTTTTGCGGCACTTTGTTACGCAGAATTCGCCTCCATGATTCCTGTTGCGGGTAGCGCCTATACTTATTCTTATGCTACTATGGGTGAACTTTTCGCCTGGATTATCGGCTGGGACCTGGTATTGGAATACTCTGTGGGTTGTGCTACAGTAGCCATCAGCTGGTCGCAGTATTTAACCAGGTTTTTAGCCAGCTTACACATTTATCTTCCCCCGCAGTTAACCCTATCCCCTTTCGAAACCGCTAAGCTGACAGATGGTTCTGCTGTTCACGGCATTATTAACATCCCCGCAGCGCTGGTAGTGGTATTAATGACGGCTATATTGATCCGAGGTACCAAGGGCTCGGCCATTGTAAATGGCATTATTGTATTTCTGAAAGTGGGTGTAGTGTTGGTTTTTATTGCCTTGGGTTGGCAATATATAGATCCCGCTAATTATCATCCGTATATCCCTGAAAATACCGGAACATTTGGTCAGTTTGGATGGAGCGGTGTATTACGCGGTGCAGGTTTAGTATTTTTTGTATTCATCGGTTTTGATGCCGTTGCCGCCTCTGCACAGGAAACCAAAAATCCGGCAAGGGATCTACCGATCGGTATTATTGGCTCTTTGGTGGTTTGTACGGTTTTGTTTGGATTGTTCGGTCATGTCATGACAGGATTGGCCAATTATAAAGAATTTGCCAATAGCGGTGCGCCAGTAGCCATAGCCATCGAAAAAACACCTTATGCCTGGCTAAGTCAGGCCATTATTTTAGCCATCCTGATCGGCTACACATCCGTAATCCTCATCGATTTAATGGCACAATCGCGGATGTTTTACTCCATCAGTAAAGATGGGTTGTTACCAAAAATGTTTTCTGATGTACACGCAAAATTTAAAACGCCATATAAATCAAACCTTATTCTTTGTTTATTTATTGGCCTTTTTGCTGCATTTGTCCCCATGAATGTGGTTGGTGAAATGACCAGCATCGGTACCTTACTGGCCTTTTTAATGGTATGTGTAGGTATTCTGATTTTAAGAAAAACAAATCCTGAAGCTAAACGACCGTTTAAGGTTCCTTTAGTGCCGTTAATCCCAATCTTGGGTATTTTAACCTGCATTGCCATGATGGCATTTTTACCCTGGGAAACCTGGTTAAGGCTTGCCGTTTGGCTGGTAATGGGCTTAGCCATTTACTTCGGCTATGGTAAAAAGAACAGTAAATTAAACACAGCAGAAAAACAAGCGGAAGCCCAGTAATCACCATTTACTATACAGATAGGCTAATCGGGTTGTATGGAATATCCAACAGCATGATTGCCCTTTTTTAATCACACTTCGTATTTACAATCGTATAAATATCAATTCATTATCAAAAAATATTAGTTATCCACAATTTAACATTTTTCTTAAATATTGGCCTGGGATTTGTCCTTATAAAATCGACCCTATTAAAACATCATCCCATGATTATTAAATTAGACACATCGATTTTCAGGCTTTCGAGGCATAAAGCCGAAACCGTAAAAAAAGTGGCAACACCTCTTTCCAGAGACCAATGGATCACTGCTGACAGGATCGTAATGGCAGCAATGTTTATCATCACGATTATTGGTGCCATCTTATTTTAATTTCAGATGATTGATCAAAAATCTTCAGAAATCAATTCTTTATTAATCATCACTGCAGCTATTGTTCCGGCAGCTGTAATGAAAGACAACGACCTGAACAAGGTTGTACAATCTCCTGCGGCATAAACGCCTTCGGCAGTGGTTTGCTGCTGCTCATTCACTTTTATTGTTTTCAGCTCCGTTAATTCAAACCCCAATTGCTCGTTAAAATTTACGTGCTGCTCTATTTCAGGTTTAACATATATTGCCTTAAAGTTTAATCTTTCCCCATTTTTAAAAACAACATTTTCGAGCTGACCATTTTCGTGTTCCAGTTCAACAAGCTCGTCTTCTAAAATGGTAATCGATTTAGATTTCAGCTTTTTGGTCTGTTCTACATTTAATTCTGATTTTCCATTGGTTAAAATGGTTAGATCCTTATTCCAGAGGTGAAGGTTTTTGGCCATTTCGAAAGCATGTTCACCATTCATTAAAAGACCAATTTTTTCATTTTTTACTCCGTAACCGTGGCAATAAGGACAATGTATTGCCGAGATAGCCCAACATGATGCCAATCCTTTAATATCGGGCAGCACATCTTTTAAACCTGTGGCCAGTAATATTTTCCGGGCCGTAAAACTTCCGGTATTTTCTACTTTAATCCTAAAACCTTTATGTATCCGCTCAGCTGAAATGGCTTTTCCTTCCAAAAACCTCACAGTTGGATATTTTAGCACCTCTTCTTTTGCTGCTCTGGCAATATCCGCTGGCCGATCACCATCGTGTGTTAAAAAATTATGAGAATGCGGCGTTTGTCGGTTACAAGGTTTACCAGAATCGATTATTAAAACGTTGCGGGTTGAACGGCCCAGGGTTAATGCTGCAGACAAACCTGCATAGCTACCACCAATTATAATTACATCAAAATCCATATACTTATCTTTTAAAACAAAGATCAGAATTCAAATTACAAATGCAACATAGATGCATTAAATCAATGTCATTTTATTTTTTATAGATAAGTGCTTTTATAAAACCCCGATAATAAAAACGTTGTGCTGAAATCTGATAATCTGCATTCAAAAAATAAGGACTCATGTCAATTAATTGATTGGCCTCTACAATTCCAAGCAATTTAAAAAAGCCATACATCGATTTGAGCAAGAGCCATTTCCACCAATTTCCATTACCTTGATCTAGAGAGAAATCGACCAGAAACCATTGTCCGCCACCCTTTAAATAAGAATTCAATTGCCAAAATACTTTTGCAGCCCTTTCTTCAGCAAAATTATCGAAAAGGAATGGCGTTAAAATTACATCAAATAATACATCAGTCTTAAAATCTTCAATGCCGATATTCACAAATTCGACCTGATTGTTTTTATAGTCTCGCTTTTGCGAAAGTGCAAGCATTTTACCTGAGATTTCAACATAAACCAGCTTCAGACCACTTGGATATATTTTGGCAATTTCCTCTAAAATCCACCCTGTTCCCCCGCCTACAATTAAAATTGAACTATTTTTTGGGATATATTGAAGTTGATTAACCTGAGCATTAACCTGCGATTTAAAAAACACCAAACGGCTTAAGGTATCGTAATGATTGGCTATTTTATCGTAGTTGTTGTTCATTTTTGGTGTAGTATCAAGTATTGAGATTCAAGTATCAAGATAAATTTCTCGGTTGTAAATACGTTTTGGTCTTTCTGCTTTAGTCTTTAAGCTTTAGCTTTTCAGCTTTAGTCTTTCCCCTTAATGAACAAACTGCATTCCTATTATCCCACATATGGCCTTAAATAAAATCAGTCCATCAATCACCATCAGGTAGTATAGGATGTTTTTCCTTTTGTGCATGGAATAAGCAATATAAATTGTCAAAACAAATGGCAGAACATTGAACAGAACCTGCGGTACCCCAAAACCTTTGTAACTGGCAAATATACCCAACGAAATTAAGCCGATAATTAGCAGCGGAATCAAAATATTAAAAATGGTCCTTCGCAAACCATAACGCACCACGAATGTGCGCAGGTGTTTATTCGCATCTGTAGGATAATCTTTAATATCGAAAATAATGGCATTTACGGTGCAGAACATCCAGTTTTTTACAAACAACCAGGTCCACAATACCGAATCGTGATAGCCCACGCCTGTTTCAATTTTAAGCATAATTAAAGGCAGTACATTGGCACAACAGGCCCAAACAAAACCGATAACGAAAGCTTTAAACCAGCCAGTATTACGCAAATTGAACTTAATAAAGGATTTGGGGAGTAAGCCGTAATATAAAACACCTGCGATGATAATAATAACTATGGCTATCCAATAACTAATCGGGAGCGCCAGAATATGCTGAAAGTTTTGGTACAGCAGATTAATGGCCAATAGCATGCAACTGATAAAAAGCACAGCCTGACTCCAGTTAATAAAAGTTTTATGTTTAAAATACCACTGATTACGCGGATTGGTAGTAGAGGGTGCCGTAGAAACTTTATTATAAGCGTAAGTATAATAAATAGTCGGTGCCAAAAATAGCAACAGGTAATAATTGAGGGAGTTAAATGGAAGTCTTAACTGCAGGGTGGCTTCCAGCGTAAGGGCTACTGCCAAAATCCCTACAAAGTAGTTTCCAAAAAAAATAAACCTGATGATTTTACCGAGCATTTAAATATGTTTTTCGTCAGCAATTTCGGATATATTATTGAATATGGTAAATAATAAAGTTGATTTTCTGCTATCTTAGGGTTAGAAAGAAATTAACAATAAAATCAACAATAAGATGGAGGATACAAAAAACTCAAAATCAGCTAATGATGCCACACCAAAGGTGACGGGAATTGGCGGTATTTTCTTTTTTTCAGACAATCCGAAGGAAACTAAAGATTGGTATGCCAAAAATTTAGGAGTCGAAATCAACGCATGGGGTGCTGTGAGTTTTGATTCGCGAAATATCGATAACCCCGACGAAGTGGAGTCACTTCAATGGAGCCCATTTAAAAAAGGTGATGAATATTTTTCTCCCTCGAAAAAGGAATTTATGATTAATTACCGTGTACAAAATCTAGAGGCACTATTGGAAAAACTCAAAGAAAATGGTGTAACCATATTGGATGAACTTGCCACTTATGACTATGGAAAATTTATCCATATTATGGATGCAGAGGGTAATAAGATTGAATTATGGGAGCCTAGTTAAATCTCGAGTTGGCGTCATTTCGAGCGGAGTGCAACGCAGTCGAGAAATCTAACTAAATAGATCTCTCCATTCGCTGCGCTACAGTCGAGAGGACGGCCGAATTAGTGGATCCTGTCAATAGTAGCACAGCGAAAGATCTTTACGAAATAAACTATCATCATTTAAAATATTTGATGTTAATCGAATCCTTTTAAATATACGTTAGAATAACAATTTACTTTCAATGAAAGATTCTTCACTGCGTTCAGAATAACAGCATAAAAAAAGCCTTCCAGTTTGCTGAAAGGCTCGGTGGAAATGATCCCGATTTCAATCGGGACGACCCTACTTAGCAAAAGACTGAGGTGCTATGACTCAGCCGATGAAATTAATTTTTCTATCATTATCCTACTTTTCCAGTTTTTGATCTGTCTTTCTTTAAGCCTGGCATCTCTTAGATTATCAAAAGCCTCAAACCAGACAATGCACCAATCTCCTGTGTGACAAGTAAATCCGGCATGGTTTGTATTATGCTTCTTTAATCTTTCGGTTAAATTAATGGTAGATCCGATGTAATATTTATTTCGCGTTTTCGAGTATAATATATAAGCGTAAAACATCTCTCTCAGGCTTATAGATCAGGGTTAAGTAAAACATCAGCCTTAATATTTTTAAGGTGACTCAGTATGGCTATTTTCGCATGATAATCTTTGGTAAATTCTAAAAAAGTGTTTTTAAAACTAAGAATTATAAAAGAGAATGCAACAAGTACAATTATTACGAACACATGAATAATAATATTCAATTCTAAAGAGTTGGTCGATGGGATTTTCTCAAAATATAAGTTAAAAAGTGGACCGATTAAAAAAGATAAAATAACCCCAAAGGCAAGATAACGTTTAACATGTACTTCAATAGTTTCCGTAAGTTCTATTATTAAGTAATCAATAAGAATGATACTGATTTTACCTTCTGAATTTTTAATTTTTGAAAAAATTTCATTCTTCATGATCAAGTTAAATGCATGCATATCAATTTTGTTTTTACTATCGATAAGAAACTTTAAATCATCATCGGACTTCACTATTCTTATCCTTTCATGAGTTTGAATCTTTATTGAAATCCAGCCAAAAACAAAAGTTATTGTTAATAATATAATAACAATGGCAAGCTTATGAAGTATAAAAAATATATAAGAAAAAATTAAACCGAGCAATAATAGCATCAATGTAATTTTAGATAAGAATTTAATCCTCCTCTTATACTTTTTAACAATCCGATAGGTAAAAGTATTCTCCAATAATTCATTTATTAGCTCCATAGTAAATTGTTTTATTCCAGAATCTTATTTTTTTGTGAAATTGCAATGAGAGTGAATTTATCAAAAATTCTTTAAAAGGTATTGATAGGCTTCGGTGGGAAATGATCCCGATTTCGATGGAGACGACCCTCGGCATAAAGGTGATCCCTAAACCAGATGAATTAATTTCACTAATAGCAAAAAAGCCTCTCAATAAATTGAAAGGCTTTAATGGTGGGAAATGAGGGGTTCGAACCCCCGACCCCCTCGGTGTAAACGAGGTGCTCTGAACCAGCTGAGCTAATTTCCCTTTTGTATATATGTCAAATCTGATAAAAAAACTCTCCGTTATCTTGAAAGTTTTGGTGGGAAATGAGGGGTTCGAACCCCCGACCCCCTCGGTGTAAACGAGGTGCTCTGAACCAGCTGAGCTAATTTCCCTTATTTTTTCGTCAAACTTAATGCCCCACTCTCCGTTTGGGAATGCAAATATAGCGCTATAAAACTGTTCTGCAAATCTTTTTTTCTTTTTTTTCAACTTAACAAAGTTTCGAGGATTTTATGCGACTGCACCACCCCGAAAGAGGCTGTATGTAAGGTATAGAAAACCAATATCTTATCTAATAAAAACCGGCGCTGGGTATTGCTTAATTTTATTTCAGAAATTTTTTCCAGTGGCGAATTAAACAGTGAAATGAAACCAATAGCATCATCCAGTTGCAGGTAATTGGAATGGATAGGCAGCCGTGAAGTAAACGCTCCTTCCTGCAGATCAAAATAAATCTGATCACTCCTTCTTTTCTCATTGGGAGAAAAACCTAAAAACCGGGTAAGTTTCAATAAAAAGGACAGATGAAAGTTCGGGTTGATCTCTCCAATTTCATCAAACCAGGCGATCGAATTAAAAATATAATCGAATAAACTTTCATCAGCCGATTGCTGCCTAATGCTTTTATACAGGACCTCATTTAAAAAAATAACAATACTGGTTTTCATCATATCATACGGAATACTTCTAAAAACCGGCGTTTGCCTGATTTCAGCAACCCTTTGCATATTGGTATTTGCTTTATGATAAACTACCATATCCAACAAATGGAGCGATTGCAGCATATTCATTTTAATCTTCGCCTTTGGCTTTTTAACACCATTGATGAGATAAGACTGCATACCAAATTTATCAGTCAGCACCTGCACTACTACACTGCTTTCACTGTAGTTTGTAGTCTTTAAAACAATGCCCCTAACCTTGTGCAACATCCGCTTAAAACAATTTTTTCAAAAGTATGTTATTTGTGCAAATTTAATTGTGCGAAAACTAATCCCATTTTATAAATAAGATTAGTTTTGCCTTTAATATTATTAAAAACTAAGCTGCACATGTGGGTTAAGCTATCGAGATTTATTCTTCAGAATCGTATCGCAATCATCGTATTTTTTGTATTAGGAACAATTTTCATGGCTTACCAGGCCAAAAATGTAAAACTCTCTTACACCGGGAGTAAAATCCTACCTGTTACCGATAGCGCTTTCATCAAATATAATGCCTTTAAAAAAACTTTCGGAGAAGACGGAAGTGTAATGGTAGTCGGCATACAATCACCTGATATTTTTAAAAAAGAAGTTTACAACCAATGGGTCCAGCTTTCAAACGATATACAGAAATTAAAAGGCATTAAACAGGTTTTATCTTCAGGAAGAATTTTCCAACTGGAAAAAGATACTGTGAACCAAAAATTTGTATTGAAACCATTGCCCGGTGGCCTGGTGAAAACGGATGCAGAGATGGATTCCATCAAAAATGCCATTTACGGTAATCCTTTTTTTGAAGGACTGGTTTATAACCGCCGGAATGCCACATTAATGGCTATCACTTTTGATACTAAAATCTTAAATACAGCAGAACGTAACCCCATTTTAAAAGAGATTGAGGCTAAGGCAAAAGCTTTTCAAACAGCAACAAAAATCAAGGTTCATATATCGGGCTTACCTTATATCCGCACGGCGGTAAGTAAACTCGTGAGCAACGAATTTGTATTGTTCCTGGGCTTATCGATCATGGTTTCAGCTTTAATCTTACTAATTTTCTTCAAAAAATTCTACGCCGTATTCTTCCCTATTTTAGTGGTGGTGATCGGTGTAATCTGGAGTATCGGGACATTGGTTTTATTTGGTTTTGAATTAACCATTTTAACCGGACTGATTCCGCCTTTGATCGTGATTATCGGCATTCCAAACAGCATTTTATTGCTAAACAAATACCAGAATGAGCTGCGCAAACATGGCGATAAGCAAAAAGCTTTAAGCATTACCATAGAGCGGATTGCCATTACTACACTGATTGCCAACATTACCGCGGCTATCGGATTTGGTGTTTTGTATTTTACCGGAAGTGAACTACTGATGCAATTTGGCAGTGTAGCCTCTATCAATGTGATGGTTACCTGGTTAATGTGCCTGTGTTTAATCCCAATTATCTTTAGCTATTTACCTGCACCAAAACTTAAAGCACAAAACCATGTTGAAGAAGGTTTTTTGCATAAACTATTGGTTAAAACCGATATACTGGTTCAAAATAAAAGCGGATTGATCTATATCGGAACGATTGTCATATCAATTATTGCTTTTATCGGAGTGATGAAAATCAACGTTAACGGATATGTGGTTGATGACCTCCCTAAAAACTCTGAAATTTTAACTGATTTAAAGTTCTTCGAGAAGAATTTTGAGGGCATTTTACCATTGGAAGTAAGTGTAGATACCAAGAAAAAGAATGGCGTTTTCAATTTAACCAACCTTAAAAGAATGGAAAAACTGGAAAAAATGATTTCCGCTTATCCAGAGTTTTCACGCTCTATTTCGGTAAACATGGGCTTGAAATATGCTACCCAGGCTTTTTACAATAACGATTCAACTTTTTTCCGTTTACCGGATAATTTAGAAAAGAATTTTATTTTAGCATACATCGCCAACGGTGGTAAAGGAAATGCCAGTCTGTTAACCAACTTTATCAGTAGAGGAAATCAGAGCACACGGATCAGCTTCCAGATGGCTGACGTCGGTTCGAAACGTTTAGACGCCATTATGGCCGAATTAAAACCACGTATCGACAGCATTTTACCTCCATCTAAATTTGATGTCGAATTGACCGGATCAAGTATTATCTTTTCGAAAGGTACGGATTATATGTTAAGGCATTTGGTCGAGAGTATTGCACTTGCCATTGTGCTAATATCGCTTTTAAGGCTGGCGCAGTTTAAGAGCCTGGGCATTATGTTTATTTCACTGCTTCCGAACATTGTTCCTTTAATTATTACCGCAGGGATTATGGGTTATTTCGGCATTTCGTTAAAACCTTCAACCATTTTAATTTTTACCATTGCTTTTGGTCTGGCATCCGATCAGACGATTTATTTCCTTACACGTTATCAGCAGGAATTAAACCTGACCAACTTTAGTGTACCAAAAGTGATAACGGATACCATTACTGAAACAGGCGTAAGTATGACACATATTGCCCTGATCTTATTCTTCGGCTTCGGAATTTTTACGGCTTCTACCTTCGGAGGTACGGTGGTGCTGGGTTTACTCTTATCGATAACTTTATTGGTAGCCTTAATTTTCAACCTAACTTTATTGCCAGCACTGGTATTGTGGCTAGATAAAAAGAAAGTAAGAAAACTGATATCAGATGAAGAATCGGCAAAAAACGCAGGTGAGTTTGATCATTAGGCCTCTTTTTAATCCTATAAGGTTTTCAAAACCTTATAGGATTATTATATTTATAAAAAAAATTGCCATGAAATATTTCGATAAATTTCATCCCGACAATTTTTACCATATTTATAACCACGCTGTAGGAGAAGAGAATCTGTTTAGGAAACGTGATAACTTTATTTTTTTCCTGAGCAGATATGATAAATATATATCCCCTATCGCTAAAACATTTAGCTATTGTTTAATGCCTAATCATTTTCACTTATTGATTCAAATAAGAAATGAAAAGGTGATTAGGCTGCTGGCAAAAAATGATCATGATGAATTCGATTTCCATAAATTTATTATGCAGCAACTCAGCAATTTTTTAAATAGCTATGCAAAGTCATTTAATAAACAATGCAATAGAAGAGGAGCTTTATTTTTAGATTTTACTAGGAGAAAAGAAGTTAGCAATGAATCTTATTTCTGCAAATTAATAAATTATATTCATCAAAATCCTGTTCATCATGGTTTTTGCAAAACGCCATCAGAATGGGACTATTCTTCTTATAATTCAATAATCACTATCAATAAAAGCTCCAAGCTGGAACGAAATGCTGTTTTTGATTGGTTCGGAGGCATTGAAGAGTTTATAGAATTTCATCGAAATGAAAAATCTATCCTAGACCTATAAGGTTTTAAAAACCTTATAGGTCTGTTGATTATTCTGTTGCAGGCTTTTTTTCCTCTTCATCAGCCGGAGCCTCAACAGTAGGATCGGTAATAATTTCGGCATTGCCATCCTTATCTTTTTTGGCGAATAAAATCGGGTAAAGCAGCCAAAGTGCACCAATCATAACGAGTACACCCGCCAGCATTTGAAAATAGATGCTTCCTTTTACTTCGTTTGCATCTAAAATTTTATATGCGATAAAAGAAAGCAGCCCTGCAGCAATTACAAAAACGGCCTTCTGCAATTTTAATAGCTTAATCATCGGGTCTTTCTTTTTAGTGTTACCATATGAACTAAAACAAAAATAAGTCCAATAAGTTCGAGCAGGCCGCAGAAATAAAAAGCATAAAGCACAAAATCCCGGTCAGAAGGGCTTACTACCACAATAATTGGCAAAACAATTACCGCAACAATCATTAAGGTAAGCCCGATATTAAATAATTTCACGTTAAAAGTATTTACATCAAAACTACCAAAATTCAGCCAATTCTGTTAACTTTGCAACCTTTAATTTTTTGAGGTACTTGATTGATGTATAGCGAATTTAAACAACTGGAACTTGCCAAAATAGGGCAGGAAATATTAGATTTTTGGAAAAAAGAAAACATCTTTGAAAAAAGCATTTCTTCGCGTCCTAAATCTAATCCGTTTACTTTTTACGAAGGCCCACCCTCTGCCAATGGCATGCCAGGGATTCACCATGTAATGGCGCGCGCAATTAAGGATATTTTTTGCCGCTATAAAACTTTAAAAGGTTATCAGGTTAAGCGCAAAGGTGGTTGGGACACACATGGTCTTCCGATTGAACTGGCTGTGGAGAAAAAACTGGGCATTACCAAAGAAGATATCGGTAAAAAAATCAGTGTAGATGAATATAACGAAGCCTGCCGTACCGAGGTAATGCGTTATACGGATGTTTGGAACGACCTGACCGAAAAAATGGGCTACTGGGTTGACCTTGAAAATCCATACATCACTTACGAAAATGAATACATCGAAACCCTTTGGTGGATCTTAAAACAGCTTTACGACAAAGGATTTTTATATAAAGGTTATACCGTTCAACCTTATTCGCCTGCGGCGGGTACAGGCTTAAGTTCGCACGAACTGAACCAGCCAGGCACTTATAAGGATGTAAGCGATACCACTATTGTGGCGCAGTTTAAAACTATCGAGTCTACCTTACCCGAGGCATTAAAAGGTTTTGGTACGGTTCACTTTTTAGCCTGGACAACCACCCCGTGGACATTGCCGAGTAACACGGCATTAACCGTAGGACCGAAGATCGATTATGTACTGGTTAAAACATTTAATCAGTATACTTTTGAACCGATCCAGGTGGTACTGGCGAAAGCCTTGGTAGGTAAACAATTTTCGGGCAAATATTTCTTAGCTGAAGGCGACGACGCTTTTGTAAACTATAAAGCTGAAGATAAAAAAATACCATATACGGTTTTAGCAGAATTTGTAGGTGCAGATTTAGTAGGGATTAAATACGAACAGTTATTGCCTTATGCACTGCCTTACCAAAATCCTGAAAATGCCTTTAGGGTAATTTCCGGCGACTTCGTAACTACCGAAGATGGTACCGGTATCGTACACACTGCACCTACATTTGGTGCGGATGATGCCCGGGCAGCTAAACTGGCTACACCTGAAGTACCGCCAATGCTCGTTTTGGATGAAAAAGGCAATGCCGTTCCACTGGTTGATCTGCAAGGTAAATTTATTGCATCATTAGGCGGAAACTATGGTGGCAAATACGTTAAAAATGAATATTATAAAGATGGTGAAGCGCCTGAAAAATCAGTTGACGTAGAAATCGCCATCCAGTTAAAAGAAGAGAATAAAGCCTTTAAGGTTGAGAAATACGTGCACACCTATCCACATTGCTGGAGAACGGATAAACCGGTTTTATACTATCCATTAGACAGCTGGTTTATCAAAACCACTGCCGTTAAGGATAAAATGGTGGAATTAAACAAAGGAATCAACTGGAAACCGGAATCGACCGGAACAGGCCGTTTTGGTAACTGGCTGGAAAACCTCGTTGACTGGAACTTATCGCGTTCGCGTTATTGGGGAACACCATTGCCGATCTGGCGCACAGCTGATGGCACAGAGGAGAAATGTATCGGTTCTATCGCTGATTTAAACGCCGAGATTGCAAAATCGATAGAAGCTGGCTTTATGCCGGCAGGTTTCGAACTAAAGGATATGCACCGTCCTTATGTTGATGATGTGATTTTAACTTCATCAAAAGGCGAAAAAATGACCCGCGAAACTGACCTGATCGACGTTTGGTTTGATAGCGGCGCCATGCCTTATGCGCAATGGCACTTCCCTTTTGAAAACAAGGAAGAGTTTGAAAATGCTTATGCGGCTGATTTTATCGCAGAAGGTGTAGACCAAACCAGAGGCTGGTTCTTTACCTTACATGCCATTGCAGTAATGCTGAGCGAAGCCAGCGATGATATTAAAGCGGTAAATGCAAAAGTGGGTAACCCTGGGGTAGCCTTTAAAAATGTTGTTTCAAACGGTTTGGTATTGGATAAAAACGGCAACAAAATGTCTAAACGCCTGGGCAATGCCGTTGATCCGTTCAGCACCATCGAAACCTACAGTGCCGATGCTACGCGCTGGTACATGATCAGCAATGCATCTCCATGGGATAACCTTAAATTTAGTTTGGAAGGTTTAGATGAAGTGCGCCGTAAATTCTTTGGAACACTTTACAATACCTACGCTTTTTTTGCCCTGTATGCCAATATCGATAAATTCGAAATCGACAAAAACAACTTAAGCAAAGTTGAAGACAGGACTGAATTAGACCGCTGGATCTTGTCGTTATTACAAAACCTGATCAGCGAAGTGGATGAGAGCTACAATACTTATGAGCCAACCAAAGCTACCCGTGCCATCCAGACTTTTGTTGACGAACACTTAAGCAACTGGTACATCAGGTTAAGCCGCCGTCGTTTCTGGAAAGGCGAAATGACTGATGATAAACGTGCTGCTTACGAAACACTTTACACCTGTTTAGAAACCCTGGCCCAGTTAATGAGTCCTGTAGCGCCTTTCTTTGCCGATTGGTTATACAGAAACTTAACCGTTACCGATGCCCATGCTGAAGAATCGGTTCACTTAACCTTATGGAAAGAAGCTGATCCGGGTTTAACAGATAATGCCCTGAATGAAAGAATGGTTTATGCGCAGGATATCTCTTCGATGGTTTTATCGTTGCGTAAAAAATCAGGTATCAATGTACGTCAGCCATTGGAAAAAATCTTAATCCCATCTTTAAATGGCGATTTTGAAAAAAAGATCTCTAAAGTTGCCGATTATATCCTTTCTGAAACCAATGTGAAACATATTGAATTCATCACCGATACACATGGCATCGTAAAGAAAAAGCTGAAACCAAACTTTAAATCGCTGGGTAAAAAAGTGGGTAAGGATATGAGCATCGTAAAAGAAGCTTTAGAGAACATGACGCAGGATGATATCCAACGTTTGGAAGTTGATGGCTACATCAACGTTTTCGGCACCAACAACATTCAACATGCCATTGACCTGAATGATGATGTTGAGGTTTTTGCTGAAGATATTCCGGGATGGCAGGTAACCAATATAGGCAGCTTAACCGTTGCTTTGGATGTAACCATTTCTGAAGCGCTTAAACAGGAAGGTATTTCGCGCGAATTGGTTAACAGAATCCAGAACTTACGAAAAGAATTAAACTTTGAAGTAACTGACAGGATTAAAGTTTCATTACAAAATGATAACCTGGTAGCCAGCGCAGTTGCTAAAAACAAGGATTACATTTGTGCCGAAATACTGGCCGATGAATTTGAATTAACAGATGCTGTAAATAATGCAAACAAAATCGTGATTGATGATGTTGAGTTAAGCATTTCAGTAACTAAAATATAAATCCATATATTAGAAAATTAGAAAAGAACATGGAAAACAGCAACAAAACACGCTACTCAGACAGTGAATTACAGGAGTTTAAAGAATTAATTCAAGATAAATTACGCATGGCAAAAGAGGAACTTAATGCTTTAACGGCATCTTTAAGTAACCCTAACGCCAATGGAACAGAAGATACTTCAGGCGCTTACAAAACCTTAGAAGACGGTTCTGCAACAATGGAGAAAGAGCAGATCAATCAATTGGCTGCCCGTCAGAAAAAATTTATCGATAACCTGGAGAACGCGTTGGTGCGTATCGAGAACAAAACTTATGGTATTTGCCGTGAAACGGGTAAATTAATCCAAAAAGAACGTTTACGTGCTGTTCCTCATGCTACTTTAAGCATGGAAGCTAAATTAAAGCAGAGTTAATGAAAGGCTATACAAAACCTTTAATTGTAATCTTTTTGGTTTTACTGGCCGATCAGCTGGTTAAAACCTGGGTTAAAACGCATATGTACCTTGGACAGGAGTTCCATATTATTGGTAAATGGTTTATTATTCATTTTACCGAGAATAATGGAATGGCCTTTGGAATGGAGTTCGGTGGCGAATTTGGTAAACTAGCCTTATCGCTATTCCGTATTGCTGCTGTAGCAGGAATTGGTTATGGCCTGCACTACCTGATCAAGCATAAATATCACCGCGGTTTAATTCTAAACGTCGCTTTGATTTTTTCCGGCGCCTTAGGAAACATTATCGATTCAGTTTTTTATGGCAAGATTTATGGATATGAAACCTGGTTTCATGGCCGTGTGGTTGATATGTTCTACTTCCCGATTGCAGAAGGTCATTTCCCTACCTGGTTTCCAATTTGGGGAGGCGAAGAATTCGTTTTCTTCAGACCCGTTTTTAACCTTGCAGACGCTGCAATTTCAGTTGGGGTAATCTTGATCCTGATCTTTCAGAAAAGTTACTTTAAAGAAGATGTAAAGGATGATGTAAGCTTAAACAGTGAAATTGTTGAAGATTAATTTCCAACGGACAAAATTTAGATAAATCGAAGCCTGCCTCAACCATGAGACAGGCTTTTTTTATGAAGATCCATCATCACGAGAGGAACGGGTTCCCGTCTGTATGTAGCGTTCAGAGGGTTCTACTGATTAAAGCATGGTGAAGAATGTCCGACTCGCTTATTGCTGAGTTAACAACCCAAATCCATTCAATAATCCGTAGAGACAATGCGCTTAACTGTAAGGATAGCGTTAACCACTCTAAGATTCATAGCATAGAAAAGAGTCTCCGACTCGCTTATTGCTGAGTTAACAACTCAAATCCATTCAATAATCCGTAGAGACAATGCGCTTAACTGTAAGGATAGCGTTAACCACTCTAAGATTCCTTAAATTTATGTTTATTAACTTGACAATAATTCGATTCAAATGATTAACTTTCTTAACATCTCCTATTTACAATTTGGAAATGAGAAGCAAAAGACTGCCTATCAAATTTTAACCGATAATAAAATTTTAGAAAAACTTGCACTATATCAACCTATTTTAGTCGGCACCATACCCATTAATATAGACATTGAAAGCAGTGATCTTGACATCATCTGTTGTATCCAGGATAAAATTGCTTTTATCAAAATGTTGACCAATCATTTTCAAAACGAAAAAGGCTTTAAAATCACCGAAAACCCGACCTTGCAATCCATCAATGTCAGTTTCTTTCTGGGTGGTTTTGAAGTTGAAATTTTTGGTCAGGCCATACCAACAATAAAGCAAAATGCCTATCGCCATATGTTAATTGAATATCGATTACTTCTGGAAAAAGGAGAGGAATTCAGGCAGGAGATTATAGCCCTAAAAAAACAAGGTTATAAAACCGAACCAGCCTTTGCCAAATTACTGGGAATTGAGAAAAATGCTTATGAGGAATTGCTGAAATTAGATTTTAAAGGAATAAAACATGATATATAGTGGTAATTGATATTACAAAAACATCAATATAAAATCATCCCGATTGGATAATTACCAAACGAATACCATTTGGGCATAAGTATTATAGACTAAGTATGTTACGCTTAAAATAACGATCTTGCCGCTACTACACCTTCATTGCTTTACTCGGACAGCTGAAATCTGTTCTTTTTAAACCTGTATTTTTTATTGCACCATAACCACCGGCCACATCTATCACATTTTCTACTCCACGCGACTTTAAAATGGAAGCAGCAATCATCGAACGGTAACCACCTGCACAATGAATGTAATAGGTAGCTTTATGATCGATCTCGCCAGTCCAGTCGTTAATAAAATCCAACGGACGGCTCAGGGTAAATTCCAGGTGTTCGGCTTCATACTCACCTGGCTTACGTACATCAAGTGCAGTAATTTCACCATTTGAGGCGGCCGCTTCAAAAGCATCTGCAGAAATTGTTTCAATCGTATCTATTTCTTTTCCCGCATCTATCCATCTTTCGAAACTTCCATCCAGATATCCAATCGTATTGTCATAACCAACCCGGGTTAAACGTGTAATCGTTTCCTGCTCTTTCCCCTGATCGGTAATCAATAAAATGGGCTGTTGTAAATCGCTAATCAACGCCCCAACCCAAGGCGCAAACTGTCCGTTTAAACCGATATTGATCGAATTCGGAATAAAGCCTTTTGCAAAAACCTGCGGATCACGTGTATCCAGCATAACAGCACCCGTTTGATTCGCCAGATCCTCGAATTGTTGGGGATTTAGCGCATTCAATCCCTTTTCGTAAATATCATCAATACTTTCTACTCCGCCTTTATTAATGGCAGCATTTTTAGCAAAATATTGTGGTGGAGGCAAAATACCCTCCGTTACTTCGGCAATGAACTGTTCTTTCGTTTCTGCCTTTAAGGCGTAATTTACTTGTTTCTGGTGACCTAAAGTATCAAAAGTTTCTTTACTCATGCTCTTGCCACAAGCCGAGCCGGCACCATGGGCAGGATAAACAATTACATCAGCAGCTAGTGGCTTTATCTTTTCATTTAAGGAATCGTAAAGCATCCCGGCTAAGTCATTCATTGTTAAATTACCTTTCTGTGCTAAATCCGGACGGCCGACATCACCAATAAACAGGGTATCGCCACTAAAAATGCAATGGTCTTTACCGTTTTCATCAGTTAAAAGATAAGTGGTCGATTCTAAGGTATGCCCTGGTGTGTGTAACGCAGTAATGGTTAGGCTACCAATTTTAAACTGCTCACCATCTTTGGCAATATGCGCTTTAAATTCGGTTTTTGCAGTTGGTCCGTAAATAATCTCAGCACCCGATTTTTCGGCCAAATCTACATGACCAGAAACAAAATCTGCATGAAAATGCGTTTCGAAAATATATTTAATGGTAGCGCCCGCTTTTTCTGCTTTCTTTAGATATGTTGCAACTTCTCTTAAAGGATCTACTATTGCAGCTTCGCCTTCACTCTCAATGTAATAAGCGGCTTCTGCCAGGCAACCTGTATATATTTGTTCTATTTTCATGTTTAATAAGTATCAAGTATGGAGAAGTAAGTATCAAGATATAACCTTATGCCTTAAGCCTTTCGCCATATACCCTTCCTTAGCAAAAATAGGGCTAAATAGTGATAACCGAAATGATGTTGCTCATAATTGCAGAAGTTTTACTTATTTTGGTGCGTGATACAGCTTATCTGGATATTAAATTTAGTAATGCTAAATCTTAATCGTTTTATTTTGAAAACGAACGTTTTGTTGTTCATGGCCAGTGAAGCCCTGCCATTCGCTTTAGTCCCGATAAAAAAATCGGGAGCTGCCGCTGCTGTCAGGTTTATAACCGAAAGGCCTGTTCCTTACATCACGTCAAATACTGCACTTTGGTAAATTTAGTCAATTGCACTTATCCTTTGTCTCTAAACCCGATCGAAGCGAGATGCCAATTCTTTATCGGCAGAAGCGTGAGCAGGACTGAAAACCTCCAAAAGAGCGCAAACTGCTCATTTCCTTAACAAAATGTTATAAACGCTGGAAATATTAATCCTTCGTCAGCTATTCCCGCAACGATTCACTTCGTTGGTCGAGATTTGCAATCCCGACCTTACTAGTTTTAAAGATTTAAATCGTTAGTTCAAGAGACGGGATTACAAATCCCGGCTAGCATTTAATCCTTTGTCAGCTCCCCTCTTAATGATTCATCCATCAGTTTACGGCTTTCTTCTACCGATAAACCCAGGCCCATTACAAACATCAGTTTGGTAACCGTAGCCTCAAAAGTTAAATCGTAACCACTTACAATGCCCATTTTCAACAATTCCCTGCTGGTTTCGTAGCGACCTAACTGCACAGAGCCTTTTTTACATTGGGAAATATCAATAATAATTTTCCCGTTTAAAATGGCCTGTCGTAAACTATCTAAAAACCATCGCGCAGTAGAGGTATTGCCTGAACCAAAAGTTTCTAAAATAATGGCATCTACTTTAGAATCGGTAATAGCCTGAACCGCTTGTGGTGTAATTCCAGGGTATAATTTCAGCACGCCAATGTTAGCATTAAAATTGGTATGCAGTTTTAACTTGCCGCCTGTAGCTTTTAAAATATAATTTCTGTGAAACTGCAAATGTACCCCAGCCTCTGCCAGTACAGGGTAATTAGGTGATCGGAAAGCCTCAAATTTTTCGCTATTGTATTTTATAGAACGGTTGCCCCTGAATAATTGTGCATCAAAATAAATACAAACTTCAGGAAACAGTGCTTTGCCATCTTCTTTAGTTGCGGCAATCTCTAAAGCAGTAATCAGGTTCTCTTTCGCATCGGTCCTGATTTCGCCAATTGGCAGCTGAGACCCGGTCAAAACAACAGGTTTATCCAGATTCTCGAGCATAAAACTTAGTGCAGAAGCAGTAAAGGCCATGGTATCTGATCCGTGCAGGATCACAAAGCCATCATACTGATCATATTTGTTATAAACCAGTTCTGCAAGCGTTTTCCATATTTCAGGATCCATATTTGATGAATCCAAAACCGGGTTAAAGGAATGTACATCTAAATGATAATCCAAACGGCTCAGTTCTGGAACGTTTTCTTTGATCTGCTCGAAATCAAACGGAACCAACATTCCGTTTGTAGGGTCGTTAACCATACCAATGGTGCCACCGGTATAGATAATAAGTATTTTGGTCATTTGGTTTAGTGAAGGTTGCTCATCACAAAGAAACTAAAAATTTAGAAATGATCCGGCTATATTTTTAAATTAGCAAAAAATAACAATAATAAACCTACTAAATTATCAATTTGATAATTTTAATATAAAAAATTACATAATTAATAATTCTTTATTCGAGTTAACGATATCATCCTGAGAACAGATCTCTTCATTACGCTGCGCTTTTAATCGAAATGATGGCCAGTTTAACCCTGATTAGGGACTCTCAACCAAACCTAAACTCCAAAAATCTCTTTCGAATCTTGAGTTACTACCGCCGCAATCTGTTCACAATCCTGTCCGTCGGGTTAAGCGCAGAATCTCTACGGCCTGGTAATGAAATTGATCGAAAACGCAATAATCACAACGAGTCAGAGCTTCTGTTCCATTTTGTATCCCCGGCGTTTCGACCGCTGTGGATAGATGAGGACTAAGCCCACTAAATAGATTGCTTCGCCTGCTGAAAAAGCCTTCTTATAACGACGAATTAATTAAACTCTAAAAATCTCTTTCGAATTTTGAGTTGTTACCGCTGCAATCTCTTCAATGGAAACGCCATAGATATCGGCTAGCTTTTGCGCGATATAAATCAGGTAACTGCTTTCATTGGGTTTACCACGGAAAGGAACTGGTGCCAGATAAGGAGAATCAGTCTCTAAAACGAGATGAGCCAAAGGAATATCAGCAATCACGGCATCCAAACCTGCTTTTTTATAGGTAACCACACCACCAATGCCTAAATAAAAGTTTAAATCAATAGCCTGTTTTGCCTGCGCCAAATTTCCGGTGAAACAATGAAATATGCCATGCAACTTTTCATCTCTTTCACTTTCCAACACTTCAAAAACCTCTTCAAAAGCTTCTCTGCAATGAATCACGATCGGCAATCCTAAGCTTTTTGCCCAGCCTATCTGTTTACGGAATGCATCCTGCTGAATGGCCAAAGTAGATTTGTCCCAATATAAATCAATCCCGATTTCGCCTATGGCATAAATTTTTCGCCCTGCAATACTGTTATATATTTCATCCAACAACGCCAGATAATCTTCTTTTACATCACAGGGATGCAGGCCGGCCATCGCAAAGCAGTTATCGGGATATTTTGCTACCAGGTCATCAATCATCGCAATCGATTTCGCATCAACATTCGGCAAAAACAAACGGTTCACATTGTTTTCAAAACAACGCTCCATTAAAAGGGCTTGTTTCCCGGCATCCTGCTCGTAATATAAATGGGTATGGGTATCAGTGAAGATCATGTTTTATTATAGTATCAAGTAATAAGTATCAGGTATCAAGATGGATTTGCTGATTCTTGATACCTGTACAAGAATTCTATTTCTTTCCGGCCTTACTTTTTCTTGGTGCTTTGGCTTTAGACTCCGGACTTCCGACTTGGGACTGGGGATTATACTCCATTTCCTTTTTCAAAAATTTACCTGTCAAACTGATTGGATTCTGGATTAAACCCTCCGGTGTACCTTCAAACAAAATCCTTCCGCCGCCAACACCACCTTCTTCACCCAAATCAATTACCCAGTCGGCAACTTTAACTACATCTAAATTATGTTCGATCACCAAAACCGTATTTCCCTTATCAACCAGCTCCTGCAAAACGCCCAGAAGCACATTAATGTCTTCAAAGTGTAGTCCGGTTGTAGGTTCATCTAAAATGTAGAACGTTTTTCCGGTATCCTTTTTAGAAAGTTCTGTTGCCAGTTTTACACGTTGCGCCTCCCCTCCGGATAAAGTAACCGACGATTGACCTAAAGTAATATAACCTAAGCCTACATCTTTTAAAGTTTTGATTTTTCTATAGATGATCGGAATATTTTCGAAGAACGTACAGGCATCTTCGATACTCATATCCAATACATCACTGATCGATTTTCCTCTGAAACGCACCTCCAAAGTTTCCCTGTTGTATCTCCTTCCGCCACATTCTTCGCAAGGCACTTGCACATCGGGTAAAAAATTCATTTCGATCACCTTCAAGCCGGCTCCCTGACAGGTTTCGCAACGGCCACCTTTAACATTGAAAGAAAAACGGCCGGGTTTGTAGCCACGGATTTTTGCTTCAGGCAACTGCACAAACAAATTCCTGATATCAGAGAAAACCCCGGTATAGGTAGAAGGATTTGAACGCGGCGTTCTGCCAATCGGTGCCTGATCAATTTCGATTACTTTATCAATTTCTTTTAAGCCATTGATCTTTTCGTAAGGCAAAGGTGTTTTTTTGGCCCTGAAGAAATGATGATTTAAAATCGGATATAATGTCTCGGTAATTAAACTCGATTTTCCACTGCCCGAAACACCGGTTACAGCAATAAATTTACCCAAAGGAAAATCGACAGAAACCTCCTTTAAATTATGTCCAATAGCTTTAATGAGCGATAATTTATGCCCGTTGCCTTTTCTTCGGACTTTTGGTACTTCAATGCTCCTTTTACCGTTCAGGTAATCAGCGGTTAAAGTGTTGGATTTAAGGATCTGTGCGGCGGTTCCCTCTGCAACCACGGTACCACCGTGAATACCTGCCCCAGGACCAACGTCAATTACCCAATCAGCTTCCAGGATCATATCCTTATCGTGTTCTACAACCAAAACAGTATTTCCTAAATCCCGGAGGTTCTTCAATGCATTGATCAAACGTTCGTTATCACGCTGGTGCAAACCGATACTTGGTTCGTCGAGAATGTACATCACATTCATTAACTGCGAACCAATCTGGGTAGCCAAGCGGATACGTTGTGCCTCACCACCGGACAGTGTGCGCGCTGTACGATCTAAAGTTAAGTAGGTTAGCCCTACATCAGTTAAAAAACCAATTCTGGCTTTAATTTCCTTTAAAATTTCTTTGGCAATAATATTCTGGCGGTCAGACAAGCGCTCATCAACTTTTTCGAACCATTGGTGGAGGTTGTTGATATCCATTGAAGAGAGCTCGAAAATATTTTTGCCATCCACTTTAAAATGCAGGCTTTCCTTTTTTAAACGAGCTCCATGACACTCCGGACAAGTTTTCAGTTTCCTGAACTCATCCATATCGTCAGCCGCAGATTCGCTTCTTTTTTCGTTCTGCTCCTCAAGCATTTTAATTATCCCATCAAACGTGATGTTATAATTCTGAACGTTCCACTTATTGTATTCTACCTCAACTTTGATCAGATCGGGTGAACCGTTTAAAATAATATTGATGACTTCGTCGCTTAATTTTTCAATTGGCGTAGAAAGCGAGAAACTGTATTTTTTAGCCAACGCTTTTAATACCTGAAACATCCAGATATCGCGGTATTCACCCAAGGGTGCTAAACCCCCATTTAAAATGCTCAATTTAGGATTAGGGATAACCGATTCTTTATCCACCACGAAAATATACCCTAAACCATCGCAGCGCTCACAGGCGCCATAAGGCGAATTGAACGAAAAACTATTTGGTTGAGGTTCATCGTAAGAAATACCTGTGGTTGGACACATCAAAAATTTACTAAAATGCGCTACATTATTATCCTTATCGCTTATTTTGATCACTCCTTTACCCATTTTCATTGCGGTTTGCAAGGAATCGAGCAGACGTTTTTTATCTTTTACATCAACGATTAAACGGTCAATCACCACTTCAATATCGTGGATTTTATAACGGTCTACCTGCATTTTAGCGGTAATATCCTTAATCTCTCCATCTACACGCACTTTAACATAACCCTGTTTACGGATCTGCTCAAAAAGTTCACGGTAGTGACCTTTCCTACCTTTAACCACAGGTGCCAGTATATTTACCGCTAAACCATCAAATTTATTAAAGATATTCTGTAGGATCTGGTCTTCACTCATCCGCTCCATTTTCTCACCCGTATTGTACGAATAGGCATCAGCCACACGCGCATAAAGCAAACGCATAAAATCGTAAATTTCGGTAATGGTACCTACGGTAGAGCGGGGGTTCTTACTGGTGGTTTTCTGCTCAATGGCAATAACCGGACTTAAACCCGAAACTTTGTCTACATCCGGACGCTCCATACCGCCCATGAACTGACGGCTGTAGGCACTGAATGTTTCCATGTACCGGCGCTGGCCCTCAGCGTAAATGGTATCAAAAGCAAGGGAAGATTTACCGCTGCCACTTAAGCCTGTAATCACCACAAGTTCATTTCGCGGAAAGCTAACGTCTATATTCTTTAAATTATGTACCCTCGCACCGTATACTTCTACATCCTTTTGCTCACCGAGGTCGACAGATTTATTGCTCATATTTTATTTAAAGTTGGGGTCAAAACCCGGGCTTAAAACCGACCAGATTTCAATCTGCAAAAATGCTAAAAATTTTATCAAAAAGAAAGTTATAACCAAGCTGTATTAAGGATTAATTGTCATAATATCAGCATTAATTCCTACAGAAATTACATGCTAAAACATGATTAATAACAAATATGTTTTATGTTTATCGTATCGTAACCCTGACCTGTAGCGAAGCGGAAAGGTACGGAGTAAATTTATTTCAGGGTCTATATCAATAAAAGATGCTGAAATAAATTCAGCATGACGATTGCATTTTACAGGATTACAAACGATGATTTAATCTAAATGATGCTAAAAGCAAAAAAGACAAGTAAATTATAGCCCGACAACCTACCAAACTATCGTCGTCCCATTCTCTGTAGGGTGCCCAGTACAAACCAACACCCTTCCCCTTTCCAATTCATCATCGGTCAGTACTTCATTATAATCCATCCTTACCCCGCCCTTGGTACAATTGGCTACACAGGTGCTACATACACCCCCACGGCAGCTGTAGGGTAATTTGATCTTATTTTCAAGCGCAACATCCAGAATTCTCTTTGGCCAAGGCACGTCGAGATGATAGGTTTCGCCTTCAAAGTTTAAAACAACGGAATAGGTATTTTTATCGACTATTTTTTCAGAGCTGTCATCTTCATCAACTTCATCCTCCGGCAAAACAAAAGTTTCTCTTTTAATCTGTTTAATATCGAATCCCAAACCTAATAAAGTGATACGGCATAAATCCATATAAATTACGGGTCCGCAAGTGTAAAACAGCACTTGGTCCCGATCGAAATGTAAATGCTCTTTAATTAGTTTTTCGATATAAAATTTATTTAGCCTGGCCGTCATTAAGTTTTTGCTATTACTGAAAATCCAGATAATCTTTAATCTTTCGGGATATTTCTGTTGCCATTCGATCAATTCATCATAAAACAAAGTTTCCTCTTTCGATCGATTACTGTAAATCAGTGTAACCAACGATTTTTGCTCCCGCACTAATGCCGTTTTCAAAATGGAAAATAATGGGGTAATTCCAACACCTGCAGCAAAAAGAAAAAGATCGCGTTCCAGATTTTCATCTGCAATATAACTGAACAGGCCTTGCGGCTCTTGTGCCAAAAGAATATCACTTACAGCAGTTTTATGATGTAAAAACCTGGAGATTTCCCCATTTTCTACCCTCTTCACCGTGATAGCCAAAGGCTCATCAACATCCGGCGAACTGTTAAAAGAATATGATCTTCTTAACTCACGTTGTTTTCCATGAAAAACCAATGATAAAAATTGTCCCGGTAAATATGCAGGATATTCATCCAGCTCTTCAAATTGAAAAGTAATATTATCGCCGGGTTGATTGATGATTTTATTGATCCGCAGTTTGAACATATGCAAAGAAAAGGTTTTGAGCGTAAAGCGAAAAGCGGTTGACGTAAATTCAATGATAGGGTTTAGGGTTTAGGGTTTAGGGTTTAGGGTTTAGGGTTTAGGGTTTAGGGTTTAGGGTTTAGGGTTTAGGAAAAACGCCGATTAGAGAAGCTTGTTTTTGTAATAATGGAAAATAATAAATGACCAATATATTTATACACAAATGCGCTTAAATTACCTTAGATTTCTCTGGTAAAACCATTCCTTGCTAATCCGTTTCCGTGGCAATAAAGTTCATTTGATTTATTTGCCTTTTAGCGAACGTGATGCAGATAGTTTCTATGGTAGCTGTAGTTCCTAATAAAGGTAGTAAGCAAAACAAATCTGTGAAACAATCCTTTAAAAAAAAGCGTCCCGATTTTGAAACCGGGACGCCTTACCAAATGCTTGTCTTTATCTTAATTATATTATTCGCCGTTATAGGCCAATAATACCCTCGGTTTCTTGTAACCGTAACGTTTTGGGTGTTCCATAATCTGTTTCATAGAAATTACTTTATAAACATAGCCCCCGGTTTCGCGGTTTAGCCTCATTTTGTAGTAATTATCCTGATTTTGATTATTGATCTGCTTACGCAAACGCCCGTCGCCAACATTGTAAGCCGCAGCCACCAATGTCCAGCTTTCTAAACCTTTATACATTTCTTTAATGTATTTGCAGGCTGCAATAGTAGATTTGCGCAAATTATAGCGCTCATCAACATCCCCGTTTACCTTTAATCCATAATTACGGGCGGTACCCGGCATAAACTGCCAGATCCCTGCTGCACCTTTTGGTGAAGTTCCTTCAGTCATTCCGGATTCGACAAGGGCCAAATACTTAAAATCATTCGGGATACCATAAGCGGCAAGTATTGGCTCGATAACCGGAAACCATTTTGCTGCTTTCTGGTGCAAAAGATTAGTATGTGTGTTCTTGTAACTGTGTGCGGCCAAAATCTTTTTCATTTTTCTTTCCACCCTTTTATCGCCCAAAGGCAGGGTTTCATCCGCGAAATTTAACTGAGCCATCAGAGAAAGAGGTTTCACAACGTCTTCAACTTTTGTGCTATCAGTTTTTGTTATTGTAGAGCTTAATTTTTCTTCCTTAAAAAGACTTTTTTTTGTTAAGGGCATTTGGTAAGTGAACACTTTTGCCAAGATAAATAGTGTTGCCACTACTGAAAATGGTACGATGTGTTTCTTTAACATTCTCCTCCTTTTTTTGGTGAAACTTAATAAAAACGTCGGCAAAGCTAAAAAATAATAAGCACACTATCAAATAGTTACGAAATTAAGTGCAAAAATCAGCCTTTAAACCCCTTTAAACGCGGATTTTAAATTTGGATTTCTAAGCGATTTTACCTATTTTAGAGGCTATTTTTTTTATCTGCTTTTTCCGCCCGGATAATTGTTATGTTCACCATTTTTTCATAAATTTGCAGCCCGCATTTTTAATGCGTTAAAAGCGTATCATGATAAATAAAAACAACAGGAACAGTCGGGATGACAAGTCCAAATCAGGCAGTCGGAAAACAGAAGGCAGAAGCAGTTCGGCAGGATCTGACAGAAGAAGGTCAGACGACAAAGACAGCAAATTCAAAAAATCATCCGATTCAAAAGATGGCTTCAAACCCAGAAGCACCGACGGTAAAGGTTTCAAATCAAAATCTTTCGGAGACAAAAAAGATTTCAAACCAAGATCAGGCGGACGTGACTTTAAATCAAAAGATGCAGAACCGCAGAGTTTCAAATTTGGAGATCGTGAATTTAAATCTAAAGATTCAAACTCAGAAGATCGTGGTGCTAAATCAAGAGATTACAAGCCCAGAACTGGCGACCGTGACTTCAAATCGAGAGATGGCGGGTCGAGAGACTACAAACCAAGAACAGGAGACAGAGATTTTAAAACAAGAGATGGTGGTGCAAGAGATTATAAACCAAGAACAGGAGAACGCGATTTCAGAGCTAAGGATGGAGATTCGCGCGATTTTAAACCGAGAGAAGGCGGCTACAAAGATTACAAGTCAAGGGGCAAATCTGACTTCAAACCAAGTGCAGGAAGTTCAAGAGATGTAAAACCCAGAGAGCCAAGGGAAGGCGATACACGTCCGTTTAGAAAACGTGAGGAAGCAAAGCCAAGAGATACAGAATTTAACCGCCCGGAGCGCACTGTTATTACCCAGGGCCGTAAAACGAATGAAGACAAAGGCTTGATTCGCCTAAACAGATATATTTCAAATGCAGGCATCTGCTCACGTCGTAAAGCAGATGAACTGATTACTGCCGGTATTATTACCGTAAACGGCGAAGCCATTACCGAACTGGGACACAAAGTAGATCCGGCAAAAGATTTGGTTCGTTATAACGGGGAATTACTAAAACGCGAGAAAAAAGTTTACGTTCTACTGAATAAACCAAAAGATTACATTACCACTACGGATGATCCACAGGAACGCCGTACCGTAATGCAGTTGGTTGATAAAGCAAGCCGCGAACGCATTTATCCGGTTGGCCGTTTAGACCGCAATACCACTGGTTTGTTGTTAATGACCAATGATGGCGATTTAGCCGATAAATTATCGCATCCTAAGAACGGTATCACCAAAATTTATAATGTTGAGCTGGATAAAGCTTTATCACAAGGAGATTTGAACAAAATTGCTTTTGGTTTAGAGCTTGAAGACGGTTTGATTAAACCGGACAACATTTCTTACGTGGCAGGTGGCACCAAAAAAGAAATCGGCATTCAGATCCACAGTGGTAAAAACAGGATTGTTCGCCGTATTTTTGAACACTTAGGTTATAACGTAGAAAAATTAGACCGTGTGGTTTATGGCAATTTAACCAAGAAAGACCTGCCACGTGGCAGATGGCGCTATCTTGAAGAGCATGAATTGATCCAGATTAAACATCTAATTAAATAGCATAAAAGCAGCCAATTGGCTGCTTTTTTAGTTTACTGTATTTAAATCCCCCATCGTCTCCGTTTTTAACGAGGATGCAGGAGAAAGACGATTATATCGTCCAGCAATGAACATGCATTAAAAATGCACCTCTCTACTCATCCGCGTTAAACGAGGACGATAACGACGATCAATCACGAAACATCTTACGTATTTTCAGTACCTGCCTAACATACTTTCTTTATATTTGTTAAAATCAACATCATTGTTTCATGAAAAAATTCAGTTCATTGCTTACACTCACGATACTATCTACCTTAACATTTGCCCAAAAAAGCAATTACAACCTGATTGTTGGCACTTATACCGCACCTGGAAAAAGTGAAGGGATTTATATTTATGATTTCAATGCTGGAACAGCTGCCACATCCATAAAAAGCATTACAAAAAATACGGCAAACCCAAGCTATCTGGCCCCTTCACCAGATCATCAATTTATTTATGCGGTTAACGAAACCGGAGCTACCAGTACGGTTAGCGCGTTCAAGTATGATGCAGCAAGCGGAAAACTAACGTTACTAAACAAGGTTGATAGTCATGGTGCAGATCCATGTTACCTTACCGTAGATAACAAAAACGTCATTGTGGCTAATTATAGCGGCGGAAGTTTAGCCGTATTTTCACGAAAAGCAGATGGTTCTTTAACAGAAGCTTTACAGATCATTAAACATACCGGAAAAAGCATTGACCCTAAGGGCAGACAGGAAAGCGCTCATGTACACATGGTTAAATTTACACCGGATCATCGATATTTAATTGTTAATGACCTGGGTGAAGATCAAACTTATATTTACAACTATAACCCAACTGCAAAAGAAGAAATATTGACCATAAAATCGGTCCTTAAAACGAATGCCGGTAGCGGACCACGACACATTACTTTTAGTCCAAATGGGAAATTTGCCTATCTGGCGCACGAATTTAATGGTAGCATAACTGCTTTTGCTTACGCGAACGGAACACTAACCAAAATCCAGGAAATTGGTACTACCCCAAAAGATTTCACAGGAAAAATTGACGGTGCAGATATCCACGTTTCTGCAGATGGAAAATTCCTCTATGAAACTAACCGGGGAGATGCCAACAGCATTTCTGCCTTCTCAATACTGCCAAATGGTAAATTAAAATTCATTGAAACCCTAAGTACGTTAGGTAAAGGACCGAGGAACTTCACCATTGACCCGACTGGAAAATTTCTTTTGATTGGACACCAGTACACCAATAACATCGTTATTTTTAACAGAAATAAAAACACCGGCAAATTAACCGATAGTGGCAAAAGAATTGATGTTGGCGCTCCGGTATGCCTGCTTTTTGATTAACATCAACTTTGTTCATGGAAGATTTCGATTGGAAGATCCGCAATTAAAATTCTCATTAAAGCTAATTCAGGAATATATACAAATGCATGGGCAAAAATTGTTTTAAATAATTAATCAGTGGATTTAGTTACTAATAAAATGGAAATCCAGGAATTAGGATTTTCCGTGATTGATCATGTATTTACAGAACAGGAAGTTGAAGCGATCCTTTCGGCTATTAAAATAGCAGATTCTACAAAAGAAACCTTTAGAAAATCTGAAGATCTCTTTGCGATACGTCGATTTTTAAAAGAAGTTCCTGACACCATTGCTCTTATATTCAATCAGAAAGTAAAAGCCATCGTACAAGAGCTTTTCGGCAAAGATTACTTTCTGGTTAAATCAATTTACTTTGACAAACCCGAAACATCGAATTGGTTTGTCCCCTATCATCAGGACTTAACCATTTCGGTCGACCATAACGCGAAAATTCCTGGATATGGACCTTATACCAGCAAACATGATCAGTTCGCCGTTCAGCCACCTCTTCATATCCTTGAAGGGAATTTTACCATTCGCATCCATCTTGATGATACCAATGAGCGGAATGGTGCGCTCAAAGTAATCACCAATTCTCACAGTAAAGGTATTTACCGTCCCGAAACGATCGACTGGAGCATTGAAAACGAAGTAAGCTGCAACGTAAACAGGGGCAGCCTCATGATTATGAAACCGTTGCTGCTTCATAGTTCAAGTAGAACAAGCAATCATAAAAAAAGAAGGGTAATTCATCTGGAGTTTAGCAATCAGCATTTACCTAAAGAACTGCACTGGTCAGAGTATTTTAATTTTTAGTTGCTAAATGTTTAAATTTCACATCTAAGCATAGCCTTCTAAAGGCTCTACGGATTACCGAAAGGATATGAGTCTGTGAACCGTTAGGATTGCTGAGTTATAAACTCAGCGCTATTCATAGATCCGTAGAGCTGCTGCGCTTAACTCTACGGATAGAAGAGGATTTATTTAGAGTTCAGCAATCAGACGCTGCCTAAAGAATTACAAGGGTCTGAATACCTCGATTTTGAATAACCAATAAGTGAATTTAATTCAGTATCTTTATAGAATAATAGATACTGAAACAAGTTCATTATGACGAAATTCCACAAGCAATCGTCACCCTAAACTTGTTTCAGGGTCTTTAAAGCATAATAAATACTGAACAATTGCCATAAACGAATCGAGTAGGAAGATAGGGATTAGTTCCCTATCTGTCCTCTCACACCACTGTACGTACCGTTCGGTATACAGCGGTTTGTTGAAACAGTATCTCTTGACAACCGATGATATTCACCTATTGCCAGGCATTGTGCACATTGGTTGCACGGC
Organism: Pedobacter sp. BG31; assembly: GCF_042464845.1. NCBI lineage: Bacteria > Pseudomonadati > Bacteroidota > Sphingobacteriia > Sphingobacteriales > Sphingobacteriaceae > Pedobacter > Pedobacter sp. BG31. Next base: position 107,067 of record NZ_JBHNZK010000005.1, read on the forward strand.
TCGGCTCAGCTCCTCTTATATTTTACTCTTGGATTCCGTCCTACCCTCATATAAGCAGTTCTCTAATGTAATTCCACTGTAAACGCTCTGCCATAAACTTCCTGTTTCCTTTGCCATTTCAACATTTGGTCCTTCCTGCACCTTAAAATGCAGTACTACGACCGCTGCTGACTTCTGAGTGAGCCATTGAACGTCCCCGCCAAATGTTTCCTCTCCTGTAATCGCGCTTACTCTTGACAGAACTCATTCAGATCTCCCGGGGTAAGACAATCTACTTCCTATGGATGTGGCCTCTGTATTTACGTAATAGTCTCCGTGCAGTATTGGGCTTCTGTTTGTTTGGCAACATCACCCAGACTAGATCCGCCTCATATACAGTTTCTGTTCGTAAGCCCCCATATTTGCCGCCGACTTCCTTCAGATTCGCAGTCACCCACGACACCCTTGTCTTTAGCTAACACTTCCTACTGCTAAGCGTGTTCGGGACTCTAACCCTATAGTCGATTGCCATGCCCGGCGCACCAAAAAAAAGGCCCCGGTTTTCATCGGAGCCTTTGAGATAAATATTATCATGTATTATGCCGGTTCTGCAACCCTCGACACATTACGATAGGGAAATTCATTAAAAATATGTCTGCGGGCGAAGCGACCCGGAGAATCAGCATTCACCAGTTTCACATAGACTGCTTTTGGTACGTCAAAATATTCATAAACACTTCCATCAAAAAACTGGATATTTAAAACCTGTTGTTTGTATTCAAAATCCTGAATATTCGACAAAGTAGTTGTCTGTGTGTAAGTTTCAATATTTTGTTCACGTGTTTCCGGCGCAATACTCACCAGGAAATGATAAGCTTCGATAATCTGTTTACTTCTCGCTTCTGCATCCAACTTCTCTTCTTCCTGCTGAAATTTATCAGGGTGACAATCTTTCATCAATGTACGGTACACAGATTTAAGCTCCTTTAATTCAGCATTTTTATCTACGTTTAAAAGCTTTCTGTAATCAACTATTTTCTTCATTTGGGATAACCTCTTTTTAATTTTCTCGAAATGATTTGGGAATTTCCAAACACCAAACCGTTTCGAGCTGCAAAGATACGATTTATAATCATTTGATTTTGAGAAAGTTTAATTTGTTAATATTACCGATACGAATGATCAGCTAAGGGAACCCTATGCAACAATAAAGTTTTTTAAACACAAATATATAGATCAATACAGATATGATCCATAAACACCTCTTTTGCTGTGATTAAAAATTAAAATACAAGAAAATTTAGTCAGTTAATGTTTAGGCTGCAAAGAGTTCTCAATTACTTCTTGATAATAGCTAACATAAACCGGTAGAATCTTTTTTAAATCGAAATCCTGCGCCCTTTTAAACGCATTTTCTTTAAATTGGTTCAGCGTTTCGTCGTCTTTTAAAATTTCAATGGCATGGGCAGCCATTGCCTCAACATCACCAACATTGCTCATATAACCACAAAAGCCATCTACATTAAGTTCAGGCAAACCACCGGCATTCGTGGTAATTGCCGGCACTTTACAAGCCATTGCTTCTAATGCAGCCAAACCAAAGCTTTCAGATTCTGAAGGCATTAAAAAAAGATCGGAAACGGATAAGATTTCTTCTACCGCATCTTGTTTCCCCAAAAACCTCACATTTTCACAAATATTCAGAGAGCGGCAAAGTTGTTCATCGTAAGCGCGTTCAGGCCCATCGCCTACCATTAATAGTTTCGATGGAATAACGGACTGTACTTTTTCAAAAATCCTGATTACATCAGCCGTACGTTTCACTTTTCTGAAATTACTGGTGTGGATTAAAATGCGCTCGTTATTTGGTGCAATTGCTTTTTTAAAGTGTCCTTTTGCCTGCAAACTAAAGCGTGAGAAATCTATAAAATTGGGTATTACCTTGATTTCTTTTGTAATTTCAAAATGGTTATAGGTATCCTCTTTCAAATCTTCCGAAACGGTAGTTACACCATCGCTTTGGTTAATAGAAAAAGTAACCACGGGTTTGTAGGTTGGATCTTTACCCACTAACGTAATATCGGTACCATGCAAAGTAGTAACCACAGGGATATGAAGACCATAACTTGCCAGAATCTGCTTCGCCATAAAAGCAGCAGAAGCATGTGGAATGGCATAATGAACATGTAACACATCCAGTTGCTCAAAACGAACAACATCTACCAGTTTACTGGCCAGTGCCGATTCGTACGGGGCGTAATCGAAAAGCGGGTAGTCTCTTACCGATACCTCGTGATAAAAAAGATTGGAAGAAAAGAAATCGAGCCTGGCAGGCTGACTATAAGTAATAAAGTGAACCTGGTGCCCTTCGTTAGCCAGCGCTTTACCTAGTTCTGTTGCAACTACTCCACTACCACCAAAAGTGGGATAGCAAACAATTCCTATCTTCATTGTAAATGTATTGTTGTTACCGCAAATGTAGCCGATTTTAATCTATAATGCATGTCGGTTTATTGCAATAAAAATAGATTGCTTTCAAATCAATTGCCGCAGATTCGCAGATCAATTCCGTTTCATAAATTTAGGCCTATTGGCTTCTGATGATTCGTTTATACTGCAGAGATTTCTCGTTAAAATTAATTAACAGGCCTATTCTGAGTTTTGATATAGCAAGGTAATTTAGAACCTGTGCATAATGCTCATTTACCAATTCAGATTTTGATTTCACTTCTATAATAATTTGATCATCCACAACAAAATCGGCATAAAATTTATGTTTAAGTATAGTTCCTTTGTAATTTACCGCAAATTCTTTTTCTCTTTCGAATTTAATATTTCTATACCTAAGTTCGAATTCCAGTGCATCTTTGTAAACAATTTCTGAAAACCCTTTCCCTAAAATGCGATGTACTTCCATAGCAATTCCAATTAACAAATAGCATTCTTCCTGAAAAGGATAATCAATATCACTATATGAATCTCCCATAAATATAAGTTTATTTAATCTGCGAATCTGCGGCTGAAACATCCTCCTTTATATCAGCAAACTTTCAATTAAAATGCCAAATCAAAAAACTCATGTAACCTTTAATAACAGGCAACATAGAAATCACTAAAATGTAAGGTGGGGAAAATTGAGGAAATTTCTCCTCAAATAATTATTTCAGGTTTCTCATTTCCTCTTTAATTACAAGGAAAAGTTCATTTGGACGTTGTGTACCGATAAAATACTCTAAACCATCCCGATCGGTTAGCACCACTGCATCTTTACCAGATGAATAAAAACGGATTGTTCCTTTGGTGTGCAGGTTGTAAACCGGGTTATTGAAAAAATAACGACTATAGGTAGCCTTACGTACATCAACAATACTATTAAGGTCAATCTTAACGCGTTTGGTTGTCCACAGGCCATCTAAGATGATGCTTCCATTGTCTACCACGATTTTGTACTGGATCAGGAAAAGTAAAAGCATAGAAACACCTATGATGCCGAAGCCTACAACCAGGAACAAATCTTGTGTATTGTCGCGATCACGTTCATAAACATAAGCAGCAAAACAGAACGCAGCCATAATCAACCTGATGAAAATACGGACATAATCACGGCCAATGTATTGTTTTTCGATATAGGCGTATTTGCTTTCCACTTATTTAATTTTGAGTTCGAATATAGCAACTTTTTTTGTTGCTGTAGTTAATTTGTATCGGTTATCCGGCCGCATGCCGGCAATCCAGATAATTTCACCATTCCCGTTAACCAAAATCGGTGTAACCTTCTTCAAATGTAAAGGCACTTTCTCATCAATAAAGTAATCACTTACCTTTTTAGGGTTCCGCATACCCAATGGTATAAATTTATCTCCATTTTGCCAGTTCCGCAATACCAAGGGAAAAATCAATTTATCTGCATTTATAAAAGCTTTGTTCAGATTCACTTCAAATTTCACTTCCCTGGTAAACACCAATGAAATTTCTACATTGCCAAATGCAATATTTTCTGTTGTGGGATGGATAAATTGATTAGCCGTAACCGATACACTCTTTTCAACAATAACCAGATCGTTTCTGTTGATAATGGCCTGGTGTGTAGTGCTAAAAAAATGCGTACCGCTTAATGCCTTTAAACCAGCTATAATTTCATGCACCACATTTTCACTAAAATTGAATGGCTTAAGTAATTCATAGAGCAGTAGTTTTTGTGGGTTTAATCTGAAAATTTCAGCTAAGGAAATATAAATACCATCGTTCCTTTTATCCAGGATCTCATGAGCAAGTTTCTGTACCTGAATCGTTAAAAAAGTCTCCAGCTCAGCGAAACGCTCGATATTTTCAACAAATGTTTTTTCGAGATTAGGGTTGATTGCCTGCAGATGCGGAACCACCTCTAGCCTGATTTTATTCCTGGTGTATTTTGTACTCGCGTTTGAACTATCTTCTACAAAATCTATGTTATTAACCCTTACTATTTCATCAATCTGCTGGCGGTTTAAAAAAAGTAAAGGCCTGATCAGCAAATCTCGTTTAGGTAAAATACCATGCAGTCCGCTTATGCCCGTGCCACGGGTAAGGTTAATGAGCAGGGTTTCTACTGCATCATTCTGATGTTGTGCCAGTGCTGTGTAATCATATCCAGCTGTACGCCTGATTTCTTCAAACCAATTGTAGCGTAATTCGCGCGCCGCCATCTGGGTAGAAATTTTATTTTCGGCTGCATATTTTTTGGTATCAAAATGCGTTACATAGAATGGTAACTCAAAATTTTTGGCCAATAATGCAACAAAACTTTCATCGCGTTGCGCTTCATCGGCACGCAAATTAAAGTTACAATGTGCCACACCAATATCAACGCCTATTGCCTTAAATAAATGCAACATTAAAACGGAGTCCTTTCCCCCGCTTACCGCCAAAAGAATGCGATTACCCTGAACAAATAATTTTTGCTGTTCAATAAAATCCTGAAATTGACTGAGGGGTAACATCCACCAAAAATATTTAATTTTAACTGGTATTCCGAACGTTCGGAACAAAAAACTAACTTTGTAGTGTGCAAAAACTATTTGTCTTTTTATTCCTTTTAATTAGTCCGGCATTTTTATTCGGCCAGCAACCTGCTTCGAAAATTAAAATTGTTTCGTTTTCTAAAATAACCGGGGATGTTAAAAATAAGATCAGCTATTTACGGAATCCGGTTTTCCAGCAAGACAATGCTACCTTAACTTGCGATAGCGCTATTTTTTATAGTGAAAGAAACTATTTCGAGGCTTACAAAAACGTTCATATCCATCAGGAAACTACAGATATCTATTCCGATCAGCTACAATATGATGGAAATAAAAAACAGGCACATTTAACCGGAAATGTAAGAATGGTTGACCCTACTTCGGTTTTAACCACTAATATCCTCGATTACAATACACTCACTAAAATAGGAACTTATACCAGCGGTGGCAAAATTGTAAACAAAGACGTAACGCTCACCAGTAAAAATGGTTATTATTTTAGCCAGAGAAATGTAGCGTATTTTAAGTATGATGTAGTAGTGGTTACGCCACAATCAACCATCAAATCCGATACGATGAGTTACAACACCCAGGATAAGTGGACCTATTTTTACGGACCGACCAATATCAAGGGCAAAGATGACAACCTGTATACTGAAAATGGCCAATACAATACTTTAACAGAAGATGCTTTTTTTGGAAAGAAAAATCTCTACACACAGGGTACACGATCTTTAAAAGGCGATAGTTTATATTATTATGGTAAGCAGGGAATTGGTAAAGCAGTTAAAAACATTGTTTTTTCTGATACGAAAGATAAAATGAAAATGTTTGGCGATTTAGGTTACTACTACAAACTGGATCAACGGACCTTGGTTACCCGAAACGCTTATCTTGGAATAGGTACTGAAGACTCGGTAATGGTGAAGAATAAAAAAAGACCTGACAGTCTATGGATGGGTGCAGATACACTTGAGACACAAATGGTATTGCAAAAAACCTTAAAACTAGTTCCAAAAATTTCTATAAAAGCAGATAACCAGGTTGGGGAAGATGATGAAGATGGTGGCAAGAAAGAAAAAGGAGAGCCAAAATACAAACCTGAAGCCGAATTAAGCCAAAAAGAAGATAGGAATAAGCGCAATACCAAGAATAGCAAAACCGAAAAAAAGAAGCAGAATAAAGGCGACACCGAAACTGAAGACCAACTTAATCTGAAAGATAAAAATATTGATAGCCTAAAATCTAAAACAGACTCAATTAGTAAAGGACTGCCAAAAGTTAATTTGGACAGTTTGCAAAAAAACAATATTTCAAAAGAAAAAGCTGATTCAATTAGTAAAAACCTGCCTAAGTTAAAAAGTGATAGTCTTAAAAAACTTGCTGGCAAAACTAACCTGGCTATAAAGAATCCATCGATAAGCAAAATCGATAGTTTACAAAAAAAGGTTATAAAACCCGGCGCTAAAGATAGCTTAACGAAAGCCCTCGGAAATTTAAAAGCCGGAACATTAAAAACCGATACGGCCAAATTTAATCCAGCTGACACCGTTCAAACGCGTATTATTAAGGCCTATCACGGGGTAAAGATCTTTAAAACAAATATCCAGGCCAAAACCGACAGCCTGTTTTACACCAGTGCCGATTCTACTTTACGTTGCTACAACAATCCGATCATCTGGTCGGAAGGTTCGCAACAGGTTGGCGACACTATATTTGTTCAGTTCAAGAATAAAAAGTTAAATAATTTACAGGCTTTTAGGAATGCATTTCTGGTGAATACGCCAAAAGATTCGTTGAGGTTTAACCAGATCAAAGGCAGATTGATGACGGGGTTCTTTACCAACGGAAAATTTAAGACCTTATATGTGGATGGCAATGCCGAAAGTATTTATTATACCCAGGATGACAGCACAAAGGTGTATAAAGAAATGAACCAAACCCTGAGCAGCAGGATAAAGTTCATCTTTAAGGATAAGGAAAATGCCATTGAGGAAATTGTTTATATCAAAGGAATAGAAGGGGCCTTGAATCCCGAAAATACCATTGCAAAAGACCATGTTTTAAAAGGCTTTTCCTGGAAACCTACCGAACGTCCGAAATCAAAAAAAGATGCGATTGGCTCAGCCGGGAAACCTAAGACCAAAGCGAAGGCTAAAACAGTCTTGGGTAAAACTGTAAAAGGTGCAAAACCATTAGCAACCTCTGCAAACAAACCATCAACAAAGGTACCTGCTGTTGACTCCAAAACTAAGCTGGTGAAAGACAGCCTAAAGGTTGATCAAAAATTGCCTCAAAGTAAACCAGCAGATACGACCAACTTTGGCATTAAACCGATATTACCGAAAAAAGACTCGGTTCAGGTGAAAAAGTCAGTTGGTAAAATGTAGTTTTATTCTTGTAGTCGTCACCCTGAATTTATTTCAGGGTCTACGTGGTCTGTAAGATGCTGAAATAAATTCAGCATGACGATAATTCAAATTCCCTTCAAAAAATCCAACATCTTTTCTAGCGCAATAGCCCTGTGACTAATTTTATTCTTTTGTACCATATCCATTTCAGCAAAAGTAATCTCATAACCGTCAGGCTGAAAAATCGGGTCATAACCAAAACCCTTTGAACCTGATAAAGCCGTTCTGATTGTCCCATTTATTACCCCTTCAAAAATATGGTTTCTACCATCCTGCATTAAGGAAATTACGGTTTTGAACCTGGCTTTTCTGTTTTGATGACCTTCCATTTTTTTTAATACAAGCTGAATATTTTCTGTGCTATCCCTGCTACCGGAATATCGGGCGGAATAAACACCTGGTTCATTATTTAAGGCTTCAACTTCTAAACCGCTATCATCAGCAAAACAGTCCAGATTAAAATGTTCAACAACATAACTGCTTTTCAAAGTTGCATTACCCTCAAAAGTATCGGCAGTCTCAGGAATATCAACCAAACAACCAATGTCTTCCAGATTTAACACTTCATATTTACCTTCAAGCGCTGCACGTATTTCTTCGGTTTTATGTTGGTTATTGGTGGCAAATACAAGTTTTTTCATTGGTAAAAGTTGGATGGTAAAAAATTGGAATATGGAAAGGTTAAGGTTTCTATATAAAGTTAAGATGTCACATCTTCATACTCGATACTTGATACTAATTACTTGATGCTATATAAGCTATTTAATTTTCTGGAGGTGCCCCCAAAGCGTTTTTTTAGCATTTAAATCCCTATCAAGATGATGGAGATGTGGCGCATAGATGATTCTGGTGGTTTCATGAACAATGATTTCATTCTGCCAGGTAAAGTTCAACCTCAGGTCGGCAAACTCCACTCCGAAAGATAACATAGTGGCAGGTTTGAAAAACCGGTGCAATTCTACAAAATCCGTTCCTTTATAATTTGAGTAATTTAGGAGTGCAAAATCTGATGTACCTAAATCTACAGCTTTAACAATTTTACGCAACAGTTCCCTGCCCTGCTCAGTACTTACCTCATGCTCACTGTCATTCACTAAAATGAGGACTGATTTTTTATTCCCGCCTAAAAATTTAAAGGTTTTTTCAGGTGCAGATTCTGCTACCTGATGAGGAATTTCAGGAGTTTGCGGATAAACTTTAGGGGAATTTGTAGGATTAATCTCCGGAATCTGTGCTATTTCTGACTTTAAAACAGGCAGTTCCGCGGGCTTAACAGAAACATTTTCAATAGCAGAAACCGGCTCAGCATTACGTAAGGGCAGAATTTCTACGCTTTCATCTTTTACCAAAAAAACCTCTTCAGTAAAAAATAAACGTAAAGCATTCGCATTGTTGGTAACCTGGTTTTCCATTCGTATTTTTGTCGGATAATAATTTCTGTTAAAATTAGTTAAATATCTTATAATAGCGCCGCTAATTGTTACTTTTATCCCTTAAAATTTATAGAGTGCTCTGTGTGAAGAAAGCTTACTCCTTATTTTTTTTCTGCTTGATGTATAGCACTTCGTTTGCGCAAAACGTTGCTGTGGTAAACGGAAAATCCATAAGTGCTAAAGAATTTATGTGGGCATACAGAAAAAGCCATAACGGAATTGTTAGTGCGCCGTATGATACCTTACAAGCCTATTTAAACTTGTACATAAATTTTAAGCTGAAGGTTTTAGATGCACGTGAGATGGGATTAGACAAAAGCGCAGATTACCAGGAAGAAATTAAAACCTATGAGGATGCTCTGGCTACACACAAAAAGGCTGGAGTTAGCAATAAAGATCATGATTTCTTGCTGAATGAATACCGTGAAGGTGTTTTGATGTTTAATGTTTCGGAACAAAAAATCTGGAACAAGGTACAGGAAGATGTGCAGGGCGTAAATGAATTTTATACTAAAAACCAAAAAAATTATAATAAACCTTTAGGCGAAGTGAGGGGCGAAGTAATAGCCGATTATCAACAAAGTCTGGAAGAAAAATGGCTAAAAGGCCTGAGACAAAAATATCAGATCAAGATTAATGAAAATGAGTTGAAGAAACTTGCCAAGTTATAAACCCTCTGATTTTTTTGACGATAAATATTAAATTTGAAAATATAATAAATAGAATGAAGAAAGTTTTTTTAGTAGCAACCGCTTTAATATGCCTGTTTTTAAACAGTTTTGCTCAAAAACACACGGTAGATAAGGTTGCTGCTGTTGTAGGGAACAATATTATCCTGCTATCTGACTTAAACCAGCAATACACCCAATATCTTTATCAGGGAAACCAACCAAACAATGATATTAAATGTAAAATATTGCAGCAAACGCTTACTCAAAAATTACTGAAGCAACAGGCTGAAATTGATTCGGTAATGGTTGAAGACGGTGCTGTAGATGAAGAAGTAAACAAACGTATGCGTTATAGCATGCAACGTGCCGGTGGGCAGGAGCGTTTAGAGCAGTTCTTAAACAAATCGGTATTACAGTATAAAGATGAAATCAGACCATCAATAAAGGATGAATTGATTGCGCATAAAATGCAACAAAAAATCACAGAGAACATTAACGTTACGCCAATGGAAGTGGAAAAATACTTCAAATCATTGGGTGATAGTGTTCCAGAATTCAATACAGAAGTTGAAGTTGGTGAAATCATTTTAAATCCGAAGTTAACCAGGGCAGAGAAACAAAAATTCCGCGATAAGATTGAAGCACTCCGTTTAAGGGTTAAAAGTGGTGAGGATATGGGTGTTTTAGCCAAAACCTACTCTGAAGATCCGGGCTCAGCTTCTGATGGTGGTGATTATGGGTTTATCGATAGAAACACGATGGTTAAAGAATTTACTGCCTGGGCATTTAAACTAAAAGCCGGAGAAATTTCGCCAGTGTTCGAAACTGAATATGGCTTCCACTTTTTACAGGTTTTGGAGCGTAGGGGTGAGCAAGTGCATGTTAGACATATTTTAATTATGCCTAAAACTACACCTGAAAGTTTAACACGTTTAAAATTACATGCAGACAGTATTTATAATAACCTTATGGGCAAAAAATTAAGTTTTGCAGCTGCAGCAAACCTTTATTCGGATAATAAGGAAACTAAATACAATGGCGGTATGATGATGAATGCTGAAGATGTACAGGCAAGAAGCACCTTTATTCCGGTTGATAAATTGGACCCTTCGGTGTTTCTGGTAATTGACACAATGAAGGTAGGCGGTATTTCTAAACCCGACTTATTTACTGCCGCTGACGGGAAACAAGGCTACCGTATTCTTTATCTGAAATCTAAAATTCCACCTCACAAGGCCAACTTAGCGCAAGATTTCCCAAAAATCAGAGATGCTGCGCAAAGTGATAAAATTAATCGTACTTTAAGCGAATGGTTTCAGAAACGTCGCGAAAGTACATACATTAAAATCGACGACGAATTTAATACCTGTGATGAATTAAAAATCTGGACTAAAACTGCCACAGCCGCAAAATAACGCCAATGCAATATAATAACGAAGTAGAAGCTGTTGATGCACTTCATCAATCTTTCAACAACATTAAAGCTGAAATAAGCAAAGTCGTAGTTGGACAGGATGACATCATAAAATCTGTTTTGATCGCCATTTTTAGCAACGGACATTGTCTGTTAGTTGGCGTACCCGGATTGGCTAAAACTTTACTTGTACAAACCGTAGCGTCCGTTCTCGATCTGGATTTCAACAGGATCCAGTTTACACCAGATTTGATGCCAAGCGACATTATCGGTGCAGAAATTTTAGGAGAAGACAGGCACTTTAAATTTATAAAAGGGCCTGTTTTTTCCAATATTATCCTTGCTGACGAAATTAACCGTACCCCTCCAAAAACACAGGCAGCACTTTTAGAGGCCATGCAAGAGAAATCGGTAACTGCAGCGGGACAAACGCATGCCCTGCCTAAGCCATTCTTTGTGCTGGCTACGCAAAACCCGATTGAACAGGAAGGAACATATCCCCTCCCTGAAGCACAATTAGACCGTTTCATGTTCAATATTCAGTTAAACTATCCTGCTTTTGCAGACGAATTGAATATCGTAAAAAACACCACCAGTAATAAAACCACCCTACTGCAGAAAATCATTCATGCAGATGACATTCAATATTTCCAGAAACTGATCCGTGAGATTCCTGTAACTGATAATGTATTGGAATACGCAGTTAAACTTGTAGCGAAAACCCGTCCGAATACAGAATTTGCTACTGAAGCAGTAAATAAATACATTAGCTGGGGTGCAGGTCCGCGTGCTTCGCAGTTTTTAGTGCTGGGAGCCAAATGCCACGCAGCAGTAACCGGAAAATACTCACCCGATATTGAGGATGTAAAAGCGGTTGCCGAACCTATATTACGTCACCGCATTGTGCGTAATTACCGCGCCGAAGCAGAAGGCTTATCAATTGAAAAAATCATTAAAGATTTACTATAGCATTAGCTAAGTTAGCCCGAAGTTGTAATCCCGGTTCAGATACCTGTTACAGTTCATTTAATTTCAGCTATTATGACGTGGCTTCACACAAGAAATGGGATTTTCCGTGCAGTTCATGAAAAATAATTTGCAATTCACTGAAAATAAATATCTTTGCAACAAATTCTCAAAAATGCTACGTCAACTACATATCCAAAAAATGAACCTTAGCCCGTCTTGTGGCCTAAAGGGTTTGGGTATGGACTTAAGTTTCCTTCCCAATCCTTAGCTCGGTTTTGCTGTTTAACACAATAAAATCCAAATCTAAAAATCATTTATTATCCATTTGCTAAGCAAAATACTGCTTATCAAAAGCAATTATATCCATTATGGACATTTATACCACTGTAGAAGAAAAATATCTACAGGCTATTGAAGAATTGAACTGGGGTGAATTACCTAAGGCGCTCCAATATTTTAACGAAATCATTGTTTTCGACCCTGATTATGCCAGGGCTTATTTTCAGTTGGGCAACATTTTCCAGATTCATTTTAAAGATTACAAAACCGCGGGCTATTATTACAAACGTTGTATCGAACTTGATCCTGATTTCCAGGAGGCGTACAAACCCTACCTAAAGCTTGTGATTACACTCAAAATGCACAAATTGGTAAAACAAGTTGCAGAAAAAGCTTTACTGGTCCCAGGTGTTTGCGAATCGCACATTTACGAATGTTTAGGCCTATATGCTGAGCAACAACAAAATTTTGCTGAAGCCGCAAATTACTTTAAAAAAGCAGAACTGCTTAATGCCGTTCAGGCGGAGCAAAGTATTTTACAGGAACACCAAACCCGTATTAGAAGCAAATTGAATAGCACGAAGCGGATGATTTACGACTTACAGGAATAAAGGCGGCATCTTTATCCTTTTTACGAAGAGGCTGATCATGAAATACTATTCGCCAAATTACCCTTGTTATTTTAATTTTGTTACTATCTTTACCACACAATTACAAAGCATAAATTTTAAATCAAAAATATTCGATATGTCAGCTCACGATTCACACGCACCGGTTCAGCAAACAAAAGGCATTTGGGCATTGCCACTAACTGTTTGGATTCTTGTTTTAATCCTGCTTGTGGCTTTCACAAGACCGATTTTTCACCACGGTGAAGAAACTTCTTCACACGAAAAAACGGAAGCACACCACACAGAAGCTCCTGAATCGCATCACTAGGCATTAGTAAAGGAATAAAAAAAGCGCTGATTTTCAGCGCTTTTTTTGTTTTTATCTATTGTTTGGTATCACACCAACCCGCCAAATGGTATTTAAGATGCTGACATTTGTTTCCAAACACCTTAAAATGCCTAATAGCGCAATAGAAATCACTTCCTATTGATGTACCCGTTAAAGCGAGCGTAAACTGTGTTTCAAAAATTATAGAGCGGACAAGACTTTTTGATCCGTTTTTTAATTAAATTCGAAACTCCATCTTATTCTTAATACGTAGAAACGTTAAGCCTAACTTTACCGACAGAAGCTATTTATCTAATTGCCCCATAATGTTTGGAAAATCGGTAATAATACCATCAACGCCTAAACTTTTGAAGTATTTTACCTCCTTTACTGTATTTACTGTCCAGGGGATAATTTTAATGCCCATGTCATGGCAACGATCTACCAAACCCTTACCAACCAACACTGAATAAGGGCTATAGATAGTTGGTTTAAAACCCAATTTTTCGATATAATCTTCAAAAGGCTCTTTTTCATCAATCAATAAAGAGGTTTGTATTTTTGGATACTTCTCATGCAAATACTGTAGTGTACGCATATCAAATGATTCTATAATCACCCTTTTAGCAATTTTTTTTGAATGAATGACGTCCATAATCAGTTCTACAAATTCTGCAGGTTCTGGGTGAAATTCGTTGTCGCCATTTTTAATCGTTTTTGTTTCAATGCTGTAAACAGGTTTGGCAAGTTTATGTTCTTTAACATAAGCCTCAACCGCATCTATAGTTTCAGAGAGTAAAGGCTTATAAGCTTTAAACTTCATCTGTCCGGGAAAACGGCTGTGAACTTTGCTGCCTACATCAAACTTTTTGATCTCTTCATAATTCATTTTATAGATGTTATAATTCTTTTGATCTTTTAAAGTAATCGGTTTACCATTGGGCTGCAAAGAAATTTCGTTATTAAAGTAGGGTTCTTGCGAAAGCAGCACTTGTTTATCTTTTGAAATTACGGCATCCATTTCCAGGGTGGTAACGCCTAAATCTATGGCTTTCAACATTCCTTCAACGGTATTCTCCGGCATAATACCGCGTGCACCGGCTTTGCCCTGTACATCGAATTTCTTCTTTTGAGCAGAAACGTTAAAACAAAATAAAAGTATAACAGATAAGATAAATAAATTTTTATACATAATTTTTAAACGTAAAACAGATAATTTTATTGGCGATATTTTTCTTTCTTAGCGCAGATGCAGTACTGTTTTTAACGTTTTTTCCTGCTTTCCGCTATATCTTTCCGCTGCGCTACAAGGATGCCGCTTCATCCGATAGTTGTCGGATCAGGGCTAAGCGCGAACGTTTCAGCAAACCATAGCAAATCCCTAAATAAAAAAAGGGCCTCTTTTTATCGATAGCCCCTCTTTAATTCACATTTTTGTTGTTTATCTTTCTGCTGGCACAAAAGCCTGAACAATTAAATTCCAGCTCGCATCTGCTGCCTTTTCATAAACGAAAACGTAGTTAAAACTTTCCCGTAAATCGGCCTTGTAATCGATAGTGGCAACACCATAGGTGTAAGCCAGATCACTGCCTATTGCTTTATCTACTCCAGTTGTCTTCAGGTTAATCTTGCTGATCATACTGTTATAAAAAGCAATAATTTTTCCCTTTCCATCAATGGCCTCGTTCCCAGGAAAAAGCAAACGTGCATCATTGGTTAAAAAGCCACCAAAAGCAGCAATACCATGTGTTTTTAATAAGGTATTTAATGTTTTTTCAGTGGTTAAGATAATTTCTCTCCCCGCCTTAATTTCTCTTTCATTCAAAAACTTTGGTGCAACGTGGTCTTTGGGTTCTATAAATGATGGCGTAACTTTCGCCAAAGGTTTATTGCTTTCCGTTCCTAAATCAATGGCTAATTTCCATCTGCCGTTTTCCGACTTCCAGATGGATAAGTATTGGCCATATTTTTTTTCTGAAGTACCAACTTCATATGCTCCGGTGGTAAAACCCAAGTCGCCACTTCGCGATACTTTTGCCAGATTTGGTGTCCATGTTACGTCATTCTCTGCATTTGCCTTCGCTGCATAAAAAGTTTTGGCATTAACCGGATTTGGCCTAAACACCAACGTACCGGTGGTTGAGTAGTCTATAAAAGCTTCTTTATCTCCATTTTTGGCAATTGACTTAGCAAAATCCTTTTCAGCATTTATTAAAGATTTGGTTGTTCCGTCGCTTTTTTGAGCAAAAGCACCTAAAGCTAAAAGCGAAGCGATTGCAGTTGAAAATAAGTTTTTCATTTATCAGTTAGTATAATATGTTTGGCGAATATAAAATTTTCTTTAATGCAAGGCCTTAAAAGTAATTAACAATTGCACATAAAGGCCTGTTTTAGGCTGTAATTCATCCCCACTACGCTTTACTTCAAAACCAAACCGCCTGGCTGTACAAATCAGCTCCAATTCTCCTGTTCAATACCCAAACTGCCTAAGCTTTACTCCAGGTAGTTCCCTCTTTGCCATCTTTAAGCTGAATGCCCAATTCCTGTAAACCAATACGGATCCGGTCAGAAGTGGCGTAATCTTTATTCGCTTTAGCTTCAGTTCTGAGGTTAATAACCATATCTAAAACGCCATTTAAGTCGTTGCTTCCGGCGTCCTCATCTTTTAGGCCTAAAATATCAAATACGAAATCATTGATAAGCTGCTTTAACTTTTCCAGTTCTTCTGCGGAGATTTTTCCCTTACCATCATAAACGGTATTGATAATCCTGACCGCCTCAAATAATTCAGCAACCAAAATCGGACTGTTAAAATCATCATTCATCGCATAAATGCATTTTTCTTTCAATGCATCGATATCAAAATCGTTTTGTTCGGAAACCGATAATTTATCCAACAAACCAATTGCCGACATTAAACGACGGAAACCTTTTTCTGAAGCATCCAATGCATCGTTAGAGAAATCCAAAGTGCTGCGGTAATGCGCCTGCAACATAAAAAACTTTACCGTCATCGGGCTGTACCCTTTTTTTAGCAAAGGGTGATCTCCCGTAAACAACTCCAAAGGGAGAAAACCGTTACCAGCCGATTTGGACATGCGCGTACCATTTACCGTAAGCATATTGGTGTGCATCCAGTAGCGTGCAGGTTGTTTATGGCTGCAAGCTTCAGATTGTGCAATTTCATTGGTATGGTGAGTTGCTGCCAAATCCATTCCGCCACCATGAATATCAAATTCAGCCCCTAAATATTTGGCACTCATGGCCGAACATTCAATATGCCAGCCCGGAAAACCCATGCCCCATGGCGATTGCCACTGCATTAAGGTTTCAGGCTTTGCTTTGATCCACAAGGCAAAGTCTAACCTTCCGCGTTTCTCATCCTGTCCTCCCAGTTCGCGGGTATTGTTCAGCATATCTTCAAGGTTGCGGTTGGTTAAAATGGTATAATTATATTCCTTGCTATATTTTTCTACATCAAAATATACATTGCCATCCACCTCATAACCATAACCGTTGGCCATAATCATTTTAATCATTTCGATCTGCTCAATAATGTGTCCCGTAGCAGTGGGTTCAATACTTGGTGGCTGTGTATTGAACATGCGTAATACATCATGGAAACCCAAAGTATATTTCTGTACAATTTCCATCGGCTCAAGCTGTTCCAGTTTCGCACGTTTTGCAAACTTATCATCACCTTCATCCCTATCGCCCTCCAAATGGCCTGCATCGGTAATATTACGTACGTAACGCACCTTATAACCAGAATACTTCAGGTACCTGAAAATTAAATCAAAAGAGATAAATGTACGACAATTGCCCAGGTGCACATCGCTGTAAACAGTAGGACCGCAGACATACATCCCAACATTGGGTGCATTCAAGGGTTGAAAAAGTTCCTTTTTGCGCGAAAGCGTATTGTAAAGCTGTAAGCCAGTATTCATATTGCAAATGTAAGATTTAGTTAGAAAGTTAAAACCTTTAAAATTGTATTGTTGAGCATATGATTTTCAGTTAACCTCCGGGGCATATCATCCCTTATTTTTTTGGATGGATTCTAAAATGGTTTTGTTTTTGGAAAAGGTACTGTACTGCTCATCGGCAACAGCAGTCCCTCTTTCCGCTATAGTCCCGATGGAAAAATCGGGAGCTGCCGCTTCAATAGGGTTTAGCTGGCAGGTTTTAGCACTTTAGGCAGCTAAACTAATTTACTTATATCTGGATACCATTTATGATGAACTACAATTGGCCATATACCCCAACTATTATTACAACCCTCAAACATTTCGGCGTTGCAACAATTCAATCCTATTCATTAACTTTGTACCATGATTGATTTACCAGTAGTACCTGCTGTGACTGAAGTAAAGCGTAAACCAGATTGGTTACGTGTAAAATTACCTGTTGGTAAAGAATATGCGCAAGTTCGCAGTTTAGTAGACACACATAAGCTCCATACCATCTGCGAAAGTGGCAATTGCCCGAATATGGGCGAATGCTGGGGTGCAGGTACGGCAACATTCATGATTTTAGGTAACATTTGTACCCGCAGCTGTTCTTTTTGTGCGGTAGCTACCGGCCGCCCTTTGGCTGTTGACGTTGACGAGCCCAACCGCATTGCCGATTCGGTAAAATTAATGGGAGTTAAACACTGTGTAATTACTTCCGTAGATCGTGATGACTTAAAAGATGGGGGCTCAATCATCTGGGCTGAAACCTTACAAGCCATCCGCAGGGAAAGCCCGGTGACCACTTTAGAAACTTTGATACCCGATTTTAAGGGACAATGGGATAATTTATACCGTGTTTTAGAAGAACGTCCGGAAGTGGTTTCACACAATATGGAAACGGTTAAGCGTTTAACCAGACAAGTGCGTATACAGGCAAAATATGATAGAAGCTTGGAAGCACTCAAAAGAATTTCGGAATTTGGTTTAAGAACAAAAACAGGTATTATGCTTGGTTTAGGCGAAACTGAAGAAGATATTTTCGAAGCGATGGACGATTTAGTGGCCAATGGCGTGCACATCCTCACCTTGGGCCAATATTTACAACCAACCCGCAATCACCATCCGGTGGTTGACTGGATCCATCCTGATACCTTTGCTATGTATAAGGAAGCCGGCTTGGCGAAAGGCTTAAAATATGTAGAAAGTGGTCCGCTGGTTCGTTCATCTTACCATGCAGAAAAACACCTTTTCCCGATTGAAGGGATAGTATAGTTCACTAAATCAGGTAAATGCAAAAAGTTTTATAATCGTATTCCTTGCGGGAATGTGTTTATAAAACTTTTTTTTGCTTTTGGTGTTGTGTATTGTATCTTAGTAACCATAGTGACTGCATTTAAAAAACTAACCCTAACTGAGCCAGAACTTGTGCTAGCACTGCAATCGAAAGATCCAGCGGTACTAAAAACATTATACAGTATGTATTCGTCAGCACTTTATGGCGTTATTTCACGCATTATTACCCATACCGAGCTTGCTGAAGATGTGCTACAGGAAACCTTTGTAAAAATCTGGCAATCTGCCGCACACTATGATCATACCAAAGGGCGTTTATTTACGTGGATGATGAATATTGCGCGCAATTTATCTATCGATAAATTACGTTCTAAAGATTTTAAGAATTCACTCAAAAACCAAGACATAGAAAATAACGTAAGTTTCGTTGATGAGCAAAACAAGGTTACTTTTAATCCCGATGTTCTTGGTGTTAAGCAACTTGTAAATAACCTTAAACCGGATTTACAAGCAGTTCTTGATTTAGTTTATTACAAGGGTTTCACTCATGTGGAAGCCGCAGAAAAGTTAGATCTGCCATTAGGTACGGTGAAAACCCGGATCAGATTGGCTATTATTGAATTGAGAAGGAGTTTTAATTGAGCGTGGAAAATTTAAAAGCATATATCGAATCTGGAGTACTTGAACTGTATGTTTTGGGTGATTTATCACCCGAAGAAACATTGCGGGTGGAGGAAATGGCATCCCAATACCCTGGGGTAAGGGATGAAATAGCCGCTATTGAGCTAGCTATGGAAAAGTATGCTATGCAAAACGCCGTACAACCTTCTGAAGATATACAAACCAGATTATTTGAACAATTGGGATTGAATGGGCCTGAAGCAAACGTAAATATTCAACCTGAACCAACCTATACAGACGAAGCAAAAATTATACGTTTGGATGGAAGTGATGGTAAAGTGAAAGTTTTGCGTTACGCCTTAGTAGCTTGTATCGCTCTATTGGTAGTGAGTACAGCGGCGTTATTTATTACATACAACAAATTAGCTGCCGCACATGACCAGATTGCCAGCTTAAACCTCGATAAACAGAAATTTGCAGGAATAGTAAGCAAGCTAGAGTTTGAAAACCAGGGCTTGGGCAATATGGCTGCAATGGCCGATAGCAAAGAATGGGCAACCATCCGTATGGCAGGACAGGCTTTTAGTCCAACTTCTAAAATGAAGCTGTACTGGAATAAAAAAGATAAAAGTGTATTGATTAATTATGTAGCAATGGATCTGCCAAAAACTGATGCCCAACACGAATATCAGCTATGGGCCCTGGTAAATGGCAAACCGGTAAGTTTAGGCCTCTTCGGAAAAACAGATTCTACGCATAATGAAGCACTGGTAAAAATGCAGGCTATCCAGGAAGCACAGGCTTTTGCCGTAACCTTAGAGCCTACGGGCGGAAGTGTTAATCCAACAATGGACAAGCTAACCGTTATGGGCGGTGTTTAATTAGAAATTATTTAGCTATAATATTAAACCCCAGCATTTTATCAATGCTGGGGTTTTTTGTTTAACGATCGTCACCCTGAATTTATTTCAGGGTCTTAATTGCAATAAAGATGCTGAAATAAATTCAGCATGACGAATTACACATTTTACTGACTACTGGTTAGCATGCCCACTAACCAAACAATGTTATGACTTTGCTGCGTACTTCACTTCTTCGTAAGGCTGCACCAATACCCATCCTTCACCAAAAAATTCTAACTGAAAAGATTCGCCACTTCCCCGGCCTATAAAAGAGCCAAAAGTTAAATTGGTTTTAATATTAGGCGTTAAGTTTTCTGACCAGGCTACTGTAGCATTTGGGTCAGTATACACAGGCTGATTGCCGGTTACCCTCAATAAAATCGGTTCGCCGTGTGTAGTAATGGCAATATAACCGCTTCCTGATAATTTGACCTGAAATAAACCGCCGCTCATCATCCCTGCAATGCTTTTTAACATTTTTATTTCATTTTTTATATTCTCTTCCAATGCTAAAACATCATTACCATTTACAAAAACAGCTTCGTTTTGAAGTTTGATGATTTTAACTTTCTTGCCCTCATCTGCCAGATATAATTTGCCTGTTCCCGTTGCATGCATGAGTGAAGTACCTTCGCCAGAGATCGCTTTTTTTAATAAACCGCCCAATCCTTTACTCAATAGCCCTTCTCTTTTAAAATCGATATTTCCGATGTAAGCGACCATAGAACCGGCTTTTGCAAGGATTTTTTGATTTTTCAGGTTTACCTCCAACATGGCTGGTTTCTCTAATTCAAAAAAATCGTTTTCATTTGGGTTCTCTGCCGATTCCTGAATGAGCTCATTCAAAGTGTATTCTCTTTGTGCCATAAAAATTTGTTTTCCGTTTTTAAGATATCTGTTAATTAAAATATTCGTGTAAAATCTAAAGTGTGAACTGTAAGTATAGCGGGCTAATAAAGCTTTCTTTTTAAAAAAACTGTATCGAAGCTATTTGGAGATGAGGGTTTTAATCTCTCTTGATATTTTAGTAGCGAGCTGCGACGCGGCAACGACAAACTGCTCCTCTGCTAAATTGTCGCCTGCCCGACCATGAATATAGCAGGCCAGAATAGCAGCCTCTGCTGCCGAATATCCCTGCGCTTTAAAACCTGTAATCATACCGGTAAGCACATCCCCCATTCCACCCTGTGCCATTGCCGGATTACCTGTAGGATTGATGAGCACCTTACCTGTTGGCAAACAGATAAAAGTATACTGGTTTTTAAGCACGATAACGATTCCTTGTTTTTTAGATCGTAATTGGGCCGTTTGCACCCTGTCCCACCAGTTATCGTGTTCGCCAAATAGCCGATCAAACTCTTTCACATGCGGGGTGATCACAGTATTCGCAACAAGTTTATCAATTAAATCGGGCCTTTTGCCTAAAATATTCAGTGCATCTGCATCAATAATCAGCGGAAGATTCGTAATAAGCAAACTTTCCAATAGTTTTTCATGATCAGCGCCGGTACCTAAGCCTGGTCCAATCGCAATTGCCTGATATTTTTTTGGGTCTTCTATCCTCGTGTATTCATCTCTTGGCAGTGCCATTACCTCTGGCAAAGTAGTATTTAAGGCGGTTAATCCCCCTTGCGGAATGCAAGCAGTGGTTAATCCTGCCCCTGTATGTAAACAGGCCATAGCAGAAAGCAATGCCGCACCCATGGTATGGCTATTACCTGCTATAATCAAAGCGTGGCCGTAGGTGCCTTTATGACTGAACAATTTCCGGGGCTGCAGGATCTTCTCTATATCAGAGACTTCCAATAAATAGAAATCTGCATCCTGCTTTTGGATAAAAGCTTCATCCAGATCAATATCAGCTACCTCATACTTTTCCGTCGCCATGGCCGATTCAGGAAAGAAAAAATTAATCTTGGGTCTTTGAAAGCAAATGGTTTTATAGGCCTTTACTCCATTATAATCTTTTGGCAGTTTACCCTCAGCAAAAAAACCCGTAGGTACATCAACCGCATATACTTTTCTGTTCAGCTTATTTATGGTTCTCGCCAGCGCTTCAAATTCTCCGCTTAACGGTTTATTTAAGCCGGAACCTAAAATGGCATCAATAATGATATCGGCCTTCAGGTTTTTTAGATCTGCGGCCCGACTGATAATTGTTTTTTTACAGCGTGTTTCCTCCATCCGTTGCAGGTTGATCGCAAAATCACCGCTTTGTTTTTCGCTGAAATCAACAATGTAAACTTTTAAATTCTCATATCCGTTAGCAAGAAGTAAATGTGCGATAGCCAGTCCGTCTCCCCCATTATTTCCCTTACCACAAAATATAGCTACGCTTTTGCTGGTATCGAACTCCTCTCTCAAAAAGCACTGCACAAAAGCCCTTGCAGCTTTTTCCATCAAATCAATTGATGCAATGGGTTTGTTTGCTATGGTAAACTGATCAGCACTGCGCATTTGAGCAGAAGTAAGCAATGTTCGCATATGACTAAAATAAGAATATACAGCTATAATGCAAAAGATGGAATTTTGTTTGGTTTTTTTATATCTAAATACATCTGATTTAAAAACATTTTATATCAATTGCTTTTAATTTTATACCTTTTGCCCATCGTTAGCTTTGTCTATCGAATTAAATTAAATCTCAAATATGAATCAAAAACCATCAAATGCATTTGTGGCGGCCTCCTGGATTGCCCTGGGCACCGGAATGATCGGCTTTATCGTGGGCCTGTGGCGTTCTGATATGCTTCTTAATGAAAAAGGATACTATTTTACCGTATTGATGTTTGGCCTTTTCGCGGTTATCTCTTTGCAAAAAGCTGTTCGCGATAAATTGGAAGGAATCCCCGTAACTGAGATCTATTATGGCATCAGTTGGTTTTCAACATTATTGACCATTACCCTACTGGTAATCGGTTTGTGGAATGCCACTTTGTTACCCAGTGAAAAAGGATTTTATGCTTTTGCCTTTTTGCTTTCTCTTTTTGGTGCTATTGCGGTGCAGAAAAACACAAGGGACAGCCAGATTGTGAATAAAAACAAAGATCAGGAAAGCTAAATCGCTACAGTGACCAAAAACTAAAGCAGGCTTTATGAAATTGCTTCATAAAGCCTGCTTTTTTATTTAAAAAAGATTAATCAGCAATTAACCTAACGCTTTTACTTCGATGTACGTTTACCAATTCTACCTGAAAATCCAGTAATTTCTTTTTAGACTTAAAATTTGTAACATTAATAATCTTTACAAATAACTGGATCGATTCAAAAAGTTCGTCTACCTGGAGATTAAAATAGCTACCGCCTGCAAAATACTTATAATCTGTTGATGTAAATTTTTCGATCAGTTTTTTATCTTCTTCATTTATCTGCTCACTGTACAAGGGGTTTGCGAGTAATTTTAAAAGTTCTTCTTTAAATTTAATTTCTTCATTCTTGACCAAATGCATCTGTTGTTCAATCGTTTCAATAGCTGTACGCGTATGCATGAAAGAAGTCGCCTGTGCAATTTTATGATGACAATTATTCTGGTCTTCTAAAAGTGAGTGGATGGCTTGATAGGTGCTATAAAAATTTACAAATTCTTCCTTTCGGCCTTGCTCAGCGGAAAGAGATAGGAAATATTCGAAGATCTGTATATCTAATTTCTTCATTTGATCTTCCAAATCCCTGGATTCATTTTCTAAGCGACTAATTAAATCCCGACAACCATCCTGAGTGAATCTTTTTCCATCGTAATCAAAGGTTTTAACGTCAAAAGTCTTATCCTCAATCTGCTTAAGCAGATTTAAATCTTCATTAATACCGTCATGGAGATATATCAAACTTAAATTTTCATCGCTAAAAAAATCCTCAACATCTAACGCGATGGTAAATGTTGTTTTTTCAAATGCATCAGCACCGAGATCGTGAGGTGGATTTCTGAAATCAAAATAGCCATTATATAACTGATGAAATGCATTTTGTCGCTGGTTTTCAAAAAAACCTTCTTCAAACTTACTTAAATCTGAAATTAGAGGAGTATCTCCATAATCTATTGCATCAAAAAGCTTTTTTGTAATCTCTTCAAGTACTTCATCTTTATTGACCAACAAATCTATTGCTATACCGGAACCATAACTTTTCAGCGGAAAATTCAGTTGCTTAAGATGTGTTACCCTATCTGCAGTACTTGGATGCGAAGACCATTGATCTTTCAGCACAAGTTTACTTTTATTGAATTTATTATAATGTTCTTCTGACACTATTGGAAGATTATGGACTGTCCTGATCTGCTGAAGACTGGCATAAAAATCCATCACAAATTTTTGCTGTGGAAAAATGTTATTGGTTTTTTCCTTATCCTTTATTTTATCGTTGTAATAGCTAAATACATTGTTCAGCGAATAGTCAGCAAGCTGTAAGCGGTGAAGAGCGGTAATCAAAGCATCGGAGCCGGCAATACTTGCCGCAACGGTGTCAGCATGAAATTCCATTTCCCTAGAAAGTGCCAAATGGTTCAGGTTAACAACATCATAGATTTTTTTTAATATAAACTGTATTCCACCGGTTATTTTACCAGCTAAAACAACAAAAAATGCGAAGTAATTGCTCACATTTGCGATCTGTTGGGCAAAATGACTGTAGCCTTCGTTATCGTAAAGTATATTGTATATCACTTGGTTAACATTATATACATAACTACCGGTACGCATACTCTTTTGTGAAAAATGCCCAAATTCATGTGCAAGAATTGCCTTTAGCTCATCGATTGATATCGTATTCATAAGCCCCAGGCCAATGTGCAGATTTTTTCTTACCGGAAGGAACATGCTCCAAAAACTGGAATCGTAAAACACTGAGGCATTAACCTCTGACGAAAAGTAAACCTTTTTAGGAAAATCAGTACCTACGGCGATCACAATTTCGTCAATCATTTTGAAAAGTGCCGGTTGTTCTGCTTTGGTAACCTGTGTTAAGTGAGAGCGGTCAATTTTGTTAACCTTGAATATAAACTTCACCAAAAAAATTAAGATTAACACGCCAAAACAGATCAATCCACCGCCAAGCATAATCGTAATTACCATCGGCTTGGCTACAATAAGCATAAGCCCAGCATACGCTGAAAGGATAGTTAAAACCACCGCGGCAGAAACCAATAGCAGGTAGGTTACTACAAATAATAAAATAGCCAGAATAGATTTACGGGCCATCTTCTTAAAATTTGCAGAGGGTTGGAGCGCATTTTTGTACATAACGATATTGTTTGGTAATGCAAGATAAGAAAACTGGTAAATGCTCAAAAGCACTTTAAAAAAATTAACAAATATTGCAGTAAGGTTAGTGAGGATAAATGCTTCGAAATAATTGCCATCTTAAAACTTGTGTCAAAAGCCTTTTATTTATCACTTTAAGGGTAAATTTTGTAATCTTGTAATCAGTGAAATAGAACGAATATAATTGATATGACTGATCAAATAATCATAGGCGTTACCGATTGCAGCAAATTCGACATCTATCGGGATTGGGTTTTATCCTATAGTGAAGATATAACAGTGATCCGGCTTGGACATAAACTCGATAATTTCGACGAGATTAAAAAATGTAATGGCATTGTCTTAACTGGTGGTGAAGATGTGCATCCAAGATTTTACGATCAGCCTGAATATTATGCTTACTGTTATGATGATGATGTAGACGAAAAACGCGATGAATTCGAATTTAAGGTATTAACGTATACCGAAGCCAATTCTATCCCGGTTTTAGGTATTTGCAGGGGCATGCAGGTTGGAAATGTATTTTTTGGCGGCACCCTGATTCCCGACATCCCAACCTGGGGCAAATTTGATCATTCGAAAATGCGCGATAAATCAGACCGCTATCATGAGATTATTGTAAATCCCACTTCATGGCTAAGCCAGGTGGTGAATACCGATAAGGGATTGGTAAACAGTAACCACCACCAAAGTACCGATAAAACAGGAAAAGGACTCGTGGTGAGTGCCCTATCTCCTGATGGGGTTACCGAAGCCATGGAAAGGATTGAACCTCACGGAAAATCTTTTTTGTTATTCGTACAATGGCATCCGGAGCGGCTGAAAGATCAGCAAAGCCCGTTTTGCAAAAACATACATGAGGCTTTCGTACACGCCATTAAGACCAGGCTCAAAAATGAAAGCAAATAGATATGCCGATAAATAGCGCTCTTGATATATGGGCATTCTACCAAACATGAGGCGATATTCAGGAAAGAAATAACATGGAAAGCGACAGCATCAATCAACTTATAGAAGGCGAAATTGCCGATTATTTATTAACGAATGACGGCATACTGATTTCATACAGTAAAAGCGTTTTACGTACCGTAGAAAATATTAAGGCCAATGTCGAGCTGGTAAAGAAAATCACCAATAATAGGAAAGTTCCATTGTTAATTTACTTAAAAAATTCTCCCGTACCAGACAAAGAAACGCGAAAATTTTCAACCGAGCAGTTACCTAAAATCTATAAGGCCATGGCCATGGTTTCGAAACCTGGTTTGACACAATTGATTATGAAGATTTTATTTAAGTTTCAGAACCCACCTATTCCGATTAAATCATTTACAGATCAAGAGAAAGCGTTGGAATGGCTGAGACGTTTTTTGTAAATAAAACAGCTCCATTTCCCTTAACGTCATAACAGTTTTCAGTTAAGTCTTCGACTCCGGACTGACAAATATCCGGCTTATTAACCTACTAATCTGCGTGCTTTGTGCCCCTCTTTGTAAACTCAGTGGTTAAATTGAGAAAACAAAAACCTCCAATTAAAATCTTTTTTAATAAATTGCAGATTATACTTATCCGGTCAATCCGCTTTAATTATTTTCATGAAAAAATTATTCCTGATTATCTCCTGCTGCTTTTTCGCAGCTAAAATCTCCGCTCAGAATATTGTTACCGAAACTGAAATCGGCGCTGCAGAAAGTGAAGTGGTACCAACACCAATTGCCATTATACCTGAGCCTGTATCGTTGGTAAAAAAGGCAGGTACATTTACTTTGCCTGAAAATATAATTGTACAGGCGGCTAAAAGTACAGAATTAAAGCAATCCATTAATTATCTGTCTGACAGGATCACAACCGCCACGGGAAAATTTGTGAGTTCGGTAAGCAATTCATCCCATCCTACCATTAAACTGATTTTAAATACGCAGGAAGACGTACAACTGGGTAAAGAGGGCTATAAATTAAATGTTAACCCTACGCAGGTTGTCATCACAGCTAACCAGCCGGCCGGTATTTTTTACGGTATTCAATCATTACTGCAGCTTTTCCCAGCCGAAATAGAAAGTAAAGAGCTGGTAAATGGCATCAAATGGAAAGCACCCTGTGTTGATGTAATAGACTATCCGAAATTAGGCTGGCGAGGTTTGATGTTCGATGTTGCCCGCCATTTTTTTACCAAGCAAGAAGTAAAACAGTTTATTGATGGTATGGTGCGCTATAAATTCAACCTTTTACATTTACACCTTGCCGATGATGAAGGCTGGAGGATTGAAATTAAAGGCTTGCCGAAATTAACCGAAATCGGTGCCTGGAGTGTTAAAAAAACCGGAACTTTCGGTGATTTTACTCCACCTGCACCTGATGAGCCCCGCACTTATGGCGGATTTTATACCCAGGATGACATTAAAGAACTTGTTCAGTATGCACAGGAACGTTTTGTAAACATATTGCCGGAAATTGATGTTCCGGGACATAGTTTAGCCATTATTGCCTCCTATCCAGAGCTATCATGCACACCAGAGGCCGTTAATTATAAGGTTCGGTCAGGAGAGAAAATAATGGACTGGAGCCGTGGTGCGCCACCAACGGCCTTGGTTGACAATACACTTTGCCCGGCCAATGAAAAGGTTTACGTATTTTTAGATTCGGTACTTACCCAGGTAGCTAACCTGTTCCCTTTTGAATACATCCACATGGGTGGCGATGAAGCGCCGCATAATTTTTGGGAAAAGAACGATCAGGTTAAAGCTTTAATGGTTCGTGAAGGATTGAAAACCATGCCGCAGGTTCAGGCATATTTCGAAAAACGTGCAGAACAGATCGTGATTTCGAAAGGTAAGAAATTTATGGGTTGGGACGAGATTCTTGAAGGAGGGGTATCGCAAACAGCTGCAGTAATGAGTTGGAGGGGAATGAAATACGGGATCCAGGCCGCCAATGATAAACACAATGTGGTGATGAGCCCTACCGATTTCGCCTATCTGGACTATATGCAGGCTGACGCTATTACGGAGCCAAAAGTATATGCCTCGCTTAGGTTAAATAAAGCTTACCAATTTAATCCTGTTCCTGCAGGTGTAAATGCAAAGTATATCATTGGGGCACAGGCTAACCTTTGGACAGAGCAGATTTTTACTTTCCGCCAGGTTGAATACATGCTTTACCCACGTGCATTTGCTATCGCTGAATCCATTTGGAGCCCGATTGACAAAAAAAACTGGACAAATTTTGTCGATCGTACGCAACAGCATTTCAAACGATTGGATTTAGCAGAGATTAAATATTCACCTGCTATCTACGATCCGATTTTTACCGTAAAACGCAGCGCAGATAAACAGCTGATGGTGGAACTGACAACAGAAATAGATGGCTTAGACATTTACTACAGTTTTGACAACTCTACGCCCGACCGTTTTTACCCTAAGTATACTGCTGCATTACAGGTGCCTAAAGATGCCAGTATGTTGCGCGTAATTACCTATCGTGGTAAACAGCCTATCGGAAGATTGATCAGTATGCCTGTTGCAGATTTACAAAAAAGGGCAAGATAAAATGGGAAAAGAAATAGAGCGCAAATTTTTAATCCATCAGCCAGAGTGGGATAACTTAACCAAGCCAAAGGGGAAACTTTTAAGGCAGGGTTATCTGTTAACCGATCAAACTAAAACGATACGGGTAAGGGCAACAGAAACTAAAGGTTTTTTAACCATCAAAGGGCAAACCATTGGTGCGTCGAGGTTGGAATATGAATATGAAATTCCGGTTGGCGAAGCCACAGAATTGCTGGATAACTTCTCGGTTTCCGAGCTTTCGAAAACCCGGTACGAAATTGAGTTTAATGGCAAACTCTGGGAAGTTGATGTATTTACCGGAGACAATGAAGGATTAATTGTTGCAGAAATAGAACTGGAAAGCGAAGATGAGCCTTTTGATTTACCAGATTGGGTAAGTACCGAAGTTACCGAAGAGGCAAAATATTACAATTCTAACCTCACGGTTAAACCTTTTAAAGATTGGATTTAGATTGAAGACCTCGCAGGTTTTGAAAACCTGCGAGGTCTAATAAATTTTATTTAGCTAATGGCAAAGCTGCATTTGGCTTAATAATACCTTTTAATTCGACATCGAAAACCAATGGTGTAAACGGATTGATGGGTCCGCCGCCACTTTCCCCAAAACCCAATTTAGAGGGCAAAATCATTTTGATCTTGCCACCAACTCCAATCATTTGAATACCCTGGATCACTCCTTGTGGCAATTGGCCCAATGGTAAGCCTCGTGGTACATATTGTACATTTTCGGAGAAAATACCAGCCTCTTTTGCAATTTTAGCATTTGAAGTATCAAAGACGTTTAATCCCCCATTTGATTTTTTATTGGTAAACTGGCCGGTGTAATCAATTAAAACTGTATCTGTTAAAGTGGCTCTTTCAGAGTTTCCAGGAGCATAAATCACATACTGCAAGCCAGACGGTGCAGTAGTCATCTTCAGGTTGTTTTCTTCAATATACTTAGCTATTTTGGCAGGCTCTACCGTTTTGTTTTTATCATTTAAAGCTTTGTATTCAGCTTCAAAAAAAAGTCTCTTCTTTGCTTCAAAAATAGAATCGGGATCCTTTCCTTTATGTAAAACCTTCTCAATTTTAATGGTAAATGACGCAATATTCGACTTTAACCCTTTTGGTTTCGGCTGACCTGAATATTTCTCCATCGAATCCAGGTTCAATTTAAAGACAGCACTATCCCCTTCACCCAGCAGTTTTAGTCCAGAGGCCAAATCGCCTTTAAACATCGATTTACTAATGGCAAAGAATGCAGGACGTTCATTGTCGTATGTATTGACCATTACCGAATCGGGATTGTTGTTGGTTTCTACGGTTTGAACGCCATTTAGCTTTACATAATCACCTTCCTGAATTTTCGGCTTACCTTCACTTTGATAGATTTTGTAAGTCATATCTCCTTCACCCTTTTCGAACTTGTTACAAGCAGTTAGCCCTGATGCTGCTGCCAAGAGAATAATTATTCCTTTTTTCATTTAATATTTTAATTAAAAATTAGCCTATCACCCATTTACGGATAACAGGCTACTTTATCTGATCATACAAAGATAGGCTATAATAAGTTTTTAAAAATCTTTGGAAGGTTTTATTTCTATGTTCAGCGTCAAAAAAAAAGGCAAAAAAAAATCCTGCTTATCATGAATAAGCAGGATTTAAAACCTAATTAGAAATTATTTTTTAACCGGAGCGGCCGTTACCGGAGCTGAAGTAGCTGCAGCCGGCTTTCCTTTGATGATATCTTTAATTTCAAGATCGAAGGCAATCGGGCTGAAAGGCATAATACCAACCTGTGGTGCACCTTGTTCGCCATAACCTAAGTTAGATGGGATAATCACCTTTATTTTACCACCTTTACCAATTAATTGTAAAGCTTCAGTAAATCCTGGGATTGTACCGCCAACCGGCATTTTTTGAGGACCGTAAGGTTTACCTGGTTTAAATTCGTTTTCTGCTTTTGCCAGTTTCTCATCACTTGTATCGAAGATTTTGTATTTACCATCTTTACCTTTTTTAGTTACCCTACCAGTATATTCAATCAATACGGTATCGCCTAAAGCTGGTTTTTCTGCACTTCCAGGTTTTTCGATGATGTAGTGTAAACCACTTGCAGTTGTTTTGGTGGCCAGTTTGGTGTCTTCTAAATAAGCTTTTAATTTAGCAGGCTCAGCGGCTTTCTTTTTTTCAGAAGTTGCTTTATAATCAGCCTGGAAAAATTCTTGAGCCCGTTTGTTAAAGGTAGAATCAGCTTCGCCAGCTTTTTTCTTAATTACTTTTTCAACTTTCACCGTGAAAGTAATGTATTTATCATTTTTGAACTGCTCTGGTTTAGGTTGTTTACTATGAAATGCCATAGTATCCAGGTTTACCTTAAAAGTAGCACTATCGCCTTCTCCAAACAATGTTAAAACATCGTTCATATCGCCAGCATACATCTTTTTCTGTGCAGGAAAAACCGCAGGTGTTTCACTTTCGAAGGTGTTTGCCAAAACCGAATCTTTATCATTTTTTTGAATAAAATTCATTTTCACGATATCACCCTCTTTGATTTTTTCGTTACCTGCCGAGTGGTGAATGGTATATAGTAAGCCACCAGCTCCCTTTTTCTCTTGTTTACATGCTGCTAAACCTAAAGTGGCTGCTGCTAGAATAATAATTCCCTTTTTCATTTATTAATTTGACTTTTTAAAATTTTTATTGTTTTAATTTCTTGTTTCTAAGCTATCAATTGTTCTTTATATTCTGCTAATATTGATTTAAATTCGTTTACAACATCAGCTAACGGTTTTTCTGATGCACCACCCGCCGCATTCCTGTGCCCACCGCCATTGAAATATTTCTTGCAGATTTCATTAGCCGGAAAATCGCCGGTAGACCTCACCGATAATTTTACTTTATCAGTACGCTCTATGATCAGTGCAGCCAAACGGATGCCGTTAATGGAAAGTGCATAATTTACAACACCTTCCGTATCGCCGGTAATGCTATGGTATTGAGCCAATTCTTCTTTGGTAACCGAAATAAGGGCGGTGTTGTAATCTCTTAAAACCTCCAGTTTATTAGACAGGCAATAGCCTAAAAAACGCAGTCGGTTTTCGCTGGAGTTATCGTATACCAATTCGTGTATTTTCGATTGGTCAGCCCCCAGATCAATCAGATTTGCAGCAATGCGATATACTTCAGCTGTTGCTGATGAGAAGCGGAACGACCCAGAATCGGTCATGATTCCTGTGTACAGACAAGAAGCTACATCTTTGTTAATCAGCTCACCATCCTGCAACTGGTTCACAATAAAATCATAAACCAATTGTGCTGCAGCACAGGCATTGATATCCCAATGGCGATAGTCGTCAAAATCTTCTGGTTCAAGATGATGATCGATCATAATCTTTTTGGCACCAGCAGCCCTAACTAATTCGCCTAATTCATTGATACGGCTTAAGGTATTAAAGTCAAGGCAGAATATGAGTGAAGCTTCATCCACCAGTTGTGCAGCCTTTTCCTGTGCTTCTGTAAAAATAATTACATCGCTGTTATTTGGCATCCAATGCAAAAAAGTAGGATAATCCGTTGGTGTAATTACCTTAACATGGTGGCCTTTCTGAATTAAATATCCATACAAACCCAGGGATGATCCCATCGCATCACCATCAGGCTTGTGATGCGTAGTGATCACAATACGTTGTGGCGTAGCCAATAATGTTTTTAATTCAGTTAGTGTAAGCATATATTTTTGCGCTGCAAAGCTAAGTAAATTTTGATTAGGATTTAAAGATTTTAGGATTAGCAAGATTATAGTTTTAAAAGAGATCATGTATATGGATAGTACTATTAGCCGGATCATCTATAAAACGAGCCTAATAAGCTATTTTGAACTATTTTACCTTCTACTCTTTGCCGAAAAAATATGCTTATTGGTTATTCGTCAATTAAAACGTATTTTTGCAGAAAATTGATATCAAAACACAATGAGTACTAACAGAACTTTCACCATGATTAAGCCTGATGCTGTAGCAAACGGCCATATTGGATCAATCATTAACGACATTACTAATGCTGGTTTCAAAATCATTGCATTAAAATATACCAAACTTACACCAGAAACTGCTGGTCAGTTTTATGCTGTTCACGCTGAGCGCCCGTTTTATAAAGATTTAGTAAGCTTTATGTCTTCAGGACCAATTGTTGCCGCTATTTTAGAAAAAGACAATGCAATTGAAGATTTCAGAAAATTGATCGGTGCTACTAACCCAGCTGAAGCTGCTGAAGGTACAATCCGTCAGAAATATGCAAAATCGATTGATGCAAACGCGGTTCACGGATCAGATTCTGATGAAAATGCAGAAATTGAAGGTAACTTCTTCTTCAAAGCAGACGAACGTTTCTAACTGCCAACACAAAAAATTTACAATAAAACCCCGAATATTCGGGGTTTTATTGTTTTATCTATTTTGTATCTTTCGGCCTTAAATATGATCCATCAGTTATACCTGCTGGAATTAATTACAACATAAAACAAACAATGAAACGAATTTTATTAGCGGTATGTTTATCTGGTATCGCTGGTGCATCTTATGCGCAAACCAAAACAACAGCAAAAAAACCAGCTGTAAAAAAAACAACCGCAGTAACCAAAACATCAACTTTAAAAATGGGTGGCTTACAATCGGCCTTAGACTCTACCAGTTACGCTTTTGGCACATCAATCGGAGCCAGTTTAAAAACAACCGGCCTTTCTACCTTAAATTACGATGTATTGTTAAAAGGCCTGAAAGATTCATTTACCGGCGATAAGGTTTTGTTAACGCAACAGCAGGCCCAACAATGTATAAGCGAAGCGATAACAAAGGCATCATCAATAAAAAACAAGGCTGAAGAAGCTGCAAACAAAATTAAATATGCGCCAATTATGAAAGAAGGACAAGATTTCTTAGAACAGAACAAAAAACGTGCGGGTGTACAAACCACTGCAAGTGGCTTACAATATGAGGTTTTAACTGCCGGTACCGGCGTTAAACCACAGGCAACCGATTCGGTACTGGTACATTATAAAGGCACCTTATTAAATGGAAAACAATTTGACAGTTCTTATGACAGAGGTGAGCCGATTTCTTTCCCACTGAACCGGGTAATTCCGGGATGGACAGAAGGTGTTCAACTAATGCCTGCAGGTTCAAAATACAAATTCTTTATCCCGTACAACCTGGCTTATGGTGAACGCGGTGCAGGAGCAGACATTCCTCCTTACAGCACTTTGATTTTTGAAGTAGAACTGTTAAAGGTTAACGGGAAATAATTGAAATGTAAGATGGTATATGTGAAATGGAAAATGTAAGGTAGACCATCTGAAGAAATTACCAGAAATCGTCATCTCAGGCAAGCATAGGCAGTTTGAGATGACGATTTTTTTTTGAAGAATACTATGCAGTCAGCTGTTACCAGCTGACTGTTTGTTTAAACAACCATGATTTTCAAAATGGACTTTCCCACTGTTTCAGATGGAAACATCCGACACCACATTTAACTCTATCTAAAGATATACTGTGCGGTCAGCTGTTACCAGCTGACTGTTTATTTAAACAAGAATGATTTTCAAAATGGACTTTTCCATTGTGTCAGATGGAAACATCCGACACCACATTTGCTGTGCGGTCAGCTGTTACCAGCTGACTGTTTGTTTAAACGAGCATTATTTTCGAAATGGACTTTTCTATTGTGTCAGATGGAAACATCCGACACCACATCTTTTGAAGAACTATGCAGTCTGTTACCAGCTGACTGTTTGTTTAAACGAGCATGATTTTCAAAATGGACTTGTCCACTGTGTCAGATGGAAACATCCGACACCACATTTGCTGTGCGGTCAGCTGTTACCAGCTGACTGTTTGTTTAAACAAGAATGATTTTCAAAATGGACTTTTCCACTGTGTCAGATGGAAACATCCGACACCACATTTAACTCTATCTAAAGATGCTGAAACAAGTTCAGCAAGACGGAATCCAGGAATTCTTAAAACTTTCTTCGCTATTCAATGTTAGCTATTACAAATTAACATGAATATGAAAAAAGCATTCCCTTTAGTACTGATTGCATTTTTATGCACCACCTTAAGCAGTTGTGAACTGGTAGAAGGTATATTTAAAGCCGGCGTTTGGGTAGGCGTAATTGTAGTGGTAGTAGTAGTGGCGCTGGTCATCTGGATTTTGGCCAAAATATTTGGCGGAGGCAGGAGTTAGTTTAGTCCTGAGTCCAAAGTCTATAGTCGGGATGATCAGTCCTATTAAAATATAAAGGGCAAAAACTTTAAGCTTTTGCCCTTTTGTACCCATTATAAAAACACCATTTCGGTAATTACCTCACTACCGGCATGCTCATTCAGTTTCTGGATAATCCCCTGTCTTACCATAATCAGTTCATTTTTGATTACGGAAGATTCTATCCTCAAAAACAACTTTTTATCGTGAATGTAAATCTGCTTGGTTCTGTTGGCAATTGCAGTACCCATAATCTCAGGCCAGACGGATAAGATTGAGGTTTCATCGAACTTACGTCGTAAACGGTATACATCAAGCATTTTGCCGATCGCATCTTTTAAGGTAACATCGTTGGGTTTACGCATTTTGTATGGTTCCGTTATCTACTTCGAACAAAGTTACATCAACTTCTATTTTTTCAAAAATAGATTTCACTCTTTCTTTCCCGGTATCTGTAATAAATATCTGTCCGAAATCATGGTGTGAAACCATTTGCATGAGTTTTTGAACGCGGTTATCATCGAGCTTATCAAAAATATCATCCAACAGGAGTAAAGGCTTAAACCCCTTGTTTTTAGAAAGATAAGCATATTGTGCTATTTTTAAAGCTATTAAAAAAGACTTTTGCTGCCCTTGCGAACCAAACTTTTTTAAAGGCATCCCGCTGATCACAAAAGCCAGTTCATCTTTGTGGATACCAGTTGTGGTCCGCTCCAGTATACGGTCTTTTTCTACCGACTTTTTTAACAACTCTTCAAAAGATGCATCATTCAATTGCGATTGATAGTTCAATTCTACAATTTCCTTGTTTTCAGTAAGATAGATATAGTATTGATTAAACAGTGGAATAAATTCATCCATAAAAGCTTTACGGACAGCAAATATTTTGTTGCCGGCTATAACCAGTTGTTCATCTAAAATTTCGAGCAGCGTAGGATCATATTTTCTGGTAATAGCGATCTGTTTTAGCAAAGCATTCCGGTTCAACAGGATGCGGTTGTAGGTAATCAGTTGATCCAGATAATGTGCATCGGTTTGTGAAATCACATTATCGATAAACTTTCTCCGCTCCTCACTCCCTTCCATAATCAGGTTTACATCATAGGGAGAAACCATTACCACCGGAAAAAGGCCAATATGATCGGCCAACTTCTCATATTCTTTCTTATTTCGTTTAAATTGCTTTTTCTGGTTTCGCTTTACACCACAAGAAATTTTTTCATTTTTTTCATTGCGATCAAAATCGCCCTGGATCATGAAAACCTCTTCATTGGTTTTGATCTGCTGGCTATCGATGGGATTAAAGTAACTTTTACACAAACAGAGGTAGTGAATCGCATCAAGCATATTCGTTTTGCCAGCGCCATTATTACCCGTAAATACGTTTACAGTTTCCGAGAAATGGAGATCTGCATCTGTATAATTCTTAAAATTTAAAAGGGTAATGTTTTTTAACCACATAAATATGTCACAAATTTACCCTTTTTTAACTTCTTAAAACCCATTGTTTAAAATAAACGTTAATAAGATTTAAAAAAATTGTACTTTCATCGCAAGGAGGAATCAATGGTTGCACAAAAAATGCTGGAAGGAAATGTTCTTTGGTCTTATGATCATGAACTGAACAGCAATAAAAATTCGAACTGGGTAAAAAAAATAGCTGAGTTATTTTCATTTTTAAAACCTATCCATAATCACGAAGGCGACATTTTACTAGCCTCCAATGGTATTTTCATTACCGGGGATGAACAATTGGAACTACCATTATCCCATATTGAAGAGGTTTATATGGGATTCGATGATTTATTCCCGGCTTCATCAGCCAAAAACTTTGGTGCATTCTGGCAGCCGATCAGAATCAGGTCGATGTTGAGCAATTCTGAAAGCCAAACCGTATACCTGGTCATTAACCATACCGGGATTTTTAGCGATAACCAAACCTGGTTTAATACCCTGATTAGCTTGTTACGCTAATGACCTTGATGATTTTACGATCTGAACGCCTAATTAACTAATGTTTAATTAAATACTTCAAAATAAAGGTTGATACTTTGATTGAAAAATGTATTTTTGCAATCTTAAATTTTTTAAACAAACATGTCTACAACAGATAACCAGACAATTCAACCAACTAAAAAAGGTTCATTTTTACAAGAGAATAATAAGAGCTTACTGTTTATCGCAGGTGCTGTAGTTTTATTAGTTTTAATATATCTTTGGTATCAAGGCGTGTATTTAAAAGGCCGTGCTGAAGAAGCCGCCAGCAAAATGTATAAAGCTGAGCAGTTTGTTGGTGTAGATTCATTATCAAACAGAGCAGTTAAAGGCGAAGGTGGTTACCCGGGTTTTGAGCAGATTGCTAAAGAATATGATAACACCAAATCGGCAAACTTAGCTAACCTTTATTTAGGTGGCATTTATTTACGTAAAGGCGAATATAAACAAGCAATAGAGGCATTAAGCAAATATAGCGCTACCGGCAGCCCGGTTGCAGATCCATTGGCTTTAGGTTTATTGGGTGATGCTTACAGCGAATTGAAAGACTACAAACAAGCGACCACCTATTATAAAAAAGCGGCTGATAAAGCCAGTAAATTTACTTCACCTATGTTTTTAAAGAAGCTAGGATTGGTTAATGAAAGCCAAAATGATTTTAAAGGTGCGGTTGAAGCTTATACCAAAATAAAAACGCAATATCCGGAGAGCGCAGAAGCACAATTAATTGACGCTTACATTGCAAGAGCTCAGGAAAAAGTTAAATAAACAAAACTAAACATACTTACAGGAAAGATCATCGAAAGATGGTCTTTTTTTATTTAGCAGCTTTTGAAATAATTCCGTCATTTCGACTTAAGTGCAACGAAATGGAGAAATCTATAAGAGGAGCTAATACATCGTTCAGTTGTGTTAAAAATGACAAACCCATTCCATGTTTTGTGCCTCACCAAACAGCATAAAAACTTACTTCTTTCTTTTCTGGAATCAGGTACAGATGCGTTTAGGTTGCTGCAGTCCCGCGCCCCGTTAATCTGTTGTTTGTTTAATCTGATATGATAATTTATCAAAAGCATCGGAATCACTGCGATGGGGCTTAGGTGGCAAAGGCAGTAAGACGATTTGGGTTTTGGAACATTCTGACAAATAACGGCATATTAGCAGACTATGCTATTCAACCCTTTAATTACAGCAAAGACACTGCCATTTTAGACCTGATTGAAATGGAAAGCCCACAGCGCAGCGAGGACTTGAAATGGAAAGCAGGACGAACCTTAAAAGAAATTCTGCAATTGCTCTTCAAAAAAGCTACCCTCATTCCATGTTTGGTGGCTCACCAAACAGCGTAAGAACTCACTTCTTTTTCTGGAAATCAGGTACAGATGCGTTTGGTTTCCAGCAGTCCCGCGCCCCGTTAATCCGTTGTTTGATTTAATCTGATAGGTAATTTATCAAAAGCACCGGAGCCACTGCAATCGGATTTAGGTAGCAAATACACTAAGACGAATTGGGTTTTGAAACATTCTGACAAATAAAGGCATATTAGCAGACTATGCTATTCACCCTTTAATAACAGCATAGACACTGCCATTTTAGACCTGATTGAAATGGAAAGCCCGCAGCGAAGCGAGGACTTGAAATGGAAAGCAGGATGAACATTAAAAAGAGCTACTGTAATTGCTCTTCAAATGACCTTTTTTGGACTACACTCCTTTGAGATTTAAATTACGAAAGATCCTTCGCTTCGCTCAGGATGACAGTATGGACAGTTAGCCCATCAACTATCTATTTATTAAAAGCTGTCATGGTATGGGCAGGTCCAATGGTAACGAAGCTTTTAATCAACTCTACACTTTTATCAATTAATGCAGGAAGTTCTAACTGTTCATTTTTATCAAACAAACCCAAAACGAAATCTATTTGCCTGCCTTTAGGGTAATCGTTTCCGATGCCGAAGCGTAGACGCGCATAATTTTGTCCACCGCAAACTTCTTCTATGCTTTTTAATCCATTATGACCGGCGCTGGAACCCTGCAGTTTCAACCGGAGCTTCCCAAGCGGTAACGCAAGATCATCGACAACAACCAGCACATTTTCCGGTGCTATTTTTAATTCCTTCATCCAGTAGTTCACGGCTTTACCGCTCAGGTTCATAAATGTGGTCGGTTTAATTACATGCAGTTTTTTACCTTTAAAACCAACCTCAGCATAATAGGCCAAACGGATATTGTCGAAACTACCACCTAAGCCTTTTACCAATTCATCGGCGATATCAAAACCAATATTATGCCTGGTGTGCGCATACTCCGGGCCGATATTTCCTAAGCCAACTATAAGATATTTCATGGAAGCAAAGATAAAAAAAAGTCCGAAGTCAGGAGTCTGAAGTCGGGAGTCTAAACCACTAATTTCCAAACAACCTCTTGATGAAGAGTGGGGCAGTTAGCAATAAAGGTATGGCAGAACTAACCTCATATCAATAAAAAAAGCGTTCCGACCTAAATCGAAACGCTAATCTTGAAATCAGGAAATCCTAAGAATCCTGATTATTTTTTACCTTTTGCAGCTTCAGTTTCTGCTTGTTTTAATGCTCTAGACATTGCAACAGAAACGATGGTATCTTCAGGAGTGTTAGTGATTACATATTTGTCACCTTGAAGGTCACGAACACGGAATAAACTTCCAACTTCTAATTTCTCTAAGCTTACTTCTACGTTTTGCGGCATGTTAGCTGGTAAAGCTTTAACACGTAGTTTACGTAATTTCTGGATTAACTTACCCCCCATTTTAACACCTGGAGAAGTTCCTGTTAATTTAACCGGGATCTCCATAACGATTTCTTTATCGTCAAATAACTGAAGAAAATCGATGTGCAATAATACATCGGTAAGTGGGTGGAACTGAGTATCTTTTACGATAGCTTTGGTTTTGGCACCGTTAACATCGATTTCAACAAAGTTTACTTCCGGGGTATAAATAACATCTCTTAAATCAGCAATAACCACAGCTAAGTGTTGTTGCTCTTTTCCACCATACAATACCGCCGGAACTTTACCTTCGTAACGAAGTTCCTTGGCATCGCGTTTCCCTACGTTCTCTCTTGGAGAACCGCTAATTGCGATTGTTTTCATTTTTATATTTATTTATTTATTAGTAGTAAGTATTAAGTATCAAGTATCCAGCCTTACGCCTTCAACCCGCTACCTTCAACCTTATTTTAAACTCTCTTTTTTTTAATTGGTTAATTGTTGTAATTGGTTAACTGATGGTAAATCTACAATTAACCGATCAATCAATTTATACGATTAACCTCACTAAACCCTAAACAGGTCACTAATTGAACCATGTTCGTTTACATTAGCAATTGCCCTTGCAAATAAACTGGCTGTGCTTAGCACCCTGATTTTCGAACTTTCCCTTTTCAGCGGGATCGTATCTGTAACGATCAGTTCAGTTAATACTGAATTCTCTACCGTTTCAACGGCTTTGCCAGATAATACAGCATGTGTACAAACTGCCCTCACACTTGCTGCGCCGTTTTCCATAATCAAAGCAGCAGCTTTCGATAAAGTTCCGGCAGTATCACAGATATCATCAATCAGTACCACGTCCTGTCCGGTTACATCTCCAATAATCGACATCGATTCGATTTCATTGGCACGTTTACGGCGCTTATCGCAAATAATTACCTCAGCATTAAAAAACTTGGCAAAAGTACGTGCCCTGTATGAACCGCCCATATCTGGCGATGCAATGGTTAAGTTTTTTAAACCTAAGCTTTTGATATAAGGTACAAAGATTACCGATCCATCGAGGTGATCAACCGGGATATCAAAGAAACCCTGTATCTGTGCAGCATGTAAATCCATCGTCATGATGCGGTGAATACCTGCTGATTTCAATAAGTTGGCCACCAATTTGGCACCGATTGCTACACGTGGCTTGTCTTTTCTATCCTGACGGGCTAACCCATAATAAGGAACAACTGCTGTAATATAATGTGCAGATGCCCTTTTAGCAGCATCAACCATAAGCAAAAGTTCCATTAAATTATCGCTGGGCTGATAAGTTGACTGGATTAGAAAAACATCACTACCCCGGATTGACTCATCAAAAGAAGGCTGAAATTCTCCATCACTGAATTTGTGAATGGTTACGCTACCAAGTGGCTTGCCGTAATGCTCGGCAATTTTAAGTGATAATCCTTTAGAACCTGTTCCGGAAAAAAGCTTTACCGGGTTAAACTGCAATGGCATGGGTTCGTGTAGTTACGGTTAAAAAAAATCGGATCATGCCTATTTAAAACATGATCCGTTATTAAATTTTAGTTGTCCGACCTGGATTCGAACCAAGACAAACGGTACCAAAAACCGTTGTACTACCCTTATACTATCGGACAAGCTTTATCAAAGATATTCTCTTTGAAAGGGAATGCAAATGTAGGAACCTTATTTTAAATATGCAAGAGTGATTTTAAAATATTTTTAATTTCTTTCCCGCTGTTCCTGTTTGCGATGCAAAGATAAAAAAATCATCATATAGCATGCAACATTTTCTTTTTTTATGTGACTTTTTTTTAATACGAACCACTTAAATCATTTATTATCAAAGACTAAAATTAAACTATGAATTACTCAAGGATCAACACCATTGGAGGCTGGCTCTGTTTTGTTATTGCCACTTTCACGTACATTTCAACCTTAGATCAATCTGTAAGTTTC
The DNA here is from genome assembly GCF_042464845.1 of Pedobacter sp. BG31. Lineage (NCBI taxonomy): Bacteria > Pseudomonadati > Bacteroidota > Sphingobacteriia > Sphingobacteriales > Sphingobacteriaceae > Pedobacter > Pedobacter sp. BG31. The sequence continues at coordinate 148,708 of NZ_JBHNZK010000005.1, forward strand.
TGGGACTGTGGCGAATTCATTTCTTCTGCCTTCCGGATGGAAGTAGTTCACCAGCCAGGCGCTCCAATAGTCTCCATGATCCAAAAGTTAGTTTCGATATTCGCTTTTGGCGATAAAACCAAGGTCGCCTATTTCATTAATATATCTTCTGCGCTTGCAAGTGCTGGCACTATTCTATTTCTGTTCTGGACCATTACTGCACTGGCCAGGAAAACAGTCATTAAAAAAGGCGAAGAAATCAGCAGTCAAAAAATAATCGGCATAATGGGGGCCGGTTTTGTTGGCGCTTTGGCCTATGCTTTTTCTGACAGTTTCTGGTTTTCAGCTGTAGAGGCTGAAGTTTACGCCATGTCATCGCTCTGTAGCGCCATTGTATTCTGGGGTATATTAAAATGGGAATCACAGGCTGATGAACCAAAATCAGACCGTTGGTTACTTTTTGTGGCTTACATGATGGGGATATCAATCGGGGTACACATTTTAAACCTGCTTACCATTCCCGCATTAATATTTGTTTATTATTTCAAAAAGAACCAATCGCCCAATTGGAAAGATATTTTAAAGGTACTCCTTGTTGCAATAGCTGTATTGGCGGCGGTACAATTTGGGATCATCCAATATGTAATATCTTTTGCCGCAAGCTTCGATTACTTTTTTGTAAACACCCTGGGTTTAGGCTTTGGAACAGGGATATTGTTTTTTGCAGTATTCCTAATCGGGGGACTGGTTTACGGTATCCGCTATTCCATCCTTAAAAATAAAAGGGTTTTGAACCTGGTGATGTTGTTTACTGTATTGCTACTTTTTGGGTATAGCTCTTTTGCGCTTCTCATCATCAGGGCACAGGCTAAACCAAATTTAAACAACTATAATGTAGATAATGTATTCTCGTTTTCGAGATATGTGAGTCGCGACCAATACGGCGACAGACCCTTGCTTTATGGCGAAAACTACAATTCAGAAAAAATCGGAATTAAAGAAACAGGCAAGATTATCCGTAAAGGCGATAAAAAATACGAACCAGCAGGCACAAAATCGGAATATGTTTTTGCCGATAAAACTTTACTGCCACGCATGTATAGCGACAAACCTGAACATGTTAATTTTTACAAAAGCTACATGGGTTTTGACGACGAACATAAACCTACCCTATTGGATAATTTGAAATATATGTTTTCTTTCCAGACCGGACAAATGTACATGCGCTATTTCATGTGGAATTTTGTAGGCAGACAGGATAATGAAGATGGACAACTTGGCGGGAAAGACGGTAATTGGCTCAGTGGTGTAAAACCTTTGGATGTGATCAGGCTGGGCAATCAAAAAAACCTTCCACCATCCATTGTAGAGAACAAAGCATATAATAGATTTTTCTTTCTGCCCTTAATTATCGGCTTAATTGGCGCCGTTTGGCATTTTAAGCGCAACCAAAAAGATGCAGGTGTTATCGGTTTACTTTTTGTATTTACCGGGGTGGCCATAGTGGTTTACTTAAATTCTGTTCCTGTTGAACCCCGCGAAAGGGATTATGCTTACGTAGGTTCGTTTTATGCTTTTGCCATCTGGATCGGTTTAGGGGTACTGGGATTAAAGGATTGGTTTTCACAAAAACTAACGCCCTTGCGTGCCAGTATTTTTGCTACGGTTATAGCTTTATTTGGCGCCCCGATCATTATGGCCAACCAGGGCTGGGACGATCACGATCGTTCTGACAGTCACATGGCAAGAGACATGTCTGTCAATTACCTAAAATCCTGCGCACCTAATGCTATCTTGTTTACCTATGGCGATAATGACACCTATCCGGTTTGGTATGCACAGGAAGTAGAAAATATCCGTCCGGATGTGCGGGTGGTGAATTTAAGCTTATTTACTGCCGACTGGTATATTGACGGTATGCGAAAAAAACAAAATGAATCTGCCCCTTTACCGATCACCCTCAAACATGAGCAATACGTTGAAGGCACGAGGGATATCATGTATTACCAGGATTATAAGATTGCACAGCACATTGAGCTACAGGAAATTTTAGATGTGTTGCTGTCCGATCATGACGAGGATAAGGTAACCATGACAGATGGCTCTAAATACAATGTGTTACCTACAAAGAACCTAAAACTGGCAGTAAGTCCACAACAGGTACTGGATACCGGAACCGTTCCAAAAGAAGATGCCGGAAAAATAGCAAGCAGTATGGAATGGACTTACAATTCGAATTTTGTAACCAAAGGTACTTTAGCTCTGTTTGATATTTTAACGCACAATAACTGGGAACGGCCGATTTATTTTAGCGGCGCCATGCCAGACGAGCAATATTTAGGGCTTAACAAGTACCTTTATTCCGAAGGTTTAAACAAAAGATTACTTCCGTTAAAACCTGATACGGCCATTACACAGGATTTTGATCGCGTAAACCTGAAACCGATGTACAACAACCTGATGAATGTGTATGGCTTCGGCAACATTAAATATGCCAATCATTTAGACAGACAATCTGCCGATGATGTAGCCATGATATCTAACATGTTTAATGGTTTATTAACCGGACTAATTAATGAGGGTAAAATTGTTGAAAGCAAAAAAGCGGTAAATAAATACTTTGAAGTAATTCCGGCTAAATTTTACAGCAGGCGCCAGGTAATGAGCACGTATTATTTTACCGAAAACCTGTATCGGTTAAATGATTTAAACCGTGCGAATGCTATGATCAAAAAAACGGCCGATTATGTCGGAAAGGAACTCACCCATCTGGCTGATGTTTCGGAAAGCAAAAACCAGTTATCATCAGAACAGGATGTGCGTTTCTACCTTGGTTATTTAGGCCAGATGGTCAAACTGACCAATGCATTTAAACAGGCAAGCCTGAGTAAAAACCTCGAAAAACAATATAATGATCTGATTGTAAGATTTACTCCTTTTGCTGCAGGATAGGCAAAAAACATGCTAAATGTAACCCATAAGCAGATTTCACCTTTCTGCTTATGGGTTTTTACTTTCCGATAAATTAAAATACTTTATGTTAAAGCCCTTAAGCCGTTAAAATTTGTTAAATCAATGCAAAAATTTACCTGTTTTATCGACTAGAATAGTTAATTTCGGCAGCATTTTTATGTGAAAACATTTTTTAATATCATTAAACAAACCAATGAATTATTCAAAAGTTAATAATATAGTAGGCTGGATCTGCTTTTTAATTGCTACACTAACTTACGTTTTAACCTTAGAGCCTTCTGCCAGTTTTTGGGACTGTGGTGAATTTATCGCATCGGCATTTAGAATGCAGGTTGTTCACCAGCCTGGTGCGCCTTTATTCTTAATGATCCAACGTTTCTTTTCTATTTTTGCAGCGGGTGATTTAACCAAAATTGCTTACTGGATGAACGTGGGTTCGGCTGTTTCGAGTGGGGCAACTATCTTATTTTTATTTTGGACAATCACCGCATTGGCTAAAAAAACCATATTAAAAGCCGGTGAAGAATTAACTACAGGCAAGTTAATCAGTATTATGGGTGCAGGTGCTGTTGGTGCTTTGGCTTATACTTTTTCTGATAGTTTTTGGTTTTCGGCGGTAGAATCTGAGGTTTATGCACAATCATCATTGTTTACTGCCATTGTATTCTGGGCTATACTAAAATGGGAGGCGCATGCCGATGAGCCAAGAGCCGACCGATGGTTACTGTTTATTGCCTATATTATGGGTTTATCAATCGGTATCCACTTACTAAACTTATTAACTATACCAGCACTTGCCTTTGTTTACTATTTTAAAAGAACTGATAAAGCAACTACATCCGGAATTATCAAAACACTTCTGGCAGGTATCCTGATCTTGGCAGTAATTCAATATGGTATTATCCAATATCTTGTATCATTCGGTGCTTATTTCGATCTGTTCTTTGTGAACACATTGGGTATGGGCTTCGGAACAGGTGTATTGTTCTTCGCTATATTATTGATCGGCGCCCTGGTTTGGGGAATCCGTTATTCGATCAAGCATCAAAAGAAATTATTAAATTTAGGTTTAATCTCTACAGTTCTAATCATTTTCGGTTATGCCTCTTTCGCAATGATCATCATCAGGGCAAAGGCTGATCCAAACTTGAATAACAGTGCGCCTAAAGATGCTTTCTCTTTCTTAAGTTACCTAAACCGTGAGCAATATGGCGATAGACCATTGGCCTATGGACCAAACTACAATTCTGAAAGAACAGGTGTAACTGAAGGTAAAACCATCTGGATAAAAGGTAAGGATAAATATGAAGTGGCAGGTAAAAAAACCGACTACGAATACAACAACAATACCTTATTGCCACGCATGTACAGTGACGACCCCAGACATGCCAGTTTTTATAAAGAATGGATGCATTTAGATGACAGCAAACATCCGAATGTAGTTGACAATGTTGGCTTTTTGGCCAGCTACCAGATCGGCTATATGTATATGCGTTACTTCTTCTGGAATTTCGTTGGTCGCCAGAACGATGAGCAAGGCCAGGGCAGCGGATTTGAAGGCGAATGGATTAGTGGTATCAAACCATTTGATAGCTGGTTACGTGGTGATCAAAGTCATTTGCCACCATCAACGGTTGATAATAAAGCTTACAACCGTTTCTTCTTTTTACCGTTAATCATGGGCATAATCGGTGCATTATGGCATTTTAAACGCAACCAGAAAGATGCTGGTGTAGTGGCTTTGTTGTTCTTTTTTACAGGTATTGCGATTGTATTATACTTAAATCAAAAGCCTTTAGAGCCTCGTGAACGGGATTACGCTTATGTAGGATCTTTCTATGCCTTTGCCATATGGATTGGGTTAGGAGCCCTTGGAATTAAAGAATGGCTGTTTAAAAAATTAACCCCAACTGCCGGAGCTATTGGCGCCACAGTAATTGGCTTACTGGCCGCACCGGTTATCATGGCCGAGCAGGGATGGGATGACCACGACCGTTCTACCAAACTGGTTCCACATGATATTGCTTATGATTACCTGCAATCATGTGCGCCAAATGCCATCTTATTTACTTATGGTGATAATGATACCTACCCGCTTTGGTATATCCAGGAAGTAGAAAATGTTCGCCCCGACGTACGTATTGTAAACTTAAGTTTATTTGATACAGATTGGTACATCAACGGTTTAAGGCAAAAACAAAACGAATCTGCCCCATTGCCAATTACCATGAAGCCTGAGCAATATGTACAGGGAGAAAGAGACGTGATGCCATATGATGATTATAAAATTGCGGGTAGCGTGGAGCTTAAAAACGTAGTTGATTTATTGTTATCAAACGATGAGAGCGATAAAGTACCGATGCAGGATGGAACAAAATCTAATTTCCTGCCTACTAAAAACCTTAAAATTACGGTAGATCCACAGCAAGTAATCAGTACCGGAACGGTGCCTGCAGCAGATGCTTCAAAAATTACCACCACAATGGATTGGAAATTTAATAAAGGTTACGTTACCAAAGGAACTTTGGCCATGTTTGACATCCTGGCACATAACAACTGGAAACGCCCGATTTATTTCGCTTCCACTGTTCCTTCTGAGCAATATAACGGTTTGGATAAGTATTTATACAGCGAAGGTTTAGCTTTGCGTTTATTGCCGCTTAAAGCTGATACAACCGCATCTGAGGATAGACCGGAGCAATTGAACACGCCTGTTTTATATGATAATGTGATGAATAAGTTTAAGTGGGGAAATATGAAAACTGCTAAATATTTAGATCCACAATCATCAGATGATACATTTATTTTCACCAACATCTTCAGCAGCTTAACCAACAGCTTAATTAAAGAAGGTAAAATGGATGAAGCCAAAAAAGTGGTGGATAAATATTATGCGGTAATGCCGGATAAATTCTTCGGCATCCGTACAGTTGTCGTAAAATTCTATATGGCTGAAAACCTGTATAAATTAGGTGAAACTGCCAGAGCCAATGATATTTTAGACAAATCAGGCGATTACATCAATAAGGAATTGAATTACCTGGCCGATATTTCACAATCAAAAGGTTTAACCGGATCGCAGAATATCCAAACCGGCTTATACTATCTGGACCGAATGATTAAAACAAGCAAAGCTGCTGGACAGGATAAGTTGAGCGATAAATTGCAAAAGACTTTCAATAACCTGGAAGGCCGTTTATCCATGTTTTTCCCACAACAAGGTCCGCAACAATAAAGGGATCTGAAAATAGTTTACCAAGCAGCTGCATTCATTTGTAGCTGCTTTTTTGTTTGCTTGCGCTCGTTTCTAACGAGTGCAGTAATAGCCTTACGATTTCATCGTAAAGATGATATAAATTTAAATTAGGATGTAAGTCGTAAATATGATTAACTATCTAAATGCTCTTTAGAGCAAACGTTAGCAATTATGATTTTTCTGAATAAATAAATATTTTTATTAAATGTCAGATCAATATCAAGCCAGAGATCCAGAAGGCATCTATTTTTTAACTTTTACAATTGTAGATTGGGTTGATGTATTCACACGTATATCTTATAAAGATATCATAATCAACTCGCTAAAATATTGCCAATCTAACAAAGGACTAAAACTTTACGCCTATTGCTTAATGACGAATCATATACACCTCATCGCCTCAGCATGTAGTGGCATAAAGCTTTTTGAAATTATAAGAGATTTTAAAAAGTTTACGAATAGGGCAATCATCACAGAAATTAACTCTGGAAATGAAAGCAGGAAAAAGTGGCTGTTGAATAAATTTGAATTCGCAGGAAGATATCTTACAAGAATTGAGAATTATAAGGTATGGCAAGACGGTTACCATGCAGTTGAGTTAATCAGTTCGGAGTTTACATTTCAAAAGTTAAATTACATCCATCAAAATCCGGTTACTGCAGGGATTGTATCAGAGCCGGAACATTATATTTACAGTTCAGCATCGAATTATTGTAATTTGGGCGGTCCAATAGATGTTGAATTATTGGATTTTAATTAATATCAAAAGCTTTTACATGTACTCGCTAAACGAGTGCAACAATAGCCATAAGATACCGTAAAAGATTGCTAGAATTAACGCATCTAAGCCGTAAATACGACTAAATATTTACACGCTCGTTAGAAACGACCGTGAGCGTGCTTATCATGGGCTTAGAGGACTAATAGAAATTGAATTACTAGACATTGATTAATATTTATTGAATGCTTGCGCTCGTCTATAATGAGTGCAGCAATAGCCTTAAGATAATATTGTATAGCAAGCTAAAGGTATTGATAATTAACACCGTAAAATACGGTACCCTATTTACACGCTCGTTAGAAACGAGCGTGAGCACAAAAAAATCCCGCTCAGCATAGCCAAACAGGATTCAAATTTATTTTAGTTAATGATTATTCGTTTACTACACCCATTTCACAGAATTTCTCAATCCTTTGCTCAATCATCTTATCTGTTTTCAATTTGCCCAAAGCGGCCAAATCCTTTACGATATATTCTTTTAATGTTTTACCCATTAACTCCGGATCCTGATGCGCACCACCAAGGGGCTCAGGAATAATGCCATCAATTAGTTTGTTGCCAAACATATCATCAGAAGTCAATTTCAAGCACTCAGCAGCTTTTTCTTTAAAATCCCAGCTTCTCCATAAAATAGAAGAACATGATTCAGGAGAAATTACTGAATACCAGGTGTGTTCTAACATATATACCTTATCGCCTATTCCTATACCCAAAGCACCTCCGGAAGCACCTTCACCTACTACAATGCAAATAATCGGCACACGCAGAACCGACATTTCCAATAAATTTCTGGCAATAGCTTCACCTTGTCCACGCTCTTCGGCCTCTAAACCAGGGTAAGCGCCCATTGTATCGATAAAAGAGATCACCGGCTTGTTAAATTTTTCAGCCAAACGCATTAAACGCAACGCTTTGCGGTAACCTTCCGGATTGGCCATACCAAAATTGCGGAACTGGCGCTCTTTGGTATTTTTACCTTTCTGATGACCGATAATCATTACCGTTTGACCATTTATAGAAGCAAAACCGCCAACAATAGCTTTATCATCTTTAACCGTTCTGTCGCCGTGCATTTCAATAAAATCATCACAGATCATATTGATATAATCAAGGGTTTGCGGGCGATCTGGATGACGGCTCATCTGAACCTTGTTCCAACCGGTTAAATTTTTATATAAGTTATTGGTAGTTTCATCTAATTTACCATCAAGTTCGTCCAAAGTGGCAGACATATCTACCTTGGTTTTTTCGGCAACTTGCTTAACCTTTTCTATCTGCTGAACTAAATCGGCAATAGGTTTCTCAAAATCGAATGATGTTTTTATTTGCTGCATAATTGAACCACAAAAATAAGTAATTATTTTTGGTTTGCAGCCAACAGTTTTTTGTTTAAGTATTTAGGCAGAAAAATCGCGTTAACCTAAAGAAAAATAGCTTTTAGTACTTTTTAATCATCATGGTTTGGAAAGCAATTGCAGTAGTGCTTTGGTTTGGTTCCGTCCCGCCCCCGTTTCTGCCGATTGAAAAAATCGGCATCTCACTCCGGTTAGGTTTAGATTACTCCTGTTCTCGCAACTATGCCGGGTTTCCGTGCCACCGCCCTAACCTACCTAGCCCTGATTGAAGTGAAGATCCTTTTTTGTCAGCCTGAGCGCAGTGGAAGGGCAAAAAAGATCGGAGCGCAAAGCAGGACGAACATAAATTATTACACTGTAGCTGCGCTCCTATAAACCCAAAAGCATTGACAAATAATAGCGATTTAAATAGGAATTTGTCACCACTGAAAGATCATATTATTTGGAAAGCAATACCTGTAGCCCCTTGGCTAAAGCAATCCTGCCCCATTTCTGCCGATTGAAAAAATCGGCATCTCACTCCGGTCGGGTTTAGATTACTCCTGTTCTCGCAACTATGCCGGGTTTCTGTGCCACCGCCCTAACCTACCTAGCCCTGATTGAAGTGAAGATCCTTTTTTGTCACCCTGAGCGAAGTCGAAGGGCAAAAAAGATCGGAGCGCAAAGCAGGACTAACGATAATTATTGCAATACAAGTGCGCTCCTATAACCAAAAAATGCTGACAAATTAATAGCCATGTGTATAGGAATCTATCAACGCTAAATTTTTAGAACTTAGCGGCCTCGCCTGCTTTTGGTAAAGCTTTTTTAATAAATTCACGGATGTGGTTATTCGCCATTTTCAGATCATCTTTACGCAGGTACATCATGTGTCCACTGCGGTAACCTTCCCAAGTCATGCGGTCTTCCAGTTTACCTGCAGCATCTAACTGCCACATGCTGTATTTCGCATTAAAATAATCGCAGGCGCCATCATAATAACCCGATTGCACCAATAGATGTAAATAAGGGTTTTGTGCCATGGCCTGGCGGAGGTTATCGCCGGTCTGGTCTCCGGATTTGTCCCATGGGTAAACGGAACCAAACATATTGTATTTCAAATCGGTTTTATAATTCAGCTCGTTGCGGATGTACATATTAATGGCTGGCGTAAAAGAATGCAACCAGGAGGTAAGTTCAGCATTATAATCTGGTGCTTCGCCAGCGCTCATTTTATCGATCCCCCGATAGCGTGAATCTAAGCGACCAACCGTAAAACCTTTATCCCTCAATAACTCTTTCCAAAAGAAATCGGTTGGTACGTTAAGGTTATAATCTAAAATTACTTTTTCGGAAAGGCCGGAGTAACGCGCCATTTTTAGGGCAATGGCTTTCTTTTTATCTGCACTTAACATTCCTCCCTGCGAAATGGCCGGGATGAGTTCGTTAATGGTAAAAGTTTCTACTTCCGGAAGCATAGCTGTTAAATCTTTGCCTTGTAAATCGGCTGCCAAAGCTTTATGGTACCAGGCGGTAGCTGCAAAATATGGTAAACGCAAAGCGGCGTCAACCGGGCCGCTACGTTCAATGCCCAATTCGGTTGGCGAAACCAAGACCACACCGTTCAGGTACATCCATTGACTGTTCTGCAGTTCCAAAGCCAATCCTGAAACGCGGGTAGTGCCATAACTTTCGCCAATCAAAAATTTAGGCGAGGCCCATCGGTTATTGCGGGTTACGAAAGTATTGATCCACTCGGCCAGGTATTTAATGTCAGCACGTACACCGAAGAATTTATTGGTTGGAATATCTTTGCTCACGGCTCTCGAATAGCCTGTGTTTACGGGATCGATGTATACGATATCTGCCACATCTAAAATAGAATATGGATTTTCCTTATAACCATAAGGTTGGACAGGATAACCTTCATCATCAATATTCAAAACCACCGGACCAGTATAAGCAATGTGCATCCATACAGAAGCAGAGCCCGGACCACCATTAAAAGAGATCACCAAAGGACGTTTATCCCGGCTTTGTACATCACTCCGTTCGTAATAGGTATAGAATAAACCGGCAATCGGTTTTCCATCTTCATCCCAAACCGGTAAGGTACCGGTAGTAGCCTTATATGGAACGGACTTTCCATCAATGTTCACCGAATGATTGGTAACCACTGTACTCTCCACTTTAATGTTCCTCTCATTCGCTGAAGATTTAGGTTCATCTTTAATGGTTACCGGCGTAGTGTTTACGGTTTCTTTCGATTGGTTTTTTCTGGGACTTTGTTGTGCGTATGCGCAAATACCGATACTTAACAAGGCAGCAATTATAAATCTGAGTTTCATGAAGTTTGGTTTGGTCCCTAAAGATCAAACTATTATCGTATTAATCAAAAAAGCACATTAGAATTGTTACCATAAAAAAGTATTGATGAGAAAAGATAATGGATTGAAGTTTTATAAATGATAGCAGAGGCTTTCTCATAAACTGTAATTCACTTCAAACTTGACACGTTGAGCAGCATCCAACAGAGGCTCATCATCTCGAACGCAGCAACACAAAGTGGAGCGATCTACCAAAAGATTTCTCCACTGCGTTACTCCGCCCGAAAGAAGGATCACATAAGCGAATTACTCTTCAAGAGGATAATTTTATATTTATGATTCAGCCTTTTGGATAAAAAAAATTACTTTAATGCTGTTTTACTAAAAATATGGTATTCTCCAGGCGCTAAAGTTTGGGTGTAGCTGCTGGTGCTTAAATTAACACTACCACCAATTGCATCGATCCAGGTTCCAGCAGACCCTAAATCAATATTGGCTGCCTGGCTCACTACATCAAAATTACCAACTACCACAACAGTGTTAGTTCCTTCAGTTAACTTGATATATTTGACGCCGCCGGCAAGGTTATATGTCGAATTGCTTGAATTAAAAATACTGTTATTTTTTTTCAACCTGATAAATCTGGCATAAGCATCGTATAATGCCTTACGGTTCGGATCGCTGTAATAATCCCATTTAATAGGTTTTTCACCTGTCCGCCCGTTAAAATCGATACTGATATCGTAACCCAATTCACCAAACTGCCATACCATTTTAGGTCCCGGGATGCTGAACAAAAAGGCTGCTATGAGTTCTTCTCTTTTTAATGAAGTAGCCAGGTTTCCTTTAATTACATAACTTCCGGAAGCATTGCCGTAGGTAATATTCTTAAAATTTAAGCGCTCCTCGTCATGACTTTCGCCATAGCCAACTAAGTTTTCCGATTTAGCGAAGCCATGGTTGGCATAAAAACCCCATTGAAAATTAGAATTGTCCAACCAGCCCATCGTAGCCTCATTCATGTTATAATTCATATTGTTCCAGAGCATCATGCCCTCATCAGCCAGTACCTTCTCTTCAGATTCTTCTGCAAAATGTTCCAAAATCACATAAAAATTAGGGTCTAAACTTTTGATATAGCCATTGTAATCTTTCCAAATGGCAACACGGCCAGCATCGTACAACCTGAACTGTGCATCATCCGTTGATTGTTTCTGTGTAAATCCCTTTGAAAGATCGAAACGGAAACCATCAATTTTATATTGTTGCATCCAGAACTTCATCACGTCTTTCGAGAATTTTTTGGTCGCCGCACTTTCATGGTTAAAATCATAACCAACATTAAACGGATGTTTCGCATCCACATTAAACCATGGACTATTTGCTGTAGGTTTCGAGCCATCAAAATACAACTGCACCATCGGTGACTGACCAAAAGAGTGGTTTAACACCATATCCAAAATCACAGCAATGCCACGTCCATGGCACTCATCAATAAAATTCTGTAATGCGGTTTTGGTGCCATAATATTTATCGGGTGCAAAATAAAATGATGGATTGTAGCCCCAGCTTAAATTTCCTTCAAATTCGTTTACCGGCATTAATTCGATTGCATTAATACCTAAACCGGTTAAATAATCGAGTTTTGCCAAAATTGAGGCATAATTATGATCAGCAGTAAAATCGCGTATCAATAATTCGTAAATCACCAGGTTATTTTTTTCAGGACGGGTAAAACCGGTATTTTTCCAGGTATAAACGGGTTGATTAACCTGCATTACACTTACAATTCCTGTTGTTTTACCTGTTAGATAGGCTTTTAAATTAGGATAGGTGGCTGCTGAAATGTATTTATCATTATCAGGATCGAGTATTTTCTCGCAATAAGGGTCGGCAACTTTTAAGTTTCCATCTACATAAAACTGATAGGCATACTCTGTAGATGGATTTAAATTATCTACCTGAGTCCACCAATAATTTCCATCTGGTGTATTTTTCATGGGTAAGCTGGTGGCAGACCAATCGTTAAATTCACCAATCAACGATACGGATTTTTTACCTGGTGCATAAAGTGTTACAATGGCCGATGTTCCATTGTTGGTAAACACCACACCATCTTTGGCTCCCGCCGGCAGATCAGCTTTCTGATCAGTTGGTGTAGATTCTAAACCACCATCCGGCGCTTTTTTACAGGCGGTATGCGTTGCCGTTATTAACAGCAAGAGATAAAACACTTTTTTCATATAAATTTTTATTGCAGGCTTAAAAAATTTAGCCCAGGTTAAGATTCCTTTTTTGTTTGGATATACATGACAGAAATAGCCCCTAATACCATGAATATCCCAGCCAAAACGATTGCATATATGGCCTGATCATGATAGAGGTGTTTTACAATTAAACCACCAAAAAAACCATTTACTATTTGGGGCATTGTTATAAAGAAATTAAAAATCCCCATGTAAACACCCATTTTTTTTGCAGGAATGGAACCCGACAAAATGGCATATGGCATTGCCAAAATACTTCCCCAGGCCAGGCCTATCCCAATCATCGAATAGATTAAATAATGCGGATCGGAAATAAAATAGATGGAAAGTAGTCCAATACCTCCTGCAGTTAAAGAGATGGCGTGTGCAACTTTTTTACTGGTTGCTTTTGCAATAGCAGGCAGGATTAAAGCGTAAATAGCAGAAACCCCATTATAAATACCAAACAAAACTCCTACCCAATTTCCTGCATCGGCAAATTTGATTGATGAGGTATCTCCCGGTGCTACCTTGTAAATATGTTGAGCAATGGCTGGAGTAGTAAAAACCCACATCGAGAATAGTGCAAACCAGGAGAAAAATTGCACTAAACCCAATTGCCTCATGGTTGGTGGCATTTTAGAAAAATCTTTAAGGATATCTTTTAAGCCATTACTTTCCTCCACTTCCTGGGTATGTTCATAGTAATCGGCCATTTCTTCCGGGCTGTATTCCTTCGTGGTGAAAATGGTATACAGAATTGTTCCCAAAAGAATAGCTGCACCAAAATAAAATGAATAAATCACGTTAGCAGGTACCTGCCCGGCTGGCGCCACTTTCGCTACACCGAAATATTCAGATAAAATATAGGGCAGCCAGGAACCAGCAATAGCGCCAGCCCCAATCAGAAATGTTTGTACAGAAAAGCCGAAACTACGTTGCTCGTCGGGTAATTTATCAGCAACCAAAGCCCTGAAAGGTTCCATAGCAACGTTAATTGAAGCATCCATAATCATCAGCATACCTGCACCAATTATAATAGGCGGAAGTAAACTTGCCATTAAAGCTGAATTCGGCATTAAAATTAAAGCCAGTGCGGTGAGAATTGCGCCAACTAAAAAATAGGGCCGCCGCCTTCCCAATCGATTCCAGGTCTTATCGCTGTAATGCCCGATAATCGGTTGCACAATCATTCCGGTTATAGGTGCAGCTAACCAAAAGAGGGATAGGTGCTCAACATCAGCACCAAAGGTTTGGAGAATACGGCTTGCATTACCATTTTGCAAAGCAAAACCGAACTGTATTCCAAAAAAACCAACACTCATGTTAATGATCTGAAGGTTTGATAACCTCGGTTTTAATTTTACTTGTCCCATTAAGTCAATCTTAAAATTCAATTATCTGTGCCGAAACCGGCCCAAGCTTTATTGGTATAGCTGTTCCTGCCGGAATATTTAATTTTTTATCTGTTAGCAGTTCTGTAACCGGAACGGAAGATTTCGCCTTTAAAACCTGATCAGGGATTTCTATATTGGCGGTTAATGTTTGGTTTCGATCAAAATTGGCTACTACCAGTAAACGCTGCTTGCCTGAGTAGCGGATAAAAGCATACATCCGGTTGTTCATATTGCCGGTAACAGGAACTTCATAAATTTTTCCATTCAATACGGCATCGCTTGTTGACGTTACTTTTAATAATTGCCTGTAGAAAGCCCTCAAATTTTGCTGTGCAGCATTTAGTTTATGGCCGTCAAATAAGCCCCCGTTCATCCATTTCTGGTGGTTCGGAACGCCCCAATAATCAAAAATGGTGGTCCGGTTATCATCCCCGCCAAAACCTTCCTGCCCTTTTCCCGGTTCGCCAACTTCCTGACCAAAATAAAGCATCACGGGTCCTCCGCCTAAAGTTGCGGAAAGGACCATTGCGGGTAACGCGAGTTCTGCCTTGCCCGCAAATGCAGCTGAAGCAATACGCTCCTCGTCATGGTTCTCTAAAAAGCGAAGCATGTGATGGCCAAAACCGGCACTTTCTTGTTGCCAAATGAAACGGATATCTTTTACATCTGCATTTGGTTCATTTCTGATCAACCTTTTTAAACCATCATATAAACCAACTTTATCATATAGGTAATCGAATTTCCCTTCATCCAGATATTGTTTGTAAACTTTTGGATTATAAGCTTCTCCGATAAAAATTAAATCCGGATTTACTTTTTTAACCTGCGGAATTACCCAGTTCCAAAATGCAATGGGCACCATTTCGGCCATATCACATCTGAAACCATCTACTCCTTTATGGGTCCAAAAGATTAAAATATCGCGCATTTTCAACCAAACGGGTGGAATGGGATCAAAGTATTGTTTCTCGCTGTTCTGATAATCAACACCGTAATTCAACTTAATGGTTTCGTACCAATCGTCATATTTTGGTTGTGCTGAAAACACGTTATTACCGGTTGCTTTTGCCGGATTTTCATCAAATTTCCCGTCCTGAAGTACCGAAAGGGGCGTTTTTTGCCCATTTGTTGGAACCACTAAGGGCTGACCTGGGATATAATAAAAATCATTCCTAGGACTAAAAGCTACAGTTACATCATCATTTGCACCAAAGTCGATTACATTTTTTGGCTTTGCATCAGAATGGTAACTTCTGGCCACATGATTGGGTATAAAATCGATCAGCACTTTTAAGTTTTTAGCATGTGTTCTTTTTACCAGTGCTTCAAACTCTTTCATCCTGTTCTTAACGTCAACAGCCAGATCGGGATCTACGTCGTAATAATCGCGGATGGCATAAGGCGAACCTGCCCTGCCTTTCACCACATCGGCATCATCAGGTTTAATTCCATGGGCACTATAGTCAGTTAAACTGGCATGGGCCAATACCCCTGTATACCAGACATAGTTCACATGAAGTTCTTTTATCCCATCTAATGCTTTATCGGTAATATCGTTAAACTTACCGGAACCATTTTGTTGGATGGTTCCGTATGGGATATTGGTGGTATTTTTGTTTCCGAACAAACGGGGCAGTAACTGATAAATAACGATCTGTTTATCATTCATTTTTGTGCGCTTTTTTTGTGCAAAGGATGATATGGGGATGATGATGAAATAAAAAAAAAGTATCAATAGCCAGCTTTTATTGCTTTCGAATGCGAATAAGCTTTGAGCAAAATAACATCTTCTATCAGATAAAGTTTTAGATTTTAACCCTCTACCATCCGCCTTTATAGCCTTTACCTGTCTCATACCAGCGCAGCATTATTTACTTCGATCTCCGTATTGCCTGCCAGTTGATAAAACTGATTTCTGATGCCGATTTCTGCATCAACACCTGTATTGTTTTTGATATTGATGCTGTTTCCGTCAATGTTCACCTTTAAGGTAGCTCCCCGGAAGCCGATAGTAAAAGAAAAAGATTTCCATTTACCCGGCAAGAAAGGACTAAAATGCAATTTACCATCACGTACACGCATACCGGCAAAACCTTCCACCACACTCATCCAGGTTCCTGCCATTGAGGTGATGTGCAGACCGTCCTCTGTATCGTTGTTATAATCATCCAGGTCTAAGCGTGCAGTACGTAAGTAAAATTCATAGGCCCGTGCCTCGTCGTTTAATTTTGCGGCTAAAATACTGTGTACGCAAGGCGATAACGAACTTTCGTGTACGGTACGTGGCTCATAAAAATCAAAGTTTCTTCTGATGGTTTCCAAATCATAATCGTCTTCAAAGAAATACAATCCCTGCAAAACATCGGCCTGTTTAATAAAGCATGAACGTAAAATCCTGTCCCAGCTCCATTTTTGGTTAATCGGGCGTTCACTTGCCGGAAGATCTTTCACCAAAATCTGCTCTTTATCTAAATATCCATCCTGTTGTAAGAAAATCCCCAATTTTTCATCTTGTGGATAATACATTTTCTCGATGATATCGGCCCAATCAGCAAATTCTTTTTGATCGAAATCCAGGGCTTTCAACAGCCTGTTATATTTTTCGGGTTGTTGCGCTTTTACAACTTCGGCAGCTTCTGTTGCATATCTCATACACCAAGTAGCCAAAATATTGGTGTACCAATTGTTGTTTACGTTATTTTCGTACTCATTTGGTCCGGTTACACCAAGCATTACATATTGTTGTTTATCGTTGCTCCAGTTTACACGTTGCTTCCAGAAACGGGCAATACCGATCAATACTTCTAAACCATAATCAGAAAGATAACTTTCATCTCCTGTATAACGGATGTAATTAAAAATAGCAAAAGCGATGGCTCCGTTACGGTGGATTTCCTCGAACGTAATTTCCCATTCATTATGGCATTCTTCGCCATTCATGGTAACCATCGGGTACAAGGCAGCCCCGTCTTTGAAACCCAATTTAGCCGCATTTTCTATAGCTTTACCCAATTGTTTATAACGATAAACTAAGAGGTTTCTGCTTACATCCTGCGGAGCAGTTGCCAGGTAAAAAGGCACGCAGTAGGCCTCTGTATCCCAATAAGTAGAGCCACCATATTTTTCGCCTGTAAAGCCTTTTGGACCGATATTTAAGCGGTCATCTTTACCGGTATACGTTTGAAAAAGCTGAAAAATATTAAAACGGATTGCCTGTTGTGCAGAAACATCACCTTCGATAATAATATCACTTTCTTTCCACTTCGCTGCCCAGGCTTCGCTTTGTTCTTTTAGTAAAGTATCAAAACCCTTGGCAGATGCTCGGGCTATTACGGATTTGGTTTCTTTCAGAAGTGACTCTTTCGGATAATTTTCTGAAGATAAATTCGCGGCAATTTTTACCAGCGTAACCTTTTCGTTTGCTTTAGCATCTACAGAAAAAGTTTGCCCGACGAATTTCTCTTTACGTACAGCCTCTGGACTGATCGCCAACCGCTCTGCATTCGTATACAGTTCGACGTTACTGCCAGTGCAAACTTCAAATTCAGTTTTCTTTGTTCTTAGTTTGATATAAGCTTCTGTTCCGGAGATTTCATCAACAACTTTATCCCAGAACTTTTCATCGTAGTTACTGTCCTGATTTTTGACATCCCCATCAATAAAAGGTGTTAATGTTAATCTGCCATCAAAATTTAATGGTGTAATGCTATAACGGATGGCACCAACTTCATCATCAGCAATGCTGCAAAAACGGGTTGATTTAACTTTTAGTGTTTTACCACTTTTCAGTTTTGCCGTGAAAGTACGTTCCAGGTAACCAGCATGCATATTCAGCACCCTTTTAAAATCGCTTACCCCGGCTGTTGCCAGATCAAGAATTTCATCATCTACTTTCACCTCTATTCCTACCCAGTTTGCGGCGTTTAAAACTTTGGCGAAATATTCAGGATATCCGTTTTTCCACCATCCCACGCGGGTTTTATCCGGATAATAAACACCAGCAACATAATTTCCCAATAAGGTTTCTCCTGTATAAGTTTCCTCAAAATTGGCGCGCTGGCCCATACGTCCATTCCCCAAGCTGAAAATACTCTCGGAAATTTTATTTAAATGTGGATCAAAGCCTTCTTCGATAATATTCCACTCATCTGCTTTAATGTAGTTTTTCATATTCTAGTATCGAGTAGTTAGTATCAAGTATTAAGACATAACGCCCTAAACCTTAAACCCTACACCTTAAACCTTTTTTATAATTCTTCTAAATCTTTTACTGTTAATTTGTCTAATCCGCTTACTACCAGATCAGCCTGGCTAAGCACATTTTTTTCGCCGATACCGATGGCTTTCATTCCACCTCTTTTTGCCGCTTCTACTCCTGCAACAGCATCTTCAAAAACCACACATTCTTCGGGTGTAAAGCCTAAAAGTTCGGCCCCCTTTAAAAACACCTCAGGATCGGGTTTTGATTTGGTCACCATATTTCCATCGACGATTTCATCGAAAAAATGGGCAAGGCCTGTTCTTTCTAAAATAATTCCAGAGTTTTTGCTTGCCGAACCCAAGGCCAGTTTGTAACCCGCTTTGTGAATTGCCGTTAGAAAATCTACTGTTCCAGGCAAAACTTCTGCTGGCGTCATTTTGGTGATCATATCTACATACCAGCCGTTTTTCAAGCTAGCAAGCTCTTCTTTCTCTGCGTCGTTTTTTTGTACACCACCCCAGGCCAAAATCTTATTCAGACTTTCTACCCTGCTTACACCTTTTAATTGCTCATTCTGCTCTTCTGTAAAATCGAAGCCCATGGTATTGGCCAACCGTTTCCAGGCTTTATAATGATAAACTGCGGTATCTACCAGTACGCCATCTAAATCGAATAAACAAGCTTTGATTTGAGATTTGAGATCTGAGATTTTAGATTGGAGATTTTCTTGCATTTTTGTTATATTTTTTTGTATCAGGTAGTGAGTATTGAGTAGCAAGTAATGAGTATCAAGATGTAAGTCCGACACCTTAAACCATCTACCTTTTACCTTTCTACCTTAATTCAAGCACCAAAGTGGTCTTTGCGGGTACTTTAATATTTTTAAATCCGATAGTTTCGCCGGTGATCACATTTTTTGCGCTTGTAATTCCAGCTGTTCTTTCGGCAAAACGATCTGTACTTAATGCTTTTTCGTTTTCTGTATTGTTTACAATAACCATTACCGTGCCTTTTGGTTCTGCATTGTATCGGAAGTACACATACACATCATCCTGAGGAACAAACTGCATTAATTTGCCTGTTTGTAAAGCCAGACTACTTTTACGGAAATTGGCCAGCCTTTTAACAAAATCGAAAGCTTCGTTTTCTTTTTTGGTACGTCCATCAGCCACAAATTTATCTTTTTTATCACCCTCCCAGCCGCCAGGAAAATCAGAACGGATCAGCCCATCCGGATTGGAAAAGTTTTTCATTAAAATTTCAGTTCCATAATACATCTGAGGAATGCCACGCATGGTTAACAGGATACTCATTCCCATTTTGTATTTATCAAAATCTTCGCCAACCATCGAATAGAAGCGGCTCATATCGTGGTTATCTAAAAAGATGCAGTTGGTATTCGGGTTTTTATACAGAAAATCGTGAGCTAAGGTGGCATACAAACGGTTAATACCGTCTACCCAACCATTTTTACCGTTTATTCCTTCATAAATGGCATCCTTTAACGTTGCATCTGTAATCCCCTGCAAATGGGTATCAAAACCGCGGTTAACCGTATTGCCCCCTGTAAAAAAGGCCTGGTTTGCTACTGCAGTCACCAATGTTTCACCGAAAACCGAAAGATGCGGAAATTCAGCCTGAACTTTTAAAGCCCAATCGGCCATATAAACCGGATCGTTATATCCATAGGTATCCAAACGTAAACCATCTATACCTGCATATTCGATCCACCAGATATGGTTTTGGGTAAGGTAATTCTGTACATATGGATTACGCTGATTTAAATCGGGCATTGTCGGTACAAACCAGCCATCCAGCATCTGTTTGCGATCTGCAGCAGAAGCATGAATATCCATTACGGTTTGATCGCGGTAACTGGTTTGTGTATATTTTGGCCATTGGTTTAGCCAGCTTTTCATCGGTAAATCTTTATAAAACCAGTGTTGGGTACCAATGTGGTTGTGTACAATGTCTTTAATTACTTTTAATCCTTTGGCATGTGCAATCTCTACGTATTTTTTGTAAAGTGCATTGGTACCAAAACGCGGATCTATTTTATAATGATCGGTTACCGCGTAGCCATGGTAAGAAGCCTGTGGCATGTCATTTTCTACCTCCGGAGTCATCCAAACTGTGGTTACGCCTAAATCTTTCAGGTAATCAAGGTGATTAATTACGCCCTGGATATCGCCACCGTGGCGGTAGTACATACTATCGCGGTTCAATGCCGTTTCAGTTAAATCCTGAACCACATCGTTGCTTTTATCGCCGTTCGAAAAACGATCGGGCATCAGCAGATAGATAAAATCTTTGTTGGTTACCCCTTGAATCCTGCCTGCGCTTTTATCACGGTTTTTTAATTCATAGGTATAACTGAATATCTTTTTGCCCTTAGCTGTAAAGTTGATCGGAAATTTTCCGGCCTTAGCAGCTGGTGCAATGGTTAAATCAAGAAATAAATAATTTGGGTTTTCTACTTTGTTTACTTTTAGCAGTTTTACCCCAGGATAAGTTAAAGAAACTGAACTAGAAGCAATATTTTCGCCGTGAACCAGCAATTGCAGTTTAGGATTGTGCATGCCGGCAAACCAAAACATCGGTTCGATACGCTCGAGTTTTTGGGCAAAAAGACTATTGAAAGATAAGATAAGTAAAAGCACAACGGCACTGCTTACCTTATTTAAAAAAGTGTTAGTATGAGCATTAAATAGCAAAGTAAATTTTTTAAGGGAATTGATTATGATCATGCTAAAACTTAAAAATGCCCCGCAGCAAGAAATGCTGCAGGGCGGTATGTATAACAAATTAGTTTTTAACCATTGTGGCTTTTTTAGCAGCCACATCTAAAGTGATGGTATAGGTTCCAGCAGTGGTAACCGCAATATTATCACCCCCGTTTGTAAGGGTGCTTAAACTACCACCAAGGTTGGTTCCCCAATCGTGCGCAAACCTGAATTTAAATGCCCCGGTAGTTAAAGTGGTTTTAATGGTATAAATGTTTGCTTTGCCATCGTTTGTCACCTTCATATCGGTATCATTGCCCCAGCCACCTGCGGTTGCGTCGCCAATAATCGACCATTCTTTCGGAACGCCGATGGTGTAAGTACCCGCGTTCAGGTCAACAGTTACCTGTTTCACTACTGCATCAGGTGATTTAAGGTTATCGCCTGCACTGCTGCTGATTTTACCACTTCCTGCGTCACCATAAGCTACATCCCATTTTTTTGCCGGGGTAACTTTAAACTCAAGGTTGCCTGGTGTGAATGCGATCATTCCTGTATAAATGCCATTGCTTGAAACAGAGATCAAACTATCGGCAGTTGAAGGATTCCAGCCCTGATACGCTCCCGGAACGTATACCCATGCAGAGGCAAGATAAGGCGTAGCAGTTAAGGTAATCACGTTTGAATAAGTTAAATCGTTTGCTGCCGCACCCGATTTTAGTCTAACCTCAATCTGTGCTGCAGTTCCTACCTTTCCGCCAAGGGCCAAAATCATATTGTTTACCTCGGTAACGGTTGGTGCATAAGTCTTAGTAGTTACGGCCACCTCTCTAACCGGAGAAAAATTAGTGCCTTTTAAGCCAAACTGTAAGCTGGTATTTACCGGCACCACGTATCCGGTTGAAGTAGCAAGCGGGTAGCTTAAGGTAAATGCTACCTGCGAGGCATTAGATTGTACCAGGTTAAGCGTAGTTGCTGATGTGGTTAATGTTCCTGCAGGGCTAATATTTGAAACGGTCTGCGTTTCGTCTTTCTTACACGACCACAGCGAAACCGCGATAAGGCCAACTGCCAGGGTTTTGAAAAATATCGATTTCATCTCTCTTAAGATTAAATATTAATAACCAGTATTTTGAACCAAATTCGGGTTTGCAATCAGATCTGCTAAAGGAAGCGGATACAAATTACGGTAAGCAGGTAATGATGCCCCCGCCTGTACACCACCTTTGAATGGCCACAAATAAGTTGAACCTGTAAATTTACCATAGCGCACCAAGTCGGTACGGCGATGACCTTCCCAATAAAGTTCTCTGGCACGTTCATCCAGGTAAAAGTCTGTAGTTAACGCCGCCTCAGAAACATCTCCAGAGGTATTGCCATAAGCCCTTCCGCGCAACAGGTTTACATACGTTCTGGCTTGCGATAGACTACCGCCTGAACCTCCACGGGCAACAGCTTCACCATAAATCAGGTATTGCTCTGCCAAACGAAATAATGCGAAGTCAAGCGAGCTGAAAGTTCCGTTCAATGAGCGGCCCATTGCACCTGTAGAAGTTACATTTTTGAATTTGGTTACGCGTAAACCATCAGTAAATTCGCCTACAGCATCAACATTTCTTTTTGTACCAAAAAATACACCACGTTTATCCTGGCTTCCATTAGCATCAGGAAAAAGTGCCGGCAGGTTTTGCCTGGTCCTGTTGCCTCCCCAACCACCATTTGGCACGCCGTAAGTCGTTGGGTTCATATCTCCATTGATGGCCGCATTAATTAAAAACGTTGTACCGCCATAGTTGGTACCGTTGATGCCGTCATAGTTGATGGTTAGTATATTCTCGGTATTGTTCACTTCATTATCTGCTTTGAACAAATTCATATAGTTTGCTTTAAGGCTGTAACCTGCATTGATTACCTTGCTTGAGTAGGTAATAGCCTCGGTATACTTAGCTGTTCCGGTATACACCTGAGCATTAAGATATAATCTTGCCAGTAAAGCCCAGTCAGCCCCTTTATCTGCACGTCCGTATTCATTGGTACGCGCATCGGCTAAATCACCTTCAATGGCTTTTAATTCTGATTCTATATAGGTAAACAAGGCAGCCCTTTGGATCTGTTTAGGGTTGACTTTACCAATGGCATCATCCTCGGTAATAAACGGCGGGTTTCCGAAAGCATCCATCAATACCCAGTACTGATAGGCGCGTAAGAAACGTGCCTCGGCACGGTAACGGTTAATTGCACTAGCGTCGGCTCCTGTAATGTTTCTGCCCGCCAATTTTTCAGGTGTACTTTCGCGAAGAAACTCATTGCAGAAAGTGATCTGCAGAATACTCCTTGAATATAAACCGCGCAGAAACTGGTTATCCGGACTTGGTGTACCATAATCCAGTTCGGGAATCCCCACATCGCCCCAGGCACAGATGGCCTCATCGGTTACCAGTTCCTGTGAGGTCCAGAATAACCTTAAAAAATCGGCAAAACCTGCGTTCAGACCGCCAACATCGCTGTTATCTGATCCGGATGGACTGGTAAGTGCATAGGTTGCGTATAGCTTTACCAAGCTGTTTTTGTAACCTGCCGGCGTTGCATAAACGTTCTCGGCGGTAACGTCATTGGTAGGCCTCAGGTTTAAATCTTCTTTTTTACAAGCATTTAAACTGATAGCCAGGAAACCCAATGCCAATATTGTTTTAAATGAATTTTTCATTTTTTCTATTTCTTTTTTCAGTATTAGAAACCAACATTTAAGCCCAAAGTATAGGTACGTGGACGAGGATAAAGGTTATAATCGATACCCGAAACCAGTTCCGGATCTATACCCTTGTATTTGGAAACCACAAACACATTCTGGCAGTTTGCAGAGATACGCATGTTTGCATTTCCGGTTTTAGACAGTTTACCAACATTATAGGATAAACCAAGGTTATCCATCTTCAGGAAAGAAGCATTTTTGATAAAATAGTCGCTCAGGTACTGTACACCGGAACTTCCCGAGAAATTGGTTACATATAAATCTGAAGTGGAGTTGTTCAGAATTCCCTGGGTACTCAATACATTGTTCCTGATACCAAAGTTTGACGAAATATTGTCGTAAACGTAGTTACCGATATTGGCCCTTAATACTGTGCTCGCGGTCCATTTTTTATAGGTAAACGAGGTATTAAACCCTAAGATTACTTTAGGATCAGGTGATTTATAGAAATACTGGTCGGCTGCAGAAATGCTACCATCACCATTCAGGTCCTGATAAACACCTTCTAACGGTTTACCATCGGCATTGTATACCTGTTTATACACAAAGAATGAACCTGGTAGCTGGTTAACCGCATTGTATTTAAGATGGATGCCTGTACCTCCCGTAATATCGCCTGCATCAATTTTGAAACCAGAGTTCGGATTTAAGGTTAAGTTGGTAACCTCTCTTTTATTATATGCGGCATTGATGCCCAGTTCCCAACTGGTATTCTCTGTTTTAATGGCCACAAAATTTAAACTTGCTTCAGCACCTCTTACATCCATATTACCCACGTTAGTAGTTAATACGTTGGTAAAGTTGGTTCCCACCGGAATAGTTACGGTACTTAACAGGTCCTTGGTTTTTTTATAGTAAACATCAATGCTTCCATATAACCTTCCTTTTAGGAAACCGTAATCCAAACCAGCATTGTAAGTAGTTGTGGTTTCCCATTTCAAGTCAGGATCGTAACCTGCCGGACTATAGTAGTTGTAAAAATTATTACCTACCTGGTACTGACCATTGTTTGTGCTGGCATAGTATTTAGAAAGGTAATCGTAGTTACCAATACCATCTTTGTTACCCGTTTCACCATAGCTTAAGCGTAGTTTCAGGTCAGATAAGGTTTCGCTGTTTTTCAGGAAATTCTCTCCGATAATTCTCCAGGTAAAACCTACTGACGGGAAATAACCCCAACGGTTATTCTGGGCAAATTTAGAAGAAGCATCAGCCCTCATCGTACCTGATAAGATATATTTATCGTTCAAGGTATAGTTGAAACGTCCGTAATAAGAAAGCAGTTTATTCTGCTCAACGGAAAAAGGAAAAACAGGTGTGGTTAACAGTTCGCCTGTACCTTTGTAGGTAGCGAAGTTGTAATTGGTAACCGCATCATCGTAATAACCGTAACCGGCAGTTACATCAAATCTGCTTTTAATGCTTTCGATAGTTTTAGCATAACTTAAGTATGCTTCAGAAAATTTATTCATTTCGGTATTTAACCTGTTTGAATAAGATCCGCTGGTTGATGCACTCTGGGCTGCATAGGTCGGCACGATGGTGCGTCCATAACCTTTTGAGTAATCGTAACCCAGGTTTACAACTGCATGTAATTCAGGCAAAAAGTGGAAAGAATAATCCAATTTAAGATTACCAAAGCTTCTTGCGGCATTTCCACGGTTATCCTGTTGCCTGATCAGCGCTACCGGATTGCGCGGTGCATTCGGGTTAGGTACACCATTAGTACTTAACCATTCGAAATAACCACCATAGTTATTATTGGCATAAACAGGTTGTGTAGGATCGAACTGAATTGCCGCGCCTATAGCACCGTCATTTGGATATTGTGATTGGCTTAAAGATCCTTTCAAGTTCAGTTCGGCTTTCAGGTGATCAGTGAAAAATTTAGGAGCAACAGATATCGCACCTGTAGCCCTTTTCAGTTTACTTGTAATTACCACACCATCCTGATCAAGATAGCCTGCCGATACGCGGTAAGGCACTCCTTTTAAAGACCCTGCAATACTTAAATTATTATCGGTAGAGAATGCGTTCTGATAGATTTCATTCTGCCAATCGGTATTTGCTGTACCCAATAATGCTTTTTGCGCAGCGGTACCGTTTGCGTTTACAAAAGCCCGAACCTGATCTGCAGTAAGCACATTTACTTTTTTGGCAACGCTGGCAATGGAGTTATTTGTACTGAAATTGATTACAGGTTCTCCTGATGCCCCTTTTTTAGTGGTGATTAGAATTACCCCGTTAGATGCCCTTGAACCATAAATAGCTGTTGCGTTGGCATCTTTCAAAACAGTAAAAGTTTCGATATCGTTAGGGTTGATCAATGACAGCGGACTTGGTGCGTTACCAATGCTGTTACCGCTGAAAGGCACCCCGTCAACTACGATCAAAGGATCATTACTGGCATTGAGCGATGCACCGCCACGGATACGGATGGTACTACCGCCCCCTGGTGCGCCACCACCCGAAACGATGTTTACACCAGCTACTTTACCCTGGATCAATTGCTCAGGCGTGGTAATGGTGCCTTTTTGGAAATCCTTGGAGTTGACCGTAGTGATTGAACCAGTCAGGTTTTTCTTTTCAGCGGTACCATAACCGATGACCACCACTTCATTCAGTTTTTGCGCATCGGGTACCAATTGAAAACTAACCGTCGCATTTGCCGAAACGCTTACCGCTTTATCAAGTGTTTGATAACCGATAAAACTTGCAGATAACGTTATCTGACCATTAGATAAACCGGCAAGTTTAAAATTACCATCAACATCGGTTGATGTACTTCTGGTTGTACCTTTAACAATTACAGAGGCACCGGGCAATGGCAGGCCACTTTCATCAAGCACCTTTCCGGATACCGATCCGGTTTGTGCTTTTACCATTAATGCTGAAAAAACCAACAGCACCAAAAGCCCCTGTTTTAACAGGTAAAATACTCTCATATTTGAAGCTCGTTTAAGTATAAAAATTTGGTTAAATATTATAGTGATTTACACATAGGCCTAATTTACAGCTGTTATTGAGATTTCAAAATTTATTTAAAAAATATATTTCGGGTTAAAATATCAATTAAAAAACTCGCTGAAAAATCCATTTTTAAAAGCAAGTCGAAACTCATATTAAATAATTATTAAAATCACAAATCATTGATATTTAGATATTTAAAAAATTAATTTTTCAATTTAAAGTGTAAAAAATACACTAAGTTGTTTTTAAGCCTTTTTTCGGGAACGTTCCCGAAAAAAATAGATCAAAATTTTGTCATCTTTCGGGAACGTTCCCGAAAATCGATCAGAATTCTGCGTATTTTACACTAAGTGAAGAAATTTTTTGAAAATTTCAGACCAAAAAAGGCCTTGTTTTCAGACCTACTTTTACCTACTTATTGGTCGAATTCCGCTTGATTAT
Organism: Pedobacter sp. BG31; assembly: GCF_042464845.1. NCBI lineage: Bacteria > Pseudomonadati > Bacteroidota > Sphingobacteriia > Sphingobacteriales > Sphingobacteriaceae > Pedobacter > Pedobacter sp. BG31. Next base: position 176,088 of record NZ_JBHNZK010000005.1, read on the forward strand.
TTTGGAGGTTAAAACCACCTCATTTAGCCGGTTTTTATTGGCATGATTATCCAATACCGTGAACAATAATTTTGCTGCTTCTTCTCCGATTTCGGTAGCGGGCTGGGTAATGGTGGTCAGTGAAGGATTTAACAAAGGAGCGATCTCCAAACTGGAAAAACTGATTACTTTTAAATCACCGGGAATATTAATACGAAGATCGTAACAGGCATAATAAGTGGCAAAAGCCAAACGCTCAACCGAGGTAAAAATACCATCGGGTTTTAACTGTGTTAAAGCTTCTTTAATGATCATGCTATTTTCCTCATAGCTGTTACTGCAATCTACAATCAGGTTTTCATCAAATGGAACCTGATGTTTGGCCAGGGCATCAATATAACCCTGCATACGGGTTTTACCTATTGATAAACTTTTATTCACCACCAGATAAGCAATTCTCTTGCAACCCTGCTCTATTAAATGTTCAGTGGCCAAAAAACTGCTGTCATAATCATTGGTAATTACCCTGGGCGTATTAATGTCTTCGTAAACCCTGTCAAAAAACACCAGAGGCAATCTTTTACTGCCAAATGTATTAAGGTAATTATGGTCGTTAGCCTCTCCTGAAACCGACATGATAATCCCATCAGCCCTACCGTTGTGCAAATGCTGGATGAAAGTTACTTCTTTTTGGTAATCATCATCAGTTACATAAATGAGGATGTGGTAACCGTTTTCCCTTGCTATGCGTTCAATACCGTGGATGGCCTGTGAGAAATAATTATTGGCCAGTTCTGGAACAATAACCGCTATGGTTTTGCTTTTTTGCTCTCTTAAATTACTGGCGTAATGATTGGGCTGGTAGTTTAATTCCTTTGCCTTTGCCAATATACGTTCCTTGGTAGCACTATTGATGTCACTATTATCCCTAAAAGCCCTCGAAATTGTAGAAGTAGATAAATTTAATGCTTCTGCTAACTTCTTAATATTAATGCTGTCCATTTTTGGCCGTTAAACCTTCTCGTTTGAATAAACGCTGTAAATATAATGTCTCGCATTTAAAATAACCTTCTTTTTTGAATATTATCCTATAAATAGTTTTTACCACACTGTGTATGTCCTGGTATTATCGCATCTTTTGTAGTCCATTGATAAAAAAAATGCAGGTCATTTTTCCCGGATAATGTTTAAACCCCTTTAAGCTGTAGCAGAATCATTAACCTGGTTTTTCAACACCGCTGGATTTGTAGGAATGATAAGTCTGGTGCGGATGATATCCCCTTCTTTGCTTGCATTTAATTGATAATTATCCAGATCGGACAGAATTTTGCACAATAACAATCCGATACCATGCCCTTTGGTTTCCACTGAAACGCTCTGGCGATTCGCATAAAAATCATTTACTGTGGCAACGTTAGCTAACTTGTTATAATTTTCAACTTCAAATATGGCAGCTATATCTGTTTTGATCAGCCTGATGTGAACAGGTTGATCTGCATCTGAATACTTTACGGCATTGCTTAACAGGTTTCGCAGAATAAAGGTTATATGATGCTCGTTCCCCAATATTTCAACATCGGCGGCTATATCTGTCGTTAAAGTAATGTTTCTGGCAGTGGCAATGCCTCTGGTAGAATTAATGGTACTGCTTAATGCAATTGCAGGATAAAAAGGTGCTATAAGATGATCATAATGCATATCTAAGGCACCCCATAACAACAGTTTATCTAATATTTCATTTGCGGATTGCTGCACATTAGATAGCTGTTCAATGAGTTCTTCCTGTCTTGGCGTACCCATATGCCGCTTAAGGAGAAAGGCTAATGCATGAAGATCTGCCAACGCGCCTTTAAGGTCATGTCCCATTATCGAAAGAATTCTATCTTTATGCGTATTAAGCGCGCTCAGCTGGTTTGTGCGTAGGTTTAAAGCTTTATTTAGTTTTCTGTTACGCAGGACAAAAAGAAACGTGATCAGCAATATCGCGCCTGTTGCTGCAAATAAAAGCCGATAAAAATTACTGCGCTGGTTCGCTTTGTAGCGCTCAAATCCAACGTGCTTAAGTTTTTGGGTCGAATCCTGCAGCTTATGATTGGATATCAGGTTATCAATTGCCACACTATTTTCCTGCGTAACGATACTGTCGCGGATGGCTCTTGATTCTTTATAAGCCTCAAAAGCGAATTTATAGCGACCAAACTTCTTCGCTGAATTAGCCCGATGCTCTAGAACCTTATACAACAAATCTTTGTCCTGTGCCTTTTTGGCAAGTTCAACCGCCTCTATATAATATTGATTTGCCTGAGTAAAATGATCCGCAAAGCTTCCGAGGTGATCAAGCGCGTTCGACTGTTCACGATATAAATGGGCTTCCTTTGCCAAACTAAATGCGCGATAGGCCATTTTCCTGGCTTTGGCAACATTTCCTTTGGCATAATAGATTTTGGAAGCATTGGTCATCAGGATCAGATAGGCATTATAATTTGGAGTGGCAAAAGGTTTGGATAGTCCCAGTTCATAATACTTCAACGCCATGTCAAGCTTATCCGATTGCTCAAAATAATTACCAATGTTAACACAAAGATCGATGTAATTGGTATGCAACTTATCCCAATCTTCTTTTGAAAAGGATGATTCTGGTTTGTTTAGCAACGATCGAATCAGGTTAAAGGATTTAAAATAATACCGATAACTTTCAGCAGTATTGCCTGTGGCTACATTAATGGAAGCAAGTATCGAATAGCATATTGGTAATTCAACGTACACTTTGTTTCGTTCGTAAAATCTAATGGCTCTTAAAATACTAGCTGTGGCGTGTTCGTAATCTGCATTTTTATAATAAAGTACACCTCTTATTCTATTTACATTGGCTAATACAAGCAACTGCCCGTTTTTATCGGCCAGTTGCTCTGCTTCGTCAAGCGATGCTAAACTTTCATTTTTTAGTCCTTTGTTCATTAATGCAATCCCTTTTCTAAACAACAGCTTAGATAGCCCTTTATCAAATGTTATAGATTTTGCATGTTGTATCCCTAAGTCGGCATACTTTATTACCAAATTGGGCTGGTACCGATATTTTGAAATACTATCTAATAAACTGTTTACCCTGTTTGTATCAACTGGTACATCTGTCGAAAGTTTTGCACTTACTTCCCTATTGGAATTAAGGAAAAACACAATCAACATGAACAAATATGGAAGCTTTTTGTAGCTGATATCGGAGAAAGTTATTTTAGTGTGCATCGAGCGAGATTGATAGTTATGACGACGGACTAATCTAGTAAAAAATATAATTTACCAAAAGTGGCCATTACCCTGTCGGTTCCGAAAGATATTTTTTTAAGGATTTCAATTCAACAAATCCCTAACTTTATCCAAAATATGGGGCGTATGACAACAGAGACAAAAATTAACGAGAAAAGAAAACACCGCTGCGTGATTGTTGACGACGATCCATTGCTCGTTGAACTCCTTGAGGCTTATATTAATGATACGCCGGAACTAACCTTTGCCGGTAGTTTCACCAATGCCTCAGACGCCATACAAATGTTAAGCGACGAACAGCAAATTGATTTTTTATTTCTAGATATCAAGATGGATGGGATTTCGGGCATTGAAGCTGCAGTAAAGTTGAGAGATACCGTGAAATACCTGATATTTATTACAGCCTACAGTCAGTATGCCATGGATGCCCATCAGGTAAATGCAGACCAATACCTGCTTAAACCGGTTAGCTATAGCAAATTTATCTCCTGCCTTAATGGGCTTTTAGAAAAGAATAACAGACAACAGCGGTTATCCTGATAATTACCCGGTTTTTTATGGGCCGTCTCTGACGGATAGTTTTTCTTCACTTAAAATAGGAACGCGTTAAAGAATATATCCTAAATTCTTCATGATCTGACAAAGTCCACGCCTGATCAAGAAAGTTGCAATGAGGTTTAAGTAATTTGAGCGGAAAAGCTTCTAAATTATTCGCCTGGATTTGGTAAGGAATCCAGCAGCTAAAAAAGCTGATCAGCTTGCCATTAAAATTCTTTACACAAATATTCTTTTTTTTTAAAACAAAAAGCATATTTGCCGCATTAATAACCTATACGCAATCAATCATCTTCTCAATTACCAGTTGAAAAACAAAAGATATGAAATAACATTACAAAATGGCGAACAAAAAAATACTGATTGCCGATGACGACGAAGGAATTGTGGATGCAATCACAATGATTTTGGAAGTGATGGGCTATGATGTTGAATTTACTTATGATGGTGGGGCAGTTATTGATGCTGTAAAAAACAAACCAGATTTAATTATGCTGGATATATGGATGAGCGGTTATGATGGCAGAGATATCTGCAAACAGCTTAAAAATAATCCTCAATTCAAGGAAATTCCTATTTTAATGATTTCAGCCAGCAGAGATATCAGACAATCTGCACTGGATGCCGGCGCAAATGATTTTATGGAAAAACCATTTGAGATGGACTCTTTGTTGAATAGAGTTGAGATTTTATTGAATTAGATGAATAGATTTGTATTATAAAGCTCGCCTGGTGATCTTCATCCGGAGGAAAACCAGGTGAAGTGGAAACTTTGATCTAGCGGGTAGTTACTTGAGTTCCTTAAAATAAATCCTTTCGGGCAGGTGTTTAAAAACAAATTCTGTTACACGACAAAGCCAAATTTTATGGTTTTTAAATTCTCCACGAAACTGTTCTAACAGGTAGTCTCCTACCACCGCCCAAATTCTCTTCACGCGCATAAACAAGCGCTAAAATTTCGGCATTTTGTATGAGCTGGTCGGCCATTAATAACTTACATTCATTTTCAGAAGCGGCTATCCAGTTTAACAACTCATCAGCACCTTCTACCATTTGCAAATCTTCAATTGCCCCACCCCACTCGGGAATGTCAGCATACCATTCATGTCTTGCTTTTTATAAAAACGAATAGTTCTCTCCATATTTTGTAAAGAAAAAAAATCCAGTCCAATAATCCTGATAAAAAACACGAGATTTAGGTCATTGCATGTCTGATTTGAATCCGCCGGTTTTACGAAAAATAATTCATATCGATATGGATGCTTTTTATGCATCTGTAGAGCAACGCGATTTTCCTGAATATCGTGGAAAACCTCTGGTGGTTGGCGGTAAACCGGATAGCCGTGGAGTGGTTTCTACAGCCAGTTATGAAGCCCGGCAGTATGGTATCCGCTCGGCAATGCCATCAAGTAAAGCTTATCAGCTCTGCCCTACAGCCATTTTCGTATACCCGCGTTTTGACGCCTATACTGCAGTTTCAAAATCGCTCAGGGAAATTTTTAGCCGCTATACCGACCTTATTGAACCGCTTTCGCTGGATGAAGCCTACCTAGATGTAACGGAAGACAAGCTCGGCATCGGATCAGCCCTTGATATTGCACAGTCGATTAAGGACGCAATTAAAAATGAATTAAATTTAACAGCCTCGGCAGGCGTATCGATCAATAAATTTGTCGCAAAAGTAGCTTCAGACATGAATAAACCCGATGGCTTAACTTTTATTGGCCCTTCCAAAATTGAAGCTTTTATGGAAAAGCTTCCCGTTGAAAAATTTTTTGGGGTAGGTAAAGTTACGAGTGCCAAAATGAAGGCTATGCAGATTACTACCGGTGCAGATTTAAAAAAGCTGACAGAAGCCCAGCTTATTGCCCAATTCGGAAAATCGGGAAGATTTTATTACCAGATTGTTCGTGGAATAGACGATCGGCCTGTTCGTGCAAATCGTGAAGCAAAATCAGTAGGTGCAGAAGATACCTTATCAGAAGATACCAATGAAGATGCAGTAATGCACGATCTGCTGAAACAGATCAGCGAAACCGTAGCCAAACGTTTAGAGAAACATCAACTGAGTGGAAAAACAGTTACCCTTAAAATCAAATTTGCAGATTTTAAACTCATTACGCGCAGCCGCTCCTTCGCTACGCCGATCAGCAAAGCCGCTGTCATTTATGCCGAAGCCATTAAACTTTTGGAAGAGGCGGCAATTGGCACAACCCAGGTGAGGTTATTGGGCATTACCTTATCGCGGTTTTATGATGATGTGGAGATGGAAAAACCAGAGAGCAACCAGCTGGAGTTTGAGTTTTAATTCGGCTTGCTGACTTTTGCTTCGTTGCTGCATGGCAATGTTGCAACCGGGACTAAACCAGCAAAACAACCTTTAAGCTTCCGGGCTGGTAAGGTGCGCAAACCTTTACACCTAAACCCGATTCGACGACTATCCGATGAAATGCAAACCTTAACAGGTTGTGGGCTTAGGATGGACAGCTGTGCTACAGAAACCGATGAATAAGCTGCGCTCCATATCTATAGTAATTGCTTACAATAATGAATAAATACGGCTAAGCTTGCATTAATTCACTCACATGACGTGTTAAGGCTACAAAATCGGCCACGGTTAACTGCTCGGCACGTTTTTCGAAATAGATATGATCGTCCATTTTATCTTTAGGCATTACTGCAGAAACGGCATTGCGCAAGGTTTTTCTCCGCTGGTTAAAACCTGCCTTAACTACCCGCCAGAATAATTTTTCATCGCAATCAAGCGCTTCTACTTCATTTCTGGTTAAACGGATCACTGCTGAATGCACTTTCGGCGGTGGATTAAATGTACCTGGTTTAACCGTAAACAGGTATTCAATCTTATAATAAGCCTGCAGAAACACACTTAAAATACCATATTCTTTACTTCCCGCCGGTGCTGCGCAACGCTGGGCCACCTCTTTTTGAAACATCCCCACCATTTCTATCACCTTGTGGCGGTTATCTAAAATCTTAAATAAAATCTGCGATGAAATGTTGTAAGGAAAATTACCAATAATGGCAAATTTTTCGGGAAACATCACATCAAAATCAAGCTTTAAAAAATCGCCGTTAATCAACCGATCGCCAAGCTGCGGATATTTTTCGTTCAAAAAATGGAAAGATTCCGTATCAATATCAATTAGATAGGTGGTTAAATCTTTACGTTGCAGCAAAAAATCAGATAAGATTCCCATCCCCGGCCCAACTTCTAATACCTGATGATATTTGTCGGTATTCGCCAAAGCCTCAACAATGCGGTTAGCAATGCCCTTGTCGGTTAAAAAATGTTGTCCTAAATGTTTTTTTGCTTTGACTAAACTCATACCCCACGGCCCTGAACGGGATTTTAAAATTAAAATTGTTAGCAAAGATAGGCTTAATATTTCTATGCAGATCAATCTGCAGGCGCTGCGGTTTCATTTTTTTTAAAGGGTTTAAGCGAAAATCAGTAATTTGCGCTAAAAATTTCCAGTAATTATGAGCAATAAACTTAAAATTGGCATCAGTATAGGCGACGTAAACGGCATAGGTTTAGAAGTAATCATCAAAACTTTATCTAATCCGGCAATTTTAAATTACTGCACTCCAGTTGTTTATGGACATACCAAGATTTCCTCTTTTCATAGAAAAGCGAATAACCTGGGCGATTTCAGTTTTAATGTAGTTAGCCAGGCTAGTCAGGCCATGCCAAAAAAGGCTAACATGATCAATTGCTGGGAAGAAGATGTAAAAATTGAACTGGGTCAGGTTACGGCAACAGGCGGAAAATATGCGCTTTTATCATTAGAACGTGCAACAGCCGACCTGGTAAACGGTGATATCGATGCTTTGGTTACCGCCCCAATTAATAAACACAATATTCAATCCGAAACTTTTGCATTCCCGGGCCATACCGAATATCTGCAGGAAAAAAGTGGCAGCAAAGATGTGCTGATGTTTTTGATCAGCGAAAATCTACGTGTTGGTGTGGTAACAGGCCACATTCCGGTAAAAGACGTGCCGGCGGCCATTACAAAAGATAAAATTGTAAATAAGTTAAAACTGATTAACGAAAGTTTAAAAAAAGACTTCTGGATCGAAAAACCAAAAATTGCTGTGCTGGGATTAAATCCACACGCCAGCGATAATGGTTTATTGGGCACCGAAGAAACTGAGATCATTTCGCCAGCCATTCAGGAAGCCTACGATAAAGGCATTATTTGTTTTGGTCCGTACCCTGCTGACGGTTTTTTTGGTAATAGTAGCTACAAACAGTTTGATGCCGTTTTGGCTATGTACCACGATCAGGGTTTAATTCCTTTTAAAACGCTGGCATTTCATAATGGTGTAAACTATACTGCTGGCCTAAACTTTGTCCGCACCTCTCCCGACCATGGAACAGGTTACGATATTGCGGGTAAAAACTTAGCTGATTCGACTTCATTTACCGAAGCTTTGTTTTCAGCCATTCACATTGTTAAAAACCGTCGCGAGCAGGAGGAGATGTTGAGTAACCAATTGCGCACCGGCGGAAAAGTAGTTGAAACACAGTTCGATATTAAAGATGATGCGTCTTAAGGTAGAAGGTTTTTAAAGAACTTTTGGTCGGAAGTCAGAGGACTGGATGCCATAAGATCAAATCCCATAAGAAAAGATCGTCATTTCGACCGTAGTGGAGAAATCTTTGGAGGAGAATAAAGCCAAGGGTCGGATCTCCGAAAGTCAGAGGTCGGAGGATTGGATGTAGGATCAATTCTGAAGTAAGTCATCAACACTATAATCAGGTTATGTTAAATAATAAAATGAAATCCCTATCACCCATCATCAAACCCGAAGAGCTAACCTGGCTAAATCAGGACGATGAAATCGTCATTATTGATGCCAGTGCAGGGTCAAAAGCAAGATATGATGAACAACATTTGGCCGGAGCACTTTTTGCCGACGTAAATGAAGATTTAGCCAATATTGGCGATTTTGCCATTGGCGGACGTCATCCTTTACCAACCCCCGAACAGTTTTCATCTGTATTACAAAAACTTGGGATTACAGCACACAGCCATGTCATTGTTTATGATGATAAAAATGGCGGCAACGCAGCAGCGAGGCTATGGTGGATGTTAAAAGCTATCGGTCACGAAAAGGTGCAGGTAATTGACGGAGGTTTTCAGGCGGCCGTAAAAGCAGGTTTCCCAACTACTGATAAAGTCGAAATCCCAAAATCTGTTGCTCCTTATGCAGTAAAAACATGGAGTTTACCGCTATCTGATATCAATGAAGTGGAAAGAGTAGCTAAAACAGATCATTATATGGTGATTGATGTACGCGACGCCAATCGTTTTGCTGGTCTCACCGAGCCTATCGATTTAATTGCCGGACATATTCCGGGCGCAGCCAATATCCCTTATACTGAGAATCTGGACACATCTGGCGCTTTCCTGCCCCCTGAAATATTAAAAGAAAAATACGAAGAAGCTTTAGCACATGTAAGATCCGAAAATGTGATTGTACATTGTGGCTCGGGCATTACCGCCTGCCATACCCTTTTAGCTATGGATTATGCGGGTTTACGGATCCCTAAACTTTACGTAGGCTCGTGGAGTGAATGGAGCAGAAACAATAAAGAAATGGTTTTGGCCGGTTAGTGCAGTTATACCTTATCGCTTAAAAATGGATAAGGCCTAAAAATCAAGAGATAACATCAACAATTTTTAAAAAAACATTTTTAATCTAATAATTTATCCCTACATTTGCAGGCTAAAATTTTACAGTACTTTGAACCCACTAAAACAATTTTCATTACCGTTTACCGGCTTAAAATTGGGATCTCATCAGTTTGAATATGAGCTTGATGACCGCTTTTTTAACGCATTTGAGTATTCGTTAATTAAAAGTGGAAATTTAAGAGTAGACCTGGAACTTGAGAAACAAGAGACCATGCTGCTACTAAAATTTAAAGTTATGGGTACAGTTAATTTAGATTGCGATAAATGTTTATCTGAATTTCCGTTACCGATAAATCTTTATGAAAGGCAGATTGTGAAGTTTGCTGAAGATGAACTGGAGAGTGATGATGAGGAAATTATTTCGCTAAGCCGTAAAGAAACCGAAATTGACATTTCCGGTCCTTTATACGAAATGATTAATGTTGCAGTACCTTATATCAAAAACTGCGAACAGGCTGGTAAAGATTGTGATCAGGAGATGATTGATCGTTTAAATCAATTATCGATTGAAAACCAGGCTGAAGAAAATGAACAAACAAGCGACCCACGTTGGGAAGCCCTTAATAAGTTAAAAAAATAATTAGATTATACACCAATGGCACATCCAAAACGGAAAATCTCGAAACAGAGAAAAAATAAAAGAAGAACACACTATAAAGCTGTTACCCCTTCTTTAGCAACATGCTCGGCAACAGGTGCTATCCACGTACCTCACCGTGCTTACAACGTTGATGGTAACTTATACTACAACGGCAAACTGGTTATCGAAAATACTCAGATAGGGTAATTTTCTTAAAAAATTGTTTGTGTTTTCAGCGGCTTTAGTCATACCTTAGTCAACTGAAAAATTCAGGATTACACCTGACTTAACACAAACAGATTTTTTCTATGAAAATAGGCCTCGACATAATGGGCGGAGACTATGCTCCCAAAGCAATTGTTTTGGGAGCAATAGCTGCTCATCAATCGCTTAACGCTGGAGAGCATTTAGTTCTTATTGGCGATACCGAACAGATTAAACCCATTCTTGCAGAGGAGGGTTTTAATCCGGATCATTTTGAATACGTTCATACTGATGAAGTAATCGGTATGGGCGAACACCCCACCAAAGCAATTGTTCAGAAACCTAATTCTAGCATAGCTGTTGGTTTTAATCTTTTAAAAGAAGGTAAAATCGACTCTTTCGCAAGTGCCGGTAATTCTGGAGCCATGTTGGTTGGCGCTGTTTTTAGCGTTAAAACCATTCCGGGCATTATCCGCCCTTGTTTATGTACAATTCTTCCGAAAATTAAAGGCGGCACAGGCCTGCTGTTAGATGTAGGTGCAAATGCCGACTGTAAACCTGATATTTTATTACAATTTGGCGTTTTGGGCAGTTTATATGCAGAAAATCTTTTGCAGATTAATGACCCTAAAGTAGCCTTGATGAATATTGGTGAAGAAGATGAAAAAGGAAATATGCTAAGCATGGCTACTTTTCCGTTAATGAAAGAAACCAGCCTCTTCAACTTCGTTGGAAATGTTGAAGGCAGAGATTTATTTAACGAAAAAGCCGATGTAATTGTGTGCGATGGTTTTACCGGAAATGTGATGCTAAAATTAGCCGAATCGTTTTACGTGCTTACCATTAAAAAGGGATTAAAAGATGAGTTTTTCGATCGTTTTAATTATGAACAATATGGCGGTAGCCCGGTTCTAGGTGTTAATGCTCCCGTTGTTATCGGACATGGAATTTCCAGTCCGCTGGCTGTTAAAAATATGGTTCTGCAATCCAGAGAAATGATTACCACCGGATTGGTAGAAAAAATTAGAATGGCATTTAAATAATTTATTAAAATTCTTAAAATGAGTAAAATTCACGCTGCTATTACAGCAGTAAATGGTTATGTCCCCGACTATGTGCTTACAAACGCAGAGTTAGAAACCATTGTTGACACTTCCGATGAATGGATTACCAGTAGAACGGGAATTAAAGAACGTAGAATTTTAAAAGGTGAGGGTTTAGGTACTTCCGACATGGCCGTTCATGCGGTAAACGGTTTACTTAAAAAGAGAGGAATTGATGCAAAAGAGATTGAACTGATCATCTTTTGCACCACTACTCCGGATTTTACTTTCCCTGCAACAGCAAACGTTTTAGCAGATAAAGTTGGCGCCACCAATGCCTGGGGTTATGATTTACAGGCCGCTTGTTCCGGCTTTTTATTTGGTCTTTCTACAGGTGCATCATTTGTTGAATCAGGTAGACATAAAAAAGTTTTGGTAGTTGGAGGCGACAAGATGTCGTCGATTATCAATTATGAAGACCGCACCACCTGTATCATTTTTGGCGATGGCTGTGGCTGTGCTTTACTGGAACCAAATGAAGAAGGCTTGGGCATTCAGGATTCTATTTTAAGAACAGATGGTTCCGGAAGAGATTTCCTGGGGATGAAAGCCGGTGGTTCTGTTAAGCCTGCCTCCCACGAGACCATTGATGCCAAAGAGCATTTTGCGCATCAGGAAGGTCCAACAGTATTCAAATTTGCCGTAACCAATATGGCCGATGTTGCTGCCGAAATTATGGAGCGTAACAGTTTAACTGCTGATGATGTGGCCTGGTTAGTACCGCACCAAGCCAACAAACGCATCATTGATGCTACTGCTAACCGCATGGGTGTTACTACTGATAAAGTGATGATCAACATCGAACGTTATGGTAATACAACCAATGGAACAATTCCTTTATGTTTATGGGAGTGGGAAAGCAAGTTGAAAAAAGGCGATAACATCGTTTTAGCTGCTTTCGGTGGTGGCTTTACCTGGGGTTCGGTATATCTTAAATGGGCTTACGATACAAAATAGTCGGAAGTCTTTAGTCCGGAGTCCGAAGTAAAAGTACTGCCCGGATAAAAAAATAAAACAAAAAAAAGTATAACTTAGTTAATTCAATAAACACTATTTTTTACATAACTAGCCTAAAAAATGGATATTAAACAAATACAGGAACTGATTAAATTTGTTTCTCGTTCTGGAGTAAATGAAGTTGCTATTGAGCAGGAAAACTTCAAAATCACGATCAAAACAAACCAGGCACCAACAGTTGTGCATGCTACCGTACCACAAGCTCCGCTTGTACAGGCTGCTGCTCCTGTTGCCACAGCTCCTACTGCTCCTACGGCAGCAACACCAGCTGTACCACCTGTTGCAGAAGACACTTCAAAATACATTACGATCAAATCACCAATGATCGGTACTTTTTATCGTTCGGCTAGCCCTGAAAAACCAATGTTTGTGAATGTTGGTGACGAAATTAGCGCGGGTAAAGTAGTTTGTATCATAGAGGCTATGAAACTTTTCAACGAGATTGAAAGTGAAGTTTCAGGCCGTATCGTTAAAATATTGGTTGATAATGCATCGCCTGTAGAATACGACCAACCGTTATTTTTAGTAGAACCTATTTAGTTATTGATTACACAGATTAATTAGATAACACCGATTACAATTGATCAGAGTGGTGGTTATTTACCGAATAAATCGGGGGTAATCATTAACATCGGTGTAATCAGAAAAGGTAAAATTATGTTTAAAAAAATACTAATTGCCAACAGGGGTGAAATCGCTTTGCGTATTATCCGTACCTGTAAGGAAATGGGCATCAAAACGGTTGCTGTTTATTCTACCGCTGATCGCGAAAGTTTGCACGTACGTTTTGCTGATGAGGCTGTTTGTATTGGCCCTCCACCTAGTAAAGATTCTTATTTAAATATTCCGAATATCATTTCTGCTGCAGAACTAACCAATGCCGATGCCATACATCCAGGTTACGGTTTCTTGTCAGAAAACGCAAAGTTCTCTAACATCTGCCGCGAGTATAATATCAAATTTATTGGTGCCACGCCAGAGCAAATTAACGATATGGGCGACAAAGCTTCGGCTAAAGCAACCATGAAAAATGCCGGTGTTCCAACCATTCCAGGCTCAGAAGGTTTGCTTACCAGCGTTAAAGAGGGTATTGCAATTGCCAACGAAATGGGTTATCCGGTTATCCTTAAAGCAACTGCCGGTGGTGGTGGCCGGGGTATGCGTGTGGTTTGGAAAGATGAAGATTTCGAAAATGCATGGGATAGCGCCCGTCAGGAATCTGGCGCAGCCTTCGGTAATGATGGTTTATATTTAGAAAAATACATCGAAGATCCACGCCACATTGAAATTCAGGTTATTGGAGACCAGTTTGGCAAAGCCTGTCACTTATCAGAACGCGATTGTTCGATTCAACGCCGTCACCAAAAACTGGTAGAAGAATCTCCTTCGCCATTTATGACAGAAGAACTGCGTTTAAGAATGGGTGAAGCAGCTATTAAAGGTGCCATGGCCGTAAATTACGAAGGTGCAGGTACTATTGAGTTTTTGGTTGATAAACATCGTAACTTCTATTTCATGGAAATGAATACCCGTATCCAGGTAGAACATCCGGTTACCGAGGAGGTAATCAACTTCGATTTAATTAAAGAACAGATTAAAGTTGCTGCTGGCATTCCGATCTCAGGTAAAAACTATACGCCGGAAATGCACGCAATTGAGTGCCGCATCAATGCCGAAGACCCGGCAAATAATTTCCGCCCGTCACCAGGGAAAATTACGAATTTTCATTCACCAGGTGGTCATGGTGTTCGTGTAGATACACACGTTTATGCCGGATATTCTATCCCTGCGAATTACGATTCAATGATTGCAAAATTAATCTGCGTGGCTCAAACCCGCGAAGAAGCCATTTGTACCATGGAACGCGCTTTAAGCGAGTTTGTGATTGAAGGCATCAAAACCACCATTCCTTTCCATTTACAATTGATGAAAGACCCTAATTTCAGAGCAGGAAATTTCACTACCAAGTTTATGGAAACCTTTGAGTTTTCGGAATAACATGAAGTGTTATAGAAATTTAAATCCCATTTTGGTAAAACAAAATGGGATTTTGCTTTGTCAAAGAATTAAATTTATTTCAGTAAATTTGAATTATGGAAACATTAATTGTACATCCGGAAAGTAAAGTGCAGCTAAATGCTATAAAGCAGGTTTTAAAAGCAATGAAGATTTCTTTTGAAAAAGAAGAGAAGCCTTATAACCCAGAATTTGTTGAAAAAATTTTGAAAGGCGATCAAGACTTCAGCGAAGGGAAATTCACAAAAGTTGATCTCGATAACTTATGGAAATAGTTTTTCTTCCAAAAGCTAATGAAGATTTAGATTTTGGAAGAAATCTGGAAATACAATTATCCAAAAGAAAATTCATAGCCTTTTAGTTGCGATAAACAATTCTCCATTTGAAGGTATTGAAAAACCAGAGGCCCTGAAATATAATCTTACAGGCAAGTGGTCTAGAAGAATAAACTCAGAACATAGAGTTATTTATTCAGTTTCAGAAACTGACCAGATTATTAAAATCTATTCGCTAAGAGGCCACTATAATTAACTTAAAAGCTCCAATTTATCTAAATATCATCCTGCTCTCAATATAATAAATAGGACAGTAAATTGCAACAAAAAATTTATGGAAACCTTCTAATTTTCTGAAGGATAATAATGATTTTCACATTTATACTTACAAACCTAAGTTTGATTATTTTCTTGATATAAATTTTAATTTTTAAGTGTTTATATGACGAGATCGTCATGCTGAATTTATTCCAGCACCTTTTCTACAAAATAGACCCTGAAATAAATTCAGGGTGACGACCAGAAAATAAAAACGTTCATAAAATATCTTCAAAACAAATTATTAATAGAGTTCAGTTTATAAAGGGCTGTTCAGAATGTTTGAAACGGCCTTAATCTATTTTGCAAGATTTTCTTTCAACAGATAAATAGCTGATATCTAATAGTTAGCGATAACGCTGTAGCGTTTAATTAATGTGTTACGTTTAGTCACAAACATTCAAAACATGAAAAAAAATCTAACTAACGCATTCCTTATCCTACTTGCTTTTGCAGTATTTACTTCGTGCAAAAAGGATGAGTATGAAACCATCCAGATTGTCAAAATGATTTCCGCTAAGGAAATGAGGGCCATGCCTACAGGACTTACCAGGGCTACTCCCGCAAAAAAGACTGGAAAAATATACATCTACAAAGATTATCTTTTCATTAATGAGCCCAATGAAGGCATTCACATCTACAATAATACCAATCCGAGTGCTCCTGTGAATATGGCTTTTCTGAAAATCCCGGGCAATGTAGATTTAGCAATCCACAATAATATTCTTTATGCCGATAATTTTATCGATTTGCTGGCCTTCGATCTATCGAATATAAATAATATTACATTGGTTAAAAGGGTAACTGATGTTTTTAGTCAGTTCAATAATCCAGGCATTGAAAAATATATTTACACTTATAAAGATACAGTAGTAAAAAAACAAACTTATAAGCGTGAAATGCAATATGTTGCTTTCAGTACTTCTTCTTCTCAAGCTGGTTCGGGCCAGGGCGGTTCGATGGCCAGGTTCACCCTGATGAACGATTATTTATATACCGTTGGTACAAGTAATTTAAATCTGTTTAATGTTAAAACCGCATCAGACCCAACATTTTTAAAGACAATCAGTTTGGGTTGGGGAGTAGAAACCATCTTCCCTTATGATAACAAGTTATTCATAGGCACCAACAGAGGCATGCACATCTTTAGTGCCAGCGATCCGGCCAATCCTGTCCAACTATCTACCTACAGCCATATTTTCGCTTGCGACCCGGTGGTTGTACAAGGCAAGTATGCTTATGTTACTTTACGCACCGGCAATTTATGCAGGCAGGCCAGTAATCAGTTGGAAGTTGTGGATATTGAAGATCCGACCAAGCCGAAACAGATAGCGGTTTACCCAATGCAAAACCCACATGGCTTAAGCACCTCTGGTGATTATCTCTTTCTCTGCGAAGGTAGCTATGGAATAAAGAGTTTTAATATAAGAGATAACACGAAAATCAGCGACAACATGTTGCAGCATCTAAACAATATTAAAAGTTTTGATGTCATTGCCGGCCCTAAATCTTTGATCGTTACAGGAGAAGATGGTATATATCAATTTAATTATAGTAACGCCGCAAATTTAAGGCAGTTGAGTTTAATTAAAAACCAATTCTAAAACTACTATGAGAGCATAGTTTGTTATTTTTACAGCCATTTCTCATAATAATCTAAACTATTTCTATATTTAACACGTAAATACCATTCTATTCAAATAGAATGGTATTTTTGTTTTCAACATGAGCGACATTAAAAAAACTTTACTTACAAAAGCTATCGGTCAAAAGAGCACCAATTTAGAGGCAGAAATGTCTTTTTTCGATCATCTGGATGTTCTCCGTAAACATTTAATCAGAGCCGTAATTGCTATTGCCGTTTTTACGGGTATCGCTTTTTACTTCAACGAGGAGATTCTGGATAAAATAATTTTTGGACCCAAAAAGCCTGATTTTTGGACTTATCGGATGATGTGTAAACTGGTAGAGCATTTCCCATCTTTAGGTAAAGATATGTGTATCACCAAAATTAATGGGGAAATCATCAATACCGAGATGGCCGGCCAGTTTAACCTTCAGCTAAATGTTTGTGTGATGTGCGGTATCGTTGTGGGCTTCCCTTACCTCTTGTGGGAGATCTGGCGTTTCGTTAAACCAGCATTGCACGATAATGAGCGCAAATCGGCCAGTGGTTTTGTTTTTTTCGCCTCCTTATTGTTCGTTGTTGGTATCTTTTTTGGCTATTTTATAGTTTGTCCATTATCGGTTAATTTTTTAACCGGTTATACAGTTAGTACTGAAATTAAAAATACTTTTACAGTTGATTCTTACCTGTCATCGGTTGCAACCCTTACTGTGGGTACCGGGATTATCTTCGAGCTCCCGGTTATCATTTTTATTCTATCCAAGCTTGGTTTAATGACGCCAAAACTGATGCGTGCCAGCAGAAGGTATGCCACTGTAATTATTTTAATTATCGCTGCCATTGTAACCCCTACACCAGATATAATGACGATGTTGATAGTAGCTACTCCTTTATTCTTATTGTATGAGCTGAGTATTTTTGTTTCGGCCTATATTGAAAGAAAGAAGAAAAAAGCTGAAGCTGCATTCTATGCAAACTAACAAAAACATTACGAACAGAATTCATAATTCTCTATACATTTGACAATGTCTGATACAAAAATAAAAATTGCTATTGGCGCGGATCATGCCGGATTCGATTATAAAGAAATATTAAAAGATTTTTTAAAAGATTACGAAGTAAAGGATTTTGGACCTTTCTCCGCAGATTCAGTTGACTATCCTGATTTTGCACATCCTGTGGCCAGTGCCGTTGAAAACGGAGAATTTACCTACGGTATTTTACTATGCGGCTCGGCTAACGGCGTGGCCATAACAGCTAACAAACACCAGGGCATAAGAGCGGGCTTGTGCTGGGAAAACGAAGTGGCTTCGTTGGTACGCCTCCATAATAATGCTAATGTACTTTGTATACCGGCTCGTTTTGTATCTGTAGATGAAGCCAAACAAATTACCGAAACCTTTTTAACTACGCCGTTTGAAGGTGGCCGCCACCAAAATCGGGTTGAAAAGATTTCTTGCTAACCCAACCTCAACTAAAATTATCATCATGAACAAAAAGTTTTTAACCCTTGGTTTGGCTACACTTGTTACAGCAAGTTGTTTTAGCCAGATTAAACCACTACCTGCCAATAAAGACGCTATTAAATTTAGCAGGGCCATTAATCCTGATAATGCCTATAAACACCTTTCCATTTTAGCATCCGACGAATATGAAGGACGCGAGACAGGAACAAAAGGCGCCTGGATGGCTGCAGACTATATCCGCGATTATTTTAAATCAATTGGCTTAAAAGGCCCGGTTAATGGAGGTTATTTTCAGAAAATCAACCTCGTAAATGTTACCTTGAAAGAAAGCCATGTAACTGTTAACGGTCAGCCGAAAGAGTATCAGAAAGATTATGTGGTTTCTCCGAGCCTAATCAGTGATAAGGGTTTTACCTTCTCTACCGATCAGATTGTATTTGTTGGCTACGGAATAAAAAAAGACAGCTATAACGATTTTGCAGGAACAGATATTAAAGGCAAAGTGGTGATGATGTTTAACGGTGGCGACCCAACCATTAAACCTGGTACCCGCGTTGATAGGGCTGCTTACCGCGCCATGTTAGAAAACCGGGCAAAATATTTTGCTGAAAATAATGTAAAAGCCATTATCCTCATCGATCCAAGTGTGGATAGAATTACAGAAAACACCAAACAGGCTCAAAATAAAGGCCGTGTAATGGTCAAAACAAATGCGGCTATTGAGGCGCAGAAACAAAATGAGATACCACGCATTTCTATCTCTGTGGCCTTAGCCAACGATCTGTTAAAATCAGCAAATACTACAGCAGCCGACTTACAAAAGAAAATTACACAAAGTCTTACACCTGCTTCACAGGTAATAAATGTTCCTTTTTCAGCAAGTGCCGCCAAAAACGAAGCATCGGTTAGGTGCGAAAACGTTTTGGGTTACTTGGAAGGATCAGATCCCGTACTTAAAAAAGAAGTATTAATCTTAACCGGTCACTACGATCATATTGGTTTGGAAACTGATCCTAACGCGAAAGATAAAGTAAACAACGGTGCCGACGACGATGGATCAGGTACTACTGGTGTTTTACTAATGGCAAAAGCTTTTACTGATGCCAAAAAAGCAGGTAAAGGTCCTAAACGCAGTATCTTATTTATGACTGTTGTTGGAGAAGAAAAAGGACTGTGGGGCTCCGAGTGGTATTCTGAGCATCCTGTTTTCCCGGTTGCCAATACCATTGCTGATTTAAATACTGATATGATTGGCCGTATAGGTGAAGAGTATTTGGGCAAACCTGATTCGGCAAACTACATTTATTCAGTAGGTTCGAGGATGTTAAGTAGCGACCTCGCCAATTTAAGTGAGCAGGTAAACGCTACCTATACTAAAATGAAACTGGATTATAAATATGATGATCCTAAAGACCCTGAGCAAATTTATTATCGCTCAGACCACTACAACTTTGCTAAGTTAGGCATTCCGATTATCTTTTATTATGATGGAATGTTACAGCAGGATTACCATAAACCAGGCGATGAAGTAAGCAAAATCAACTTCCCTCTATTGTCAAAAAGAGCAAAACTCACCTACTTTACCGCATGGGAGCTTGCCAACAGAGCCAAGCGTCCGGTTGTAGACATGGACGGAAAAGGGAATCCAAAGAAATAATGTTCAAAATACTCAGCCTCAACGAAATGTTGGGGCTTTTTTGTGTGTATTTCAAACTTAAAATGTTATTTTTGATAAAACGAGTTTATGGATCAATTGCATATTTTAGAAAAAATTAAAATGATCCCTGTTGCCTACCAGCAAGAGGTAGAAGACTTTATTGATTTTATTTTGCAAAAAAAAGTCTCCCAAAAAAATGCGGTTAAAAGCAATAGAAAACTAGGTTTACTTAAGGGGAAAATGAAAATGAGTGATGATTTTAATACGCCATTAGATGATTTTAAAGATTACATGTAGTGAAAAAGTATTTACTTGATACGCACGTTTTACTTTGGATGCAGGACGACAACATTGCATTATCTAACAGAGCAAGAAACATTTTAGAAGCCCCAACCCTTAACCTCTATCTAAGTATTGCCAGTTTGTGAGAAATCACAATAAAACAATCAATAGGTAAACTTCAATTAGAGTATTCATTTGATGAACTCATTGAATCATGCAATGAAACGAATATTACGGTTCTTCCAATAGATGTAGAAATATTAAAAACACTTAAAGCTTTACCATTTCTACATCGCGATCCTTTCGACAGAATTATTATTGCAACAAGTATAAAATTAGGCTTAGATTTTATTTCAAGCGATGAAATAGCTAAAAAATATATACCAGAAGTAATCTGGTAAAAGTATTTTTTATTACAATAATTTCTTTTGTTTCAACTTTGAAAAAATAAACTCAATGGGTTTCCTATCTTTGGTTTTTAACGAAGTAACACCAAACTAAAAGCGGTTATTCTTCGTTACCCTATAATAAATTGCTATTGATGAAAACTGCCGAGGAATTTTTAGAGAAGTCAGATGAGAAAGCTTTCGATTTGCCACACCGTAAAACCATAAATTATAATATTGGTAAATACAATACGGCGGTTGAACGGGGCTTATCGAAATTCGAAAACCTCGAGGCTTCTAAGAAAAAAGCCCATGTAATTAAATGGCGTGTAATGGAAAATCTCGACAAGTTCTTACCAGAATTCGAGTCAAATTTTCAGCGTCGCGGCGGTAAGGTGATCTGGGCAAATGATGCTGCCGAAGCCCAGGCAGAAATCCTCAATATCATTAAAAGAAACAATGGAAAAACGGTCATCAAATCTAAATCGATGACGACCGAAGAAATTCACCTGAACGATTTCCTGGAGCAGAATAATATTGAATCGCTGGAAAGCGATCTGGGAGAATATATCGTACAGTTATTGGGCCAGGCGCCTTACCATATTGTTACCCCTGCCATGCACTTAAGTGCTACCGATATTGCGCAGTTATTCCACGATAAATTTGGAACTCCCATTGATGCTACACCACCGCAGCTGGTGCAAAAAGCCAGGGAACTACTCCGAGACAAATATTTGAATGCCGATATTGGTATAAGCGGAGGGAATTTCCTGATTGCCGATACCGGCAGTATTGCCATTACCGAAAATGAAGGCAATGCCAGGTTAAGCACTACTTTCCCCAAAATACATATTGCCATTGTTGGTATTGAAAAGATCATTCCTTCTATGGCCGACCTGGACCTGTTCTGGCCTTTGTTGGCTTCGCATGGTACCGGACAAAACCTAACGGTTTACAATAGTATCCTGAGCGGACCGCGGCAGCCAAATGAAACGGATGGACCTGAAGAAATGTATGTGATCCTGCTGGATAATGGCCGCACCAATTTACTGGCACAAAAGGATCAGCGACAAGGTTTGTACTGCATTCGTTGTGGTGCCTGTTTAAATGCCTGCCCGGTATATAAAAATATAGGTGGACACACTTATAATACCACCTACAGTGGCCCAATTGGCTCGGTAATTACGCCACATTTGAAGGGTATGGAAGAGTTTAAGCATTTGAGCTATGCTTCCAGTCTCTGCGGAAAATGCTCAGAAGTATGTCCGGTAAAAATCGATATCCATAAAATGCTGCTGCTTAACAGAAGAGATGCTGCAGCTGGTCATGAGAACGGCAAACAGGAAGAAATCGGCTGGAGCATGTTCAGCAAGATGATGCAAAAACGCAAATGGATGGATTTCTTCGGCGGAAAATTTAAAAACTTTATGCTCAAAACCTTCTTTCAAAAGAGTTGGGGCAAATACCGTGAAATGCCAAAGGTTGCCGATAAATCATTCGCCAAACAGTTTGAGGAATTAAAGAAGAGCCGGGAGTCCTGAGTCCAGAATCATTAGTCAAACCAACCAGATATGCATTTCAACCGAAGAGATAAAGACGATGAATTCTTATTGAATTTATATAAAAAACTACTTTATCCCAGAATGGTAGAGGATAAAATGCTTAAATTATTGCGGCAGGGACGTATAGGGAAATGGTTTTCGGGTATCGGACAGGAAGCCATTGCTGTGGGCAGTACCATGGCCATGCAGAAAGGTGAGTACATTTTACCCATGCATCGCAATTTAGGTGTTTTTACCTCACGTAATATTCCGCTAAAGAAATTAATGGCCCAATGGCAGGGCAAGTTAACCGGCTTTACCAAAGGCCGCGACCGCTCCTTCCATTTTGGCACACAAGATTATAAAATTGTGGGCATGATCTCCCATTTAGGGCCACAAATGGCTTTAGCCGATGGCATCGCCCTGGCCGATCTTTTGGCTAATAAACAACAGGCTACACTGGTTTATACCGGCGAAGGCGCCACCAGTGAGGGCGATTTCCACGAAGCCGTCAACGTTGCAGCAGTTTGGGGCCTTCCTGTTATCTTTCTGATCGAAAACAACGGCTATGGACTGTCAACCCCAACAGCAGAACAATACAGATGCAAAAACCTGGTTGATAAAGCCATTGGTTATGGAATAGAGGGTGTTCAGATCGACGGAAATAATATTTTAGAAGTTTATGATACCATTAACCAGCTGGCCATGGAAATCCGAAAAGATCCCAGACCTGTTTTGGTTGAGTGCATGACTTTCAGGATGCGTGGCCATGAAGAAGCATCAGGTACGAAATATGTTCCGCAGGAACTTTTTGACCATTGGGAAAAGAAAGATCCTTTAAAAAATTATGAGGCCTATTTAATTGAGCAAGGTATTTTAACAACAGATACTATTACGAATATTAAGATTCAGTTTAAGCAAGATATTGAATTAGCAGTAGAAGAAGCTTTTGAAGAGCCGGAACCCATTGCAGATCACGCGAGAGAAGAAAGGGACATGTACTTCCCCTACCATTCCGAAATTGTTCAACCAGGCGAATCTGCTTCTGAAAAAAGGTATCTGGATGCAATTAGCGATGCACTCGATCTCGCGATGGAAAAATATCCTAACCTGGTTTTAATGGGGCAGGATATTGCCGGTTATGGCGGGGCATTTAAAATTACAGATGGCTTCATGGCTAAATATGGCAATAGCCGGGTGCGCAATACACCTATTTGCGAATCGGCCATTGTGGGCGCAGGTTTAGGGCTTTCTATAAACGGTTACAAAGCTGTTGTAGAAATGCAGTTTGCCGATTTTGTAAGCGCTGGCTTTAACCAGATTGTAAACAATTTGGCCAAAACGCATTATCGCTGGGGCGAAAAGGCAGATGTAGTTGTACGTATGCCTACCGGCGCTGGAACAGGAGCCGGCCCTTTCCATTCGCAAAGCAATGAGGCCTGGTTTATTAAAACACCGGGATTGAAAATTGTTTATCCCGCATTTCCTGAAGATGCCAAGGGTTTGCTTTTGTCTGCCATAGCCGATCCCAATCCCGTAATCTACTTTGAACATAAATACCTTTATAGAAGCCTAACCGGGCCGGTAAACGATGGCTATTATACTACCGAAATAGGAAAAGCCGCTACTTTAAAAACGGGAGACCAGTTTACGATCATTACCTATGGTTTAGGTGTACATTGGGCTTTAGAACATTTAAGCAGCCATCCTGAACAAGAAGCCACCCTGGTTGATCTGCGTACGTTACAGCCATGGGATCAGGCAACGGTAAAGGAAGCTGTAAAAGCAACCGGAAGGGTATTGATTTTACACGAAGATACCTTGACCAATGGTTTCGGTGCTGAAATTTCTGCCTGGATTGGCGAGCATCTTTTCCAATACCTGGATGCACCTGTAATGCGTTGTGCAAGTTTAGATACTGCCATTCCAATGAGCAAGGTGCTGGAAGATGGTTTTCTGGCTAAAGCCAGATTAGCAGAAATAATTGATAAATTATTAAAATATTAAACAGAGGTTAATTGTATAAACTATTTAAATTGGTTAACTGTGTGTCCTAAACAATTAACCGGTTTAAACGATTAACCAGTTAAACATTCAAGCAACATGGGCACTTTCAAAGTCAGTGGAAATATAGTTAATATCGTAGAACGTCATATTTTCTTTGGCGAAATAACGGTTGAAGCCGGAAAGATAAAATCGATTACCCAAATTTCGGATGAACGCCCAGGCAGCACATTCATTACGCCGGGCTTTATTGATAGCCATGTACATATCGAAAGCAGCATGCTCATTCCGAGCGAATTTGCCAGGTTAGCGGTGGTGCACGGTACAGTGGCGACCATTAGTGATCCGCACGAAATTGCAAACGTATGCGGTATGGAAGGGGTTGAATTTATGATTGAAAACGGCAACACCGTACCCTTTAAATTCAATTTCGGTGCACCAAGCTGCGTACCGGCTACTACCTTCGAAACTGCAGGCGCTGAGTTAAATCATGATGATGTTAAGGCACTTTTAGAACGCCCAGAGATTAAATACCTCAGCGAAATGATGAATTTTCCGGGAGTGTTGTATAAAGATGAAGAAGTTTTAAAAAAGATTGCTGCTGCCCACGAGCTCGGTAAACCTGTTGACGGACACGCGCCGGGCCTACGTAGAGATACCGTCCAAAAATACATAGATGCCGGTATTTCTACCGACCATGAATGTTTTACTGCCGAAGAAGCACTGGATAAACTACAGCGTGGCATGAAGATCCTGATCCGGGAAGGCAGCGCAGCCAAAAATTTTGAGGCATTAATCCATTTACTCCAGGATTGGCCCGAAATGATGATGTTCTGTAGTGATGACAAACACCCTGATAGTCTAGTTGAAAGCCACATTAACGAAATTTGTGCCAGGGCAGTGGCCAAAGGAATCGATGTTTTTAAAGTGCTTCGCGCGGCTTGCATTAACCCCATCTTACATTATAAGCTTGAAGTTGGTGCGTTACAGGTAAACGATGATGCTGATTTTATTGTGATAGAAGACCTGATTAATTTTAAGGTAAAACAAACCTATATTAGTGGGCTTTTACTAGCAGAAAACGGTAAAATGGTCGGTAACTGGATCAACCATTCAGCTAGTAAAGAATCAATTAACCATTTTGATTGCAGCTTGAAAAATGAAGAAGATTTTATCTTACCCTATCAAAACGAACAGGAGATTCCGGTTATTGAAGCCCTGGATGGTCAGTTGATCACCAATAAACTACATATAAAACCAAAAGTTGAAAACGGAAACATGGTGAGCGATGTAGAAAATGATATGCTAAAAATGGTGGTGGTTAACCGCTATCACGATGCGCCCATTGCCATTTCCTTTGTTAAAAACTTTGGTCTAAAAAAGGGCGCAATTGCCTCGAGTGTAGCGCATGATAGTCATAATATTATTGCCGTGGGTGTTGATGACAAAAGCATTTGTGCGGCGGTAAATATGGTGATTCAGGAAACTGGTGGAGTTGTCGCTTTAGGAAACGGAAAGGAAGAGATTCTACCGCTACCTGTTGCCGGTTTAATGAGTAACCACAATGGTTACGAGGTTGCTGCATGTTATACGGCTATCGATCAGTTTGCAAAAGACCTGGGGTCAACCCTGCTTGCTCCTTTTATGACACTTTCTTTTATGGCACTTTTGGTTATTCCGCATTTGAAACTGAGTGATAAAGGTTTATTTGATGGTGATGAGTTTAGGTTAATGTAATAATTTATACGTCACCCTGAATTTATTTCAGGGTCTTAATAGCTAACTAAAGATGCTGAAACGAGTTCAGCAGGACGTTAGTGATACATTACTCCAACAAAAACACTTCAGCAAGCGGATTAAACAGGTAAATCCGCTTATCATCTAAACAAATACAGCGATATCGCTTCCTGATCTGTTCGCCTTTGGTAAAGCGACGGCCATCTTTGATTTTAAAGTTGGTATTAATTGGCAGTTGCTCTACATGTAAAGTTTCGCTTTTATTGCTGTCGTATTTTTTTAAGGCCCGCGATAAATGTAAATCAGAACAGCTTGAGGCCGCAGGATTCGACATATAATTGTCTATCGCCTGATGGATATCCTGCGGAAAAATATTCATATCAAAGAAAGGAACCATCATCCGCTGAAAGTTTTTCTTCCATTCGGTTCCGTGTGGCTTTACTTTATTTTTAAAATCATTCCAGGTTAACAAATGTGCAAATTCGTGTACTGTGGTTACCAGAAACGCATAATGGTTGAGGTTAAAATTAACTGAAATACGATGGCCTTTACCACGGAATGGATGGCGGTAATCGCCTAATTTGGTAGAACGTGTTTTAGCGATCTTGAATTCGCATTGAAAATAATCAATCCACCTGGCAATTAGCGGGGCGGCCTCTGCAGGCATGTATTGCGCTAAAACTTTAACTTTCTCCATTTAACCGCAAAGTTCGCAAAGTTTTTCGCAAAGAAATAAAGAAAAGTTATAAGCCATTAACAATTCTCTTTAATCCATCTTTTAAGCGGGCAACATTGAAATTCATTAATAAGCCTAACTTATAATTTCCCAATTTCATATAGGTCAAAGTTTGGGCAAGATGAACATCATTTTAGCATCTCGACACTTTTCAACTCCAATACTAACTTATTTTCTATCAGTATATCTATTCTATAACCACACTCTAATCTAACATCCTCAAAAACCAAAGGCATTTTCTTTTCCTTTTCAACAAATAACCCTGCCTTGAGAATTTTATAATACAGACATTCTTTATAGGCGCTTTCCAACAGACCAGGACCTAAAGCACTATGAACTTCTATTGCCAATCCGATTACAATTCTTGATAATTCATTTTCATCCATATCTTTGAATTTGCTTTTGCGCCCTTTGCGTTTTTGTCCTTAGCAATCTTTGCGGTTAGATTTCGATCTATCCCTCTGTTGGAAACAGCGACGCCAGTACCATTTTTATCTCGCCGAAAGAATAATCTTTGCCTAAAAACTCCCTGATGGTAGCCATCGATTTTGTTTTCTGGCTTTCAACGGCATCTGTAATATTGCGGATTTTATTGGCCTTAACCAACTTCGTTACATCCAGTTGCTGTGTAGAAACATAATATGCCAAATGGCCCTCAATAGTACCAACCGATAAGCCCCGCTCCTTTGCAATTTCATCTAATGTTTTGCCCGCATTGTATAATTCAAAACTAATCAGCTTGGTATCGGGCTTCGGCTCTTTCTTTTTTTTCTCTGTAGCAGTTCTTACTTTTAGCGCCATGCCTTTAAGCGTAATCGCCTTTTTTAATTGTGCCTCTCTTTCTACCGCATTTAAAAGCGCATCGGTATCGGCCTTACTAAACTCTTTGCCATCAATAATGGCTTCCAGCAATGCCTTGCTTTTATGAATTTTCTTCAGCTGTTCATAAATCACAATTTCCAGTTCAAGCAGTTCAGTCAGGTAAGTTTTAACCTGTTTTTCTTCTTTTATGGCTTCAATTTGGGCTAAGAATTTATCTGACACCTCCTTAATCAGCGGACTGAAATATTTTACCGCGGCCTGTACCCGCTTGGACACATTGAACAATGTATGCTCGGTTTGTTGGGCAAACAAGTTTTTAAGCTGGTTTACAAAAGTATCAGCCGTCGCAGTAATTTTCTGGAAATCTTTATACAGATCCATTGTCCAATCATCATAGCGCTGTTTGGTCGATTTAGCCTCACTCTTATCAAAAGTTTGCATGTGTTCCTTAAAATAATAGCGTGCCATATTCAAATCGAAAGCTGATAAAAGATAAGTCCTGATAAAGTCATAGCTCTCGGCACTGATCTGCTGATCGAGTACTTCTGTAGGCTGTTTGGTTTTAGAAAAATAATGGATGTTCTGGTCTTGCTGCAAACCGCTTTCGCGCAGATGCGACGTTAACACTAACCCTTTGAGGGAGCGAAGACGTGAAAGCGCCACATAAGCCTGCCCCGGGGCAAAAGCGTCACCAATATCAATAATGGCTTTATCAAAGGTTAAACCCTGACTTTTATGCACCGTAATGGCCCAGGCCAGTTTAATTGGATATTGTACAAAGGAACCTGCTACATTTTCTTCAATTTCATTCGTGGCCTCGTTCAGTTTATATTTTACGTTTTCCCAGGTATAAGGCGAAATCTGGATTACCGTTTTATCTTCTGGCAATTCAATTTCTACCAGATCTTTTTCAATGTGGTGCACCACTCCTATTTTCCCATTGTAATAGCGTTTTTCGGCGGTCATATCGTTTTTGATAAACATAATCTGCGCACCAACTTTCAGTTCCAGGCTCCTATCATTAGGATAAGCATGTTCATTAAATTCACCTGTTATCCTGGCTTCAAAAAAATAAGATTTCGTTTTCAGTTGAGTTAACCTTTCGCGGTTAATGCCATCAGCCTTATGATTATGCGTCGTTAAGGTGATGTAATTGTCATCTGCTGCCGGCTTAAAATCACGGATAAAATGCTGTTGCAATAATGCCGTATCCTGTGGGGTAATTTGGTTATTCCGCAAGTTATTCAACAGGTCAATAAAAACAGCATCATCCTGGCGGTAAATTTTATCCAGCTCGATATATACCGGTGGATTGTTTTGCAATGCCAGCGCATCAAAAAAATAAATACTCTTATAAAATCCGGCCATTACCCGCCATTCGTCATTTTTAACCACAGGCGGCAACTGGTGTAAATCACCAATGAATAAAAGCTGTACGCCCCCAAAAGGTACATTTTTACTCCTCCTGATGTAGCGCAGGGCAAAATCAATGGCATCAAGCATATCCGCCCTCAGCATACTTACCTCATCAATTACCAACAGTTCCAGTTCCTGAATCAGGCGCCTTTTATTGCCCTGCATATTTAAATGCTTGGCCAGGGTACGTGGCGTATTAAAGTTGAAGCTAATCTGCTGATTGATAATATTTCCGGCTGCATCAGGAAAAAAAGCACCAAAAGGCAGCTGAAAAAGAGAATGGATCGTAACCCCGGCAGCATTAATCGCCGCTATACCTGTTGGCGCACAGATAATCGCTTTTTTATGCGTAAGCTGAATCAGTTTCCGCAAAAAGGTCGTTTTACCTGTTCCCGCTTTTCCGGTTAAAAAAACGTGTTTAGAGGTATAATTCACAAATTTAGCCGCGATCTCAGCGGGCATAGAAGTTTCTTCTAATGTAGGCATCTGCAATAAAATTTTAGTTTGCTAAACAGGGAGGATAAATAAAGCTAAACATTTTAGCACAAAACTAAAGAATGATTGGTGAGAAATTTTAATTTTAAGTTGATATTTTTGATCTAAACCTTTACTTAATCAATAATTTCTTAATTAGTGGCCTCAAAAACGTCAATAGAACTACTACAGGAGTAACCTAAACCTGACAGCAACGGCAGCCTCCGGTTTCTTCAATCGGAGCTATAGTGTATGGCAGGGCTGTAATAACAAAAGAACCACTGTCACTGCTTTTCAATCTTAAAAATTGCAATCAGTTTTCGATTAAACAATTAACCACTTAAAACAGTTAACCAAATTCCCTATCTTTGCAACCTGATGAAACACCACTATTCAAATCTTATCGCTGTTAAATTCCTTTAACAAGGTTTCATCATCTCTTATACCCAAAATTTTATTATGCTTAACCCTGAAATAGAAAAACGTAAAACCTTTGCCATTATTAGCCACCCCGATGCCGGTAAAACCACACTTACAGAAAAATTTCTGCTTTTTGGTGGTGCCATCAACACCGCTGGTGCAGTAAAAAGAAATAAGGCCAACCAGAGCAATACCTCCGATTTTATGGAGATTGAAAAGCAAAGGGGTATCTCTGTTGCCACCTCGGTAATGGGTTTCGAATACAGCGGTAAGCGTATTAATATTCTGGACACTCCGGGTCACAAAGATTTCGCCGAAGATACCTACCGTACTTTATCTGCTGTGGATAGTGTGATTTTAGTGGTCGATTGTGTAAAAGGTGTGGAGGAACAGACAGAAAAGCTCATGTCGGTTTGCCGCATGCGAAACACGCCTGTAATTATCTTCATCAACAAAATGGACCGTGAAGGTAAAGAAGCTTATGATTTACTGGATGAAATTGAAGAAAAACTAAACATCAGCCTTTGCCCGCTTTCCTGGCCTATTGGACAGGGCCATACCTTTAAAGGGGTTTACAGCATTTATAACAAACATTTAAATTTATTTAATTCCGATAAAACTAAAGTAACCGATTCGGTTATTGCCGTTAATGACCTGAACGATACCTCGCTCCTGGATTACCTCAAAGAAAATGAAATCAACACGCTGAAAGATGATGTTGAATTGGTTGACGGTATTTACGGCAAAATTGATAAAGATTTATATACCGATGGTTTAGTTGCGCCTGTATTTTTTGGCAGTGCAATTAATAATTTCGGGATTAAAGAGCTTTTAGATACATTTATAGATATCGCCCCAAGTCCGAGGCACCGTGAAGCTGAAGAACGTGACGTACTGGTAGAAGAAAAAAACTTTAGTGGTTTTGTATTTAAAATTCACGCCAACTTAGATCCTAAACACCGCGATCGGATTGCATTTTTGAGGATCTGCTCTGGTAAATTCGAACGCAATAAATTCTATTACCATACCCGTCAGGATAAAAAACTAAAATTCTCTAACCCGATGGATTTTATGGCCAACGAGAAGAGCATTGTAGAAGAAGCCTGGCCAGGTGATGTAGTGGGTTTGTATGATAGCGGAAACTTTAAAATTGGCGATACTTTAACTGAAGGCGAAAAACTGCAGTTTAAAGGAATTCCAAGTTTCTCTCCTTCTATTTTTAAAGAGGTAGAAAACATGGATCCGATGCGCACCAAACAACTGGAAAAAGGAATTGAGCAATTAACTGATGAGGGTGTTGCCCAACTATTTGTGATGCAGCCCGGAAACCGAAAAGTAATTGGCGCGGTAGGCGAGCTTCAGTTTGAGGTAATTAATTTCCGGTTAGAGCATGAATACGGTGCAAAATGCCGTTTCCGCACGCTGAGTTATACCCGTTCGAGCTGGGTAACTTCTACCGATAGAAAGAAACTGGATGAGTTTGTAAAACGCAAGCAACAGCACATCGGCTTTGATAAAGAGGCTAACCCGGTATACCTGGCTGATAGTGAATATATGATTAATTTAACCAAACAGGATTATCCGGATATCGAATTCCATAAAACCAGTGAGTTTAAATCTTAAAGTCGGAAGTCTATAAAAGCAAAAACCTTTTCTAAGTTTTTAGAAAAGGTTTTTATGTATAATATACTTCCGTCATTGCGAGAAGGCTTTTTCAGCCAACGAAGCAATCTTTACAGGAACAATCGTTAGCTTGAAAGATTGCTTCGGCGTTCCTCCTTATAATGACGATTTCAACTATTTCCTACTCAAATCCCAGATTTTTAAACTGCTTAGCGTACTTCTGCTATCTTTCGAAAACGCCGTAATTCCAGTTGCTTTTCCGTCCGGGAAAATCATGGTCGAAATTACCTTTTCGCCTTTATTACCAAAAACTTCGAGCGATGATTTGTCAATCAGGATCTGTATATTCACTTTACCGGCAACAGGATTTATTTTTGCCGTTTGTACGATATTCTTATCGTTTTTAATGCCTTTTTCTGAGCGCGAACAATCAACATACAATTCGTTTTTATCAGCCTTATAACCCACTTCAACTTCTTTAATCACTTTTCCTTGCCCGTCTTTTAATTGGGCCAGCTTAAAACCTGTAGTTTTAGCACCTTTTAAATCAAATTCCGCTTCAATCCAGTTTGCATTTGTGATTTCACCCAGTTTCATTTCGCCATCAACGACCAGATTCTGTTTGGAAATTATTCGGTTTTGTGCAAGTTTTTTAAGGTTACCCGCAATAACCGAACTTGGCTGTTGAAACAATCTTACCCCATCAGGCGTAGTTTTTAAAGCTAAGTCCCTCGGGATAGACATCTGCCCTTTCCAGGGAAAGGTTTCTTTACCGCCAGGCTGCAACCAGCCCAAAAGGATGCGTTTATCATTGGACACATTGTTCCAGGGAATAGCTGCATAAAATGAATCACCATCATCTACCAGCAAAGTTAACTGACCATCGTTATCATTCTTAAACGTTTTGCCGTCAAAATCACCAATAAAATATTGCATAGTGGGACCTTTTGGCCCAAAAAGCGAAATCATGAGTACCCACTTGGTATGGTTCTTATTTCCATCAACGGCCAGCGGAACGATAAAAGGACATTCCCATCCACTGCCCTGATTGCCTTGTTTGCCAAAATCGCTCAATATGCTCCAGTCTTTCAGGTTTTTAGAACCGTAGAAACGGGCCTGGTGCTCATCAACCATCGCAACCGTCATAATCCATTGTTTAGAAGCTTCATGCCACCACACATTCGGATCACGGAAATCTTTTTTATTTAAATCGATAATTGGATTTTTCGCATAATCGGTAAACGTTAAACCGCCATCGTTGCTATAAGCCATATATTGCGATTCGTTATGCTGTTTAGGTAAATCAGCTGTATAAAAAGCCAGAATGGGTGCTTTAACCTTGCCTAAACCACTCACATTTTGTTTATCCAGAACCGCCGAGCCAGAGAAAATCATTGTGATGGTATCTTTGGTAACTTTTTCTGGAATTGCCACGGGCAGATGTTCCCAATTAACCAGATCTTTGCTTTTTGCATGCCCCCAGCTCATATGCCCCCATTTATTTTCAAATGGATTATACTGGTAATACAAATGGTATTCGCCATTGAGGTAAATTAATCCATTAGGATCATTAAGCCAATTAGTTGGTGCGGTAAAATGATAATTGGGTCTCCATTGAGGAGTAGCTTGCTGTGCGGATATGCTCAAAGAACAAGCCATCAAGATAGATAAGATATATTTGGTTCTGCTCATATTTGGTTATTAAGCCCTTAAAATACAGATAAAAACCCAATCACTAAAACGTTTAACTAAATTACAATCCTCAAGTCTTCGATTCTTGTTTTTCTTCTGCTATTTCATATTGTTTGTAGGTCTGTTCTAAACGACGCTTAATTTTAGCAATCAGCAGCCTTGGTGAACGCACTTTAACACATTCGCCAAAACCCAATATTTCGCGCTCCAATTCATAATTCAGCACTACATCAATCCTGAAAACGGTAGTTTTATCAGTTTTGTTCAATACCACCTGCGAGCTATGCAAAGGTTTGGTAATGACATATGGTGCATGATCGTTCGTAAATTCCAGAATCACTTTTTGTGGCCGGTCTCTCTCACTTTTGGTTACCCCGATTAAATCGTCATAATAACGGTCAAAATCTACTCCTTCATAAGCGATAAACGGTTCGTTTGGTAATTCCTGAAATTCAACTATCCTATCGAGTGCTAAATTTAATATTCCGGGCCGCTTTTTAGCCTTGCAAATCAAAAACCAGCGGTTACGGTACTCTTTTAACAGGTAGGGGAAATAAATGCCTGGCTGTGCCTGTTGCGCTTTAAACGATTTATATTCAATCAGCAATGACCGTTTATTTAGAACCGCCTGATAAAGCGGTGGGATACATTCCAGGCCTTTCACCAGCTTATTGCTTTCCAGCTGAATGTTGTTTCCGCTCTGTTTGGTCGATTTATAAAGGTTATTCTCCAAACGGGCAATCATATCGCTCATTTCATCGAAATAATTGAAAGCATTAAACTGCTTCAGCACCCCCACAATTTCTTTCATTTTATCTACATCAGCATGGTTGATCGGTGCTTTTGTAATACTAAAACCGGGGTCTTCGTAAGCATAAAACCGCCTGTCTTTTACCACAATAGGTGCGTTATAACCTAGTTTATCACTCCTCATCAACTGGATATCGGCCTGTATAGTGCGCTTACTTACCCCACTGGTGATACCTTCCAGTTCGTAAAGGGTTTCGGCAACCTTTTCAATCAGATCATCTAGGGTCCACTTGCGAAAGCGGTTTCTCAGACAATCGTCGATAGTTTTGTAACGAATAAGGGCTAATTTATTGATGGCCATTTTGAGGTAATTAGCGTGTAGGTTAAAAAATCTGGTATTTATGCTTCGGTTAAATATAACTAAGTTACCGATAACTGCGCAATAGAATTGCGCAATTGGATACTTAAAACATGAAACTTATTAAAAAGTAAATTTTAAAACACTGATAAACAGAATTTTGATTAAAGATCATTAAAATTTTATTTACTACGCAATTCCTCCGCGCAGGGCTGGTGGCATCTTTGTCATGTCGCCGGTCGATAATGAAGTTCTTTGAAAAAAATCAATAATAATAACTGATTTACAAGAAATTAAACTGCTTTAAAATACGCGCGCTCACGGCGCTGCTCGTTTTCTGAGTAGCGCTTTATTACGAAGCCCCCTGTTCCGGATCTGCGGAACAGGGTTAAGGGCAGCAATTAAATAGTTTAAGTAAATCATTACCTATAAAGAAATTCCGGTGAATAACCGGGATGGCAATACTACATAACACTGATCGCAGTTGAGGGTTTCTGTATAGCCCCGAAGTATTCGTGCGATAGCATGGAATATACTGGTCAGGATTGTGCTGGTTTTTGTCTTAACACGTTGTGTGTCGTGGGTTCGAATCCCACTTCCGGAGCAATCCGGAATAACTCAGGGGTTAGAGTAACAACCAAATATGCAGGTTCGAATCCTGCTTCCAAGGTGTTGGAATAGCTAATTGGTAAGCGTTTAGGGCTCAAAATCCAAAACAAAAAAAGAAGGGTAACTTTTCAAATTACTCAAAAAACTACCTTGTAAAACCACATTCTGCTTAATGGTTCTTTTATGTTCCTGAAAGGCAAATTTGCTTTTGCTTTGAAAATAAAACGATAACGAACTGATTTAAAAGTCAGGTTATTTTAAACGTTAGAATCAATCTCAGGATCTCAGCTAACTGAAAAAATAATTTCACTCTTAAACACATCAGGATTCAATTTATTTCCGCAAAAACCAGATGAATGTGCTTTTACAAGGCTTTGTAAGCAAAACAATTAAATAATTATAAATCTTAACATCAAAAAACATGAAAAGAGTAACCATTAACACCAATGATGTTGGATTGGTGTTTAAAAGAGGAAAATTAAAAAACGTATTAACTGCAGGAACCTACTGGTTAGGTTTTGGAGAAGATATCACTTTGTTCGATATGGGAAAAGAGTATTTTTTCACCCTTGCAGAACTAGAAGTG
This sequence comes from Pedobacter sp. BG31, assembly GCF_042464845.1. Classification (NCBI taxonomy): domain Bacteria; kingdom Pseudomonadati; phylum Bacteroidota; class Sphingobacteriia; order Sphingobacteriales; family Sphingobacteriaceae; genus Pedobacter; species Pedobacter sp. BG31. Next base: position 211,311 of record NZ_JBHNZK010000005.1, read on the forward strand.
CTGTTAACAAACACTGATTTTACTAACCTGGTGCATGTAGTAGATGTAGCTGATAATGAGTTGGCACTGGTTTACAGAAATGGAAATTTCAAAAGTGTGTTAACAGCGGGCAAGCATGCCATCTGGAAAGGTTTGTCTGCCTATCACTTTGTCAAAGTTGATATTAGTAACATCAACATTGATGAGACGGTTGATAAAAATTTGTTAGAGAAAGCACCTTTATTAAATTATATCAGGGCCTTCAAAGTGGAGTCTTTCGAAAAAGCATTGTTATTTGTTGATGGCAAATTTGAAAGGGTAATGGAAGCCGGAAACTATGTTTACTGGAAAAATGCCACTACGATTCAAGTTTTAAAAACTGATATGAGGCAATTGAATATGGAGATTATCGGACAAGAGATCTTAACTAAGGATAAAGCACAATTGAGGGTAAACTTCAGCATTCAATATCAAGTTGATGACATTATCAAAGCCTTATTGGAAAACAAAGATTTTGATAAGCAATTGTACATTACGATGCAATTGGCCTTGAGAGAATCAGTTGGCTTAATGACTTTTGATGAGTTGATGGAAAGTAAAGAGAAAATTGCCGCACAAGTAATGGATTTAACTTTAGCTAAAGCAACCGATTTGGGTGTAAAATTAATTAACTGCGGTGTTAAAGATATTATTTTGCCAGGCGATGTGAAGGAGATTATGAACCAGGTATTAATTGCCGAGAAAAGGGCGCAAGCCAATATCATTACCAGGAGAGAAGAAACGGCTTCGACCAGAAGTTTGCTAAATACAGCCAAATTAATGGAAGAAAATTCGATGTTGTATAAATTGAAAGAGATGGAATATGTGGAGAAAATCGCAGAAAAGATCAATAACATCAGCTTATCGGGTAGCGGCCAAATTGTGGATCAATTGAAGCAAATCTTTGTAAAATAAATTAAATTTAGAAACCCCTCGGTTAGGTGAATGTTACCTGCCGAGGGATTAATTAAGAATAAAATGAAAACCACCATCATAAACAGACTTGCAGAAATAGAAAAGGCAAACGATATTAAAATATTATTTGCCTGCGAATCGGGAAGCCGTGGGTGGGAATTCCCATCGCCAGACAGCGATTTTGATGTGCGTTTTATTTATGTAAGTCCGATTAACCATTATCTTGCCATTTCAGAAAAGAATGATCAATTGGGTTTTCCAATCAGCGATGAACTTGATATTTATGGATGGGATATTAAAAAGGTCCTTAAATTGATCAGAAAATCAAATACAACTCCTTTCGAGTGGCTGCAATCGCCTATTGTTTACGGAGAACAAGATGATTTTAGAAATGAATTATGGACATTATGCCAGTCTTATTTTTATAGAAAAACGAATATTAATCATTATTTAGGAATAGCACATGGTGCATTGGATACGATAATAAATGGTGACGAAATTAAGATCAAAAAACTTTTTTATGTCCTGCGACCTTTACTTTCAGCAAAGTGGTGTTTAGAGAAAAATTCGATTGCTCCAATGACCATTGGTCCACTTTTAACCTTAATGCCAGAGTATCTTCAAACATTGGTTAAAGATCTGATTGTGCTAAAATCTACTTCTGCAGAGGCTTTTATCATCAAAATAGACCCCCACCTGCGTAGGTACATTGATGATGAGTTTAAAAGTTGTACTGAAGGAGCTAAAGATCTGCCAAAAGAAAGTTTTGATACCGAAATGCTCGATACCTTTTTTAGAAATACAATAAGACATTATGACGATTAAAGATTTAAAAGATCAAAATTTGCTTTTATTTGAATGTTTAAGCGGTAGCAAAGCTTACGGACTGGATACGCCGCAGTCAGACACTGATATTAAAGGGATATATTATATGCCAAAAGACATGTTTTTTGGATTGAGATATATCGCTCAGATCAGCAATGAAAGCAACGACGAAGTATATTATGAAATCGGCCGTTTTGTAGAACTACTAATAAAGAATAATCCAAACATCCTGGAAATTTTAGCAACTCCTAAAGATTATATTTTATATAAGCATCCTATAATGGATAAATTAAATATCACGATGCTCTTATCTAAATTATGTAAGGATACGTTTGGAGGATATGCGTTAACTCAGATTCGAAAGGCGAAAGGATTAAACAAAAAAATATTAAATCCAATGCTTAAAACCCGGAAAACAGTATTAGACTTTTGTTTCGTCACAGTAAATTACTCATCGGTAAGAGCAAAAACCTGGTTTGCAAAAAACAGTATTTCGCAAGCTGATTGTGGACTGGCAAAAATTCCTAATACTAAAGATCTGTATGCCCTGTTTCATGATGTGGAAAAGAAATTGAATTATAAAGGGATTGCAACCAAGGAAGCGGCAAATGATGTTTCTGTCTCATCAATTCCCACCGGAGAACATGAAATTGCTTATTTATTCTTCAATAAGGATAGCTACTCGTCTTATTGTAAGGAGTATAATGAATATTGGGAATGGGTAGAAAAGCGAAATGAAGATCGATATAGTTTAAATAAAAACCATGGTAAAGATTATGATGCTAAAAACATGATGCATACCATTAGGCTATTACAAGTGGCACTTGAAATTGTTCGGGACGGAGAATTAAATGTTAAAAGGCAAAACCGTGAAGAGTTGCTTATGATTAAGAGGGGGGAGCTTGATTACGATGAAGTATTAAAAAAAGCAGAACTTTTGATGGAAAAAATTGAACAGGCAACGACTAAAAGTAAGCTTATGGATAAACCAGATGCAAGCCTAATAGAATCCTTACTTGTAGAAATGAGAATAGAACTCTATGCTAATTAAAAAAACAAAAATGAAAAACAACATAACAGGAAGCAACCTGATCGAAACAGGTTATTCCGAAGGGAAAATACTAGGCCTGGCCTTGGAGATTTTGAAAGCAAATTTTACAGATACAGAAGAAAAAGAATTGCTGGCTTTATTTAAAAAAGTTGAAGATTACCCGGAAAGTTTTTTGGATGATCCGGTTTTAAAACCATTGGCCACAGCGATGATTGAAGAGGCCAATATACCAAAAGACGAAACCATTGAACTGGTAAAACATGCCAGACCCTACGCGGTATTTGGTTCTGATTATATTAAAGAAGGTGCCAGAAACCAAATGGATATTGCCATGAAATTACCGGTATCGGTAGCGGGTGCTTTAATGCCCGATGCACATCAAGGTTATGGTTTGCCTATAGGTGGTGTACTGGCTACAAAAAATGCCATTATTCCTTATGGTGTGGGTGTTGATATTGGCTGCCGAATGGCCCTGAGCATTTTTGATATTCCGGAAAAACATTATTTCGGTAAAGATGCCATGTACAAACGGGAACTGATTGCTTTTACTAAATTCGGAGCAGGCAGAGAGTTTAGGGGTTTGGAAAGAGCCGAACACGAAGTATTGGATCACGAAGCTTTCAACTCAACCACTTTTCTGAAAAATTTACATGGGAAAGCCTGGGCACAATTGGGTACATCAGGCGGGGGTAACCATTTTGTAGAATGGGGGATTATTGATTTTGCCGACCGCGACGAAGTTTTAAATATTGATAAAGGTCGTTATGTAGCTTTGTTAACCCACTCTGGTTCGCGCGGTTTGGGCGCTACCATCGCCGGTCATTATACCAAATTGGCTAAAGAGATTTGCAAACTCCCGAAAGAGGCTGCAAACCTGGCTTATTTAGACCTGAATACTGCTGAAGGCCAGGAGTATTGGATGGCCATGAACTTAGCTGGCGATTATGCCTCTGCCTGTCACGAGGTGATCCATAAAAGATTAACCAAAGCCATTGGTGCAAAGGTTTTAGCCAAAGTAGAAAACCACCATAATTTTGCCTGGAAGGAGTTGATTAATGGCGAGGAAGTAATTGTTCACCGTAAAGGCGCTACGCCTGCTGGTAAGGGTGTAATGGGGATTATCCCCGGCAGCATGACTGCGCCAGGATTTCTGGTACGTGGAAAAGGCGAAACCAGTGCAATCAATTCGGCATCGCATGGCGCCGGCAGACAAATGAGCAGGACGAAAGCGATCCAATCGATCACCAAATCAGATATGAAAGCCATTTTGAAAGGCCACAATGTGACCTTGATCGGCGCAGGTATAGACGAAGCACCGATGGCATATAAAGACATCCATAAAGTAATGGCTGCACAAACTGAACTGGTTGATGTAGTGGCTAAATTCGAACCTAAAATGGTAAGAATGGCGGATGATGGAAGCAGGGAGGATTAGTTTTGAGTTGGGTGTTTTGAGTTGGGAGTTCTTAGTCTAAAATCTAAAAAACCTCGCTGGTTCAAACCTGCGAGGTTTTTTTTGTCTTTTCCAACAAAAGAAATCTGATATTAAATTTGAAATGGGATTTACTAATAAACCAGAGCTCGATTAACACATACATGCTATGATTAATCGTGGTACTATTCAGAACCTAAACGTCATGCTGAATTTATTTCAGCATCCTTTATCCGCGGCATAGACCCTAAAATAAATTGCCTTCGGTGAGCTCACTAAGGCTTGGTTCAGGGCGACGACAGCTTCTTGAATATATCTTCTGAATTTTTTTTAAGTTCACTCTATTAATTGAGTGTGCATTATCAAAAAGTTCAGAATTTTTTAATTAAATGTTGGCGTTCTCGAGAGGATAAAATTTCAGTATGCTTTTTAGTTTTTTATCTTTCGCCTTTCCTGTAGGGTTTGATACATTTACCAAGCTGATGTACTTGGTTGGATCGCCGGTGGATTCAAAAATCAGTACTTCGGAATAATCAGTTGCATTTATTAATGAAGGCTGATCCTGTAAAACCGTAAAATTTCGCTGATTTAATGCTTCTACAATTGTTTCTTTATTTTCTACCAGTGGAATGCGATGGGTAATTTTTCGCCTTTTCATCCAGTTATCATTAATTTCAGAGTAGGGATGGATGACCTGACCATTCAAAACGCCAAATATTGCACCTCCCAGAATAACGATAAATTCACCGGCCCAAATTATCCATAACAGTACACCGCTAATGGTACCTGTTCCTTTGATGCGGAATGTACCTATTTCATTCATATTAGTAATTTCCTGAAATAAAATATGGGGATGCGTAAAAAGGAAAAAGAAGTCTTGAACCAAAAACTTTAAATCATCGCCATTCAGGTTAAAAGTAAAACCTTTCCTACTATAGGCTAAAGTATCAAACAATACCCATTGAACATAAAAGGCAAATAAGCCACAAAAGATTGCAATAATGGTAACGATTTTTTTATTCCTGAGTTTTCCGATCTTAACCCCAAGATCAATAAAAAACCCTAAACCCAGACCTAAAAGAAAAGCAATAATGGCGATGAACCAAATATTGGGAATAAGCCTTCCGAGGATAATGTAGAAAACCGGAAGAATGAGTGATGCCAATATACCAATGGCAAGTGTAGTAAGAATAGCTGAGGTAGAAGCGTAACCCTGAGGCGTGTATTTTGGTTCCATATAAGCGCGAAATGAGATTTTTATCTGAACACTCCATCATGCAATTTGTTTGATGGAGTGTTCAGATTCTCTATTTCAACTTGCTTAATGCCAGTTTTATTCTAGGCAGCATGTCTTTTATATCCTGTAAAGTACAAGCTCCTACTGATGCCCGGAACCATGGCATACTATGCTCATTTCCGAATGCAGAGAACGGCACCAAAGCAGCTCCGGCTTCTTTAATTAAATAAAAATTAACATCTGCACTATCTTTTAAAAGCTGACCATCTTCGGTTGTTTTACCAATATAATCTATTTTAATGGTCAGATAAATGGCGCCCATAGGTTCTACTGCATCTACATTAAAACCTTCAGCCTTTAAATCATTAAAACCATTGTAGAGTGCATTTAAACTATCCTGGATCTGCGCTTTGAAGCTGGTTAAAAAAGCATCAACCTGAGGCTTATTGTTAAAATAGTTAGACATTGCAACCTGCTCTGCTTTTGGTGCCCAGGCACCCATATGGCCTACAAGCGCTTTCATCCTGTTTACAATATCTTCCGGGCCAAATCCCCAACCTACGCGTACACCTGTGGCAGCAAGGCATTTAGAACTACCATCAACAAAAATGGTAAACGGTTTCATTTCCGGACGTAGTGACACCGGATTTACATGTTCTTTATCAAAAGTTAAAAGCGAATAAATCTGATCGTACATCAGGTAAAGCGGCTTTTCGTCGGCTCCTCTGGTTGCATTTTCCGCTAAAACAGCATCACAAATCTCAGCCAGGGCATTAGCATCGAACATGGTGCCCGTTGGGTTTAAAGGCGAACAAAGGGCCAATAATGTTGCCCCTTTTAAATGCGGTTTTAACTGTGCCGCAGTTGGCATAAAGTTATGGGCTGCGTCGGTTTCAACTGCAATGGCATTTGCCGATGTTAAATGGCAGTAGTGGTTATTGTTCCATGATGGTGCAGGAAACACTACAGTATCACCCAGATCAATCAATGCCAGAAAAGTAGCATAAATTAAAGGCCGCGAACCGCCTGAAACTAAAATGCTATTGGTATTATACGCTAATCCAAATCTGTCTTTTAATAATTCAGAAACTGTTTCTCGTAATTGCAAAACACCATCTGCAGGCGGGTAATTGGTTTGGTTGGCATTATACGCTTCCACAATTCCCGCTTTTAACTCAGCTGGGATCGGATAAATATTTGAATCGAAATCGCCAATGGTCAGGTTAGCGATAGATGCACCTTTGCGCTTCATTTCGTTAACTTCGTTACCAATTTTTATAATTTCTGATCCAATTAATGAATTGGCTATTACTGAAACTTTCATATTATGCTATTAAATCTGCTATTGCTTTATTCACTTTTTCAAAACCAAACTGAGAAAAAACATCCTGCATTGCTGCCGAAATCTGCTCATTGCAAAGGTTACCGATGCTTCCTTCGTGTGTATGATGTATCTGGCTAGATGGGGCAAATGTACCACTTTCAATTTGCCCGCCAACTATTTTATAAGCTTCTCTAAATGGCACGCCTTTTAACGCAAGGTCATTAACCACTTCAACACTAAACAGGTAATCATATTTTTTATCTTTTAAAATATCATCCTTTATGGTAATGTTCTGAAACATAAAGGTGGCGATTTCCAGACACTCATTAAGCGAAGTAATGGCAGGGAAAAGATTTTCTTTTAATAGTTGTAAATCGCGGTGATAGCCTGATGGCAGATTGGTAATCATCATCGCAATTTCATTTGGCAAAGCCTGAATTTTATTACAGCGCGAACGGATCAGCTCAAAAACATCAGGATTCTTTTTGTGTGGCATAATGCTCGAACCTGTTGTCAATTCCGCCGGAAAACTAATAAAGCCGAAATTCTGATTAATGAAGAGGCAAACATCCATAGCCATTTTTGCCAGCGTTGCGGCAACAGCGCTCATGGCCTGCGCCAGGATTCTTTCGGTTTTACCACGCCCCATTTGTGCATAAACCACGTTATAGTTCAGGCTTTCAAAGCCCAACAGTTGGGTAGTTAATGTTCTGTTTAACGGGAATGATGAGCCGTAACCTGCTGCAGAGCCTAATGGATTTTTATTGGTGATTTTCCAGGCAGCCAGCATCAGTTCCATATCATCGGCAAGGCTTTCGGCATAAGCACCAAACCATAAGCCAAATGAGGAAGGCATAGCAATCTGTAAATGCGTATAACCTGGCAATAATTTATCTTTATGGGCATTGCTCAGTTCGATTAACTGATTAAACAACGTAGCCGTCTGGTTAACCATATCTTCAATACAGGCACGGAAAAACAGTTTTAAATCAACCAAAACCTGATCATTACGTGAACGGCCACTATGGATTTTTTTACCTGCTTCGCCTATGCGTTGTGTGAGCAACCATTCTACCTGCGAGTGTACATCTTCCACCGTATCTTCAATCGTAAAGTTACCCGCTTCAATCTCAGCGTAAATATTTTTCAATTCCTGCTGAACGGTTTTTAACTCTTCTGCGGTAAGCAAATTTATCGTTTCCAACATTTCAGTATGCGCCAGTGAACCCAGTACATCAAATTTTGCCATTTGCAGATCAAGCTCACGGTCTTTACCTACAGTGAAACGTTCTACAAACTGATTTACATCAATATTTTTTTGCCAAATTTTCATTTTAATTTATTTTACCGCAAAGAGCGCTAAGGCTTTTCGCAAAGAATGCTGAGTTTTATTGAATTTCTAAACAAGAAAATTCTGCTTGTTTTATAAATTCTATTATTAATTCTTTTTTTGTTAGAAGTATCTGTGATATCGATAGCGTTGTGTTGTTGCCCGTTCTGAGCCAAATTATTTTCGGAGGGTGCCCATACAAATTAGAAAACTCATAGAAATCGGCATCAAAAGTAACAATCGTAAAACCATTTTGGCCAGCAAATGTCCAGATCTCCTTATCCGATTTATTCTCCAGATTTAATTTCCTAATCTGTTCACTCTGCGGGAAAGCTAACTGAATAAGCTTAATAATTCGGAAAGAAATATTCTGATCAAATAGTAATTTCACTAGGCAACGCGTATTTTATGTTCTCGATCGGCAGCATAGGCCAAACAGGCTAAAACCTGCGCTTCGGTCAATTCATCAAAATCTTCCAAAATCTGTTCGAGGGTCATTCCGTTCGCAAACCAGTTTAAAACATCATAAACAGCAATTCTAGTCCCAATTATACATGGCCGACCGAACCGTTTATCTGCATTAATTTCGATAAAATTCGCATAGGTGTTCATATCCCAAATATAAACATTATTTAAAGCTTTTTCATTTAACCGCAAAGGGTGCTAAGTTGTTCGCGAAGCACAAAGCAACAGTCATTTTACCACAGCGTATACCGAGTTTTCCACAGAGAACTTAAGGCATTCGATATTTAAGTTAAGTATCAAGCCTTACACCCTCAAACCCTCTACCTTCAACCTTGAACAACTGGTTTTAACATATTTACATATCCCTCTACCCCTTCTGCAACTTCTCTAACATACAAAAATTCATCGGCCATGTGCGAGCGGCCTGAAAAACCGGGGCCACATTTTACCGATGGAATATCCAGCAGCGCTTGATCGGAAGTAGTAGGTGAGCCATAAGTGGTTCTCCCCAATGCTACCCCAGCCTGCACAACAGGATGGTTTTTATCAATTGATGAAGGCTTTAAACGGATAGACCGTGGAGTGACATCACAATCTACATTTGCGCGGATAATTTCTAACACCTCTTCATTGGTATACGCATCGGTTACGCGTACGTCAACTGTAAAAGTACAATTGGCCGGCACCACATTATGCTGCGAACCGGCGTTAATAATTGTCACAGTCATTTTCAGCGGGCCAAAAACTTCCGATACTTTAGGAAACTGATAATTCCTGAACCATTCGATATCTTTTAATGCCTTATAAATGGCATTCTCCCCTTCTTCCCGCGCCGCATGTCCGGCCTTTCCGTACGATACACAATCCAACACCAGCAAACCGCGCTCAGCGATAGCTAAATTCATTTCTGTTGGTTCGCCTACAATACCAAATTCAAGCTCACCTAAATCAGGCAGTACCAGTTCCAGGCCGTTATTGCCTGAGATTTCTTCCTCGGCTGTGGCGGCCAAACAGATGTTATATTTTAAATTTTCCTGCTCGTAGTAATACAAAAATGTTCCGATTAACGAAACCAAACAACCGCCAGCGTCATTACTTCCCAGGCCAAAAAGCTTATCCCCTTCTATTGCGGCGTCATATGGATCACGGGTATAACCCGAATTTGGTTTAACCGTATCGTGGTGTGAGTTTAACAATAAAGTTGGCTTATTGGCATCAAAATGCTTGTTGTAGGCCCAAACATTATTCATTTTACGCTGGGTCTTAACCCCTCTCTCTTCTAAAAACTGGGCTATTAAATTAGCAGTCCGGTCTTCTTCTTTACTAAAAGACTGGATGCGAATCAATTGCCGCAGTAATTCCAGGCTTTCCTTTTGTATATTTTCTAAAAACATAGTATCAAGTATTTAGTATCAAGTATCAAGCAATACTTTTACTTCGCTTTAAGCTTTGGTCTTTCAGCTTTTAGCTCTCTTTATTATATAAATTCCCGGCTTTTAAAGCCGAAAGTTTAATGCCTTTTATCAACGATGAACTAAAACCGTTATGTTCCATTTCATTTAAGCCGGCAATGGTACAACCTTTCGGCGAAGTTACCTTATCTATTTCTGATTCCGGGTGTGTTCCATGTAATAAAAGCAAATCGGCTGCACCTTTGGCGGTCTGAACAGCCATTTTTAAAGCTTCATCTGCATGAAAACCAATTTCAACACCACCTTGCGATGCAGCCCTGATGGCCCTTAAGAAAAAAGCAATCCCGCAAGCACAAAGTGCTGTTGCAGAAGTCATTAAATCTTCGTTAATCTTCACAACAGATCCAACAGTTTCGAACATTTTGGTTACTTCAGTCATATTTTCTGCTGATGCATTATCGCTCGCCATGCAAGTCATAGATTGACCGATCGCGATTGCTGTATTTGGCATTACGCGCACCACTTCAACACCCTCTCCTAATTTTTCCCGCACAGCCGCACAGCTTACACCTGAAATTACCGAAATGACCAAATGCTTCGCCTGAACAATTGAAGTTTGAATTTCGTCTAAAACCGTGTTTAACTGTTGGGGCAGAACAGCAAGGATTACCACCTCTGCATCAACCACAGCTTGTTTGTTGTTATTACTAACTTTAAAGCCGGCTTCGGCAAAAGACTTTAAATGGTCGGTATTTCTACGGGTAAGTGTAATGTCGGCAGCCTGGGCAAAGCTGGCTTTAACCAAACCTTTCGCTAAGGATAAACCGATGTTCCCGCTACCAATGATGGCTATTTTTTTATTCATGGTTGATTATGGTTTGTTTCAGATTGTTAATACAGCTTTTCATTTTTCGTAAAGCAATTTCAGTAAGGCTATTTAAAGGCATTTCCTGCTATCCGCTTTACTTCGTTGCACTCCGTGTTCGCTACTATCAGGTTTATAGGGCAATCACAGCATATTATCGGTTAATTTCCATGCAATACCTCAACGCTCCACCTTCAACCTTACTGCCTTCCGCCTTATTTCAGCATTTTGGTACCGAAAGTACCTGTAGCCAATTCAGCAAGTTCATCAGCTTTTCCAATATAGACGGCAGAAACACCCTTTTTAATGGCTTCAAAAGCATTGTGCAGTTTTGGAATCATCCCACCGGCTACCGTCCCATCAGCCTTTAGCCCCTCAAACTCGTCTGCCTTAATCTCCCTTACCACAGTGGCATCATCATTCACATCCTTTAATACTCCTTTTTTCTCAAAGCAGTATACCAATTGTGTTTCGTATAAGGCTGACATCGCCACCGCTACAGACGAAGCAATAGTATCGGCATTGGTATTCAGAAGTTGCGTATCGCCATCATGTGTAATCGCACATAAAACCGGCACCAATCCAGCCTTTAACAGGCTATCTAAAGTTGAGGAAGAAACAGAATTTTCATCCAGATCACCAACAAAACCATAATCAATTACTGCACCAGCCATAGGCCCAGCTTCTGGCCCATAGGTTTTGGTACTTACCGGTCGCTTTTTTGCTTTAATCACATTGCCATCAGCACCGCTTAAACCGATGGCATTGCTACCCTTGGCCTGCAATTGGGCAACCATGTTTTTATTGATTAGTCCGGCATAAACCATCGTTACAATGCGGAGGGTTTCGATATCGGTAATTCTTCTGCCTTCAACCATTTTGGCCTCAACGCCTAGCGATTCTCCCAGTTCAGTTGCAATTTTCCCCCCGCCATGCACTAAAATTTTATCTCCCGGCAATGCTGTAAAATCCACTAGAAACCGATGCAGGTTTTCTGAATTATCGATTACGTTTCCACCTATTTTTATGATAGTGAGTTGTTTATTCTTCATTTTTATAGAAAATTTCTGAAAGCTGTTGTAGTTTTTCTACAAGTAACTTTTTATCAATGAGTTTAGTTTCATAATCTGCAATTAAAGCAGGCGACAGATTTCTGGCTAGCGCATATTCCACAACTTCAACATCTTTGCCTTTGCACAATAAAACACCAATACTTGGATTTTCATGCGGCCGTTTAACACTCCTATCCAGAGCTTCGAGATAGAAATTTAATTTCCCCAAAAATTCCGGCTGAAATTCTTCTATCTTCAATTCAAATAAAACCATGCACTGTAAATCACGGTGATAAAATAATAAATCTGTATAGTAATCTTTATTCCCTACCTGCAGCCTGTATTTACTCCCCATATACGCAAAACCCTTTCCCATTTCTAATATGAAATTTTGGAGGTTTTTAATCAATGCTTGCTGCAGATCGCCTTCAGAATGGATCTCGGGTAAAGCCAAAAACTCAAAAATATAGGGATCTTTAAAAATTCCTTGGGGCAATTGTTTAGCTATTGCGTGTCCAAATTTATCACTGAGCAGGGTCCGTTCAAAAGTGGCTGAATTTAACTGACGCTCGAGTTCCCGTGTAGATAATTTTTCATTTATACTTTGATAGAGGTAAAATAATTTCTCCTCATTTGTTTTTGTTTTGGCTAAAATCAACAAATGATTGGTCCAGCTAATTTGTGTCAGCACTGCCGACACAAACTTATCACCCTCTCTATCAACCTTTTGATTTTTTATCACCACTTGTGACACAAATTCATTATCGCTATAAACTTCGTAGAACTGTTTCATTCTATAAAGTCCGCGACGATTAAATCCTTTTAACAAAGGTTGTTTCTCAGCAATGTAATTTGCTAAATCATCTACAGTGCCATCACCCCATCTGCCGTTCGCGACTTTTTCAGAAACAATTTGCCCAACACTAAAATATAACATCACCAGCTCTGCATTTGCTTTACTGTAAACCCTACTCCGGGCTTCTGTAATAAGCAAAATAATCTGCTCGAAATCTGTTGTCATATTTTTCATTGGCTTTCCCATCCAACTGATGCTATTTCAATTCCTCCAACATTGCTTTAATCACTGCCTGTGCTGCCCATAGGCGGTTTCCCGCCTCATGAATTACCAATGAGTTTGGACCATCCAAAATTTCTGACGATAATTCCAGATCACGACGCACAGGTAAGCAATGCATCACCTTTGCATCGTTGGTGATTTTTAACTTTTCGTTATTCATCATCCAGCCGTCCGGATAAGTTAACACCTTTCCGTATTCTTTGTAGCTGCTCCAGTTTTTTACATATACATAATCGGCACCAACCAGGGCTTCTTCTATATTGTATTCAATCTTTGCACCTGGTGTGAAATCTTCGGCAAGTTCATAACCTTCTGGCTGCGCAATTGTAAAATCGATCATTCCTTCTGCCTGCGCTTTACACATCCACTCGGCAAAAGAATTAGGAACGGCTTGGGGTAAAGCCTTTACATGAGGTGCCCAGGCTAAAACTACCTTGGGTTTGCGGCCGTCAGGTTTCTTAGTCCAGGTTTCATGAATGGTAATGATATCAGCAAAACTCTGCAAAGGGTGGCGTGTTGCACTCTCCAGGCTCACTACCGGCACGGCACAGTATTTTACAAACTTGTTAAAAAAATCTTCACTATAATCTTCCTCGCGGTTATTCAGTTTCGGAAAAGAACGCAAGCCCAAAATATCACAATATTGTCCCATAACCGCAGCAGCCTCACGAATATGTTCTACTGTAGAACCATTCATCACCACACCATCCTGCGTCTCCAATGCCCAGCCCTCTTTATCCAGGTTCATCACCATCACATTCATCCCTAAATTTAAGGCTGCTTTTTGCGTGCTTAAACGCGTACGTAAGCTGGGGTTCATAAAAACCAAACCCAGGGTTTTGTTCTTACCTAAATGCTGATGTCCATAAGGGTTGGCTTTTAATGCCAATGCATCATTTACAAATTGTTTGATGCTCGGAACATCATGTACGGAAGTGAAAAGTTTCATTTTTTAAAGCTTAAAGTTTAAAGCTTAAAGACTAAAGCCCCTGCAAAGTTTTAAACAGGATACAAAATCTAAACCTTAAACAGTTATCGTCTTAAACGTTTCAGCAAGCCTATAAGCATTGCCTTAACTTCATTTATTTTATTATTTATCTCCAGATACTTCTCTTCGTTCAAGTACCTCAAATCAGCAGCAAGTAAACAAGCATATTCAACTTCATGACAAGATCCTAATGCCATATCTAAAAACCGCGCAAAATCTTGATCCGAATTTCGACCAGCGCCCTCAACGATATTGAGTGGCACTGAATAAGCAGCCCGTTTAACCTGACTATGTAAATCATTTCTTTCAGATACGGGAAACATGGGTAATATATCTGAATAAACAAATAATACCATTACATGTGCCTTTTTCCAAACATCTAGTTTTCGGTAGTCTTTCATTTTAATTTAAAAGTTAAACTAGAAAGGCCCGGGCCCTTCTATTCGAAAATAGGGATGATACTAACCTAGCTTTTATTTGTTTAAATTAGATTCACAAATACAAAAGTCATGCTTTCAGCTTTAATCTTTAAGCTTTCAGCACAAGATTAAACGCAGCTAAAAACTCATCAGCATGTGCTTTGGTTAAGTTTAATGCCGGCAGTAAACGGATTACATTGGGTTTGGCCTCGCCGGTAAAAATGAAGTGCTTAAACAAAAGCTCTTTTTTAACATGCGCCAGTTCTTCCGGTAATTCAATACCAATCATTAAACCACGGCCACGAACTTCCTTTACCTGCTCAAATTTCTTTAATTCGGCAATTAGGTAATTCCCAACTTCTTCGGCATTTTTCATCAGGTTGTCTTTTTCCATCACTTCTAAAACCGCTAAAGCCGCAGCACAGGCTAAATGGTTACCACCGAAAGTTGTACCTAATTCTCCATGCCATGGCTTAAATTTAGGAGCAATAGCAATTCCGGCTACCGGAAAACCGTTGCCCATACCTTTTGCCATGGTATATACATCGGCCTCTACGCCTGCCCAATCGTGCGAATAAAACAACCCTGTTCTGCCATAACCACATTGCACTGAATCAGCAATATAAACAGCATTATACTCATCGCATAGTGAACGGATTTTTTGAAGAAAACTTTTTGACGCTTCGTTAATTCCGCCAACACCTTGTATACCTTCGATAATTACCGCAGAAATCTCATTGCCCTGCGCTTTAAAAGTTTCTTCTAAAGCCACCTCATTATTATGCGGCAAGAAGATCACGTTTTCGGTCTGATTAACCGGCGCTACAATTTTTGGGTTATCGGTTACCGCAACGGCTAAAGAGGTACGTCCGTGGAAAGCACCGGTAAAAGCAATTACCTTTTTTCTGCCGTTGTAAAACGAAGCGAGTTTAAGTGCATTTTCGTTGGCTTCTGCTCCAGAATTACATAAAAACAATTGGAAATCTTTTTTCCCCGATACTTCGCCCAGCTTTTCAGCTAGTTGTACCTGCAAAGGAATTTTAACCGAGTTGGAATAAAAGCCAACCTTATTTAACTGATCAGTTAAACGGCTTACATAATGGGGGTTGGTATGCCCAATAGAAATTACAGCATGTCCGCCATATAAATCTAAATATTGTTGTCCGTTAGCATCCCAAACATTGCTGCCGGCTGCTTTGGTGATTTCTATATCATTAATTGGATAAACGTCGAATAGTTGCATATTTTAATAAGGTTTGAAGGTTGAGGGCGGGAAGGTAGAAGGTTGATATTCCCTAACCTTTTCCACCGTTTCTTAAAAATTTAATAAATGCGATTAACATCGCCTTAATTTCATTAACGCTTTTATTTACGGCTTCGTAAACTTCCAAACTGACGTAAGCTAAGTCGCGAAGGAGAATAAAAGCATATTCTATTTCTTTGGTAGAGCCAAGTGCATTATCAAGATAATGGACAAAATCCTTATCTGTGTTTTTACCACTTCCTTCTACAATATTTAGAGGTATTGAATAGGCGGCCCGCCGAATTTGTTGGGTTAAAGCAAATTTTTCTTCAACAGGCATGATAGGTAGGATTTCCTTATAAACCTGCAAAGTAAATAAGTGAGCCTTTTTCCAAACATCTAATTTTTGATAATCTCTCATAACTCATAAATATTTTTTGTCTGCACCCAGGCCTTCCAGCCTTCCAACCTCCAGCCTTCCGCCTAGAAATTAGCAGCTTTAAGCTTCAAGCCGGCATCTTCCTTCAATCCAAACATTAAGTTCATATTCTGAACCGCTTGTCCGCTGGCGCCTTTCAAAAGGTTATCGATAATACTGATGATAAATAATTTACCCCCGTGTTTTTCGATGTGTACCAGTGCTTTATTGGTATTTACAACCTGTTTTAAATCGATATTTTTCCGGCTCACATGCGTAAAAGGATGCGCGCTGTAATAATCTTCGTAAATGGTTTGGGCTTCCTCTAAAGTAAGTTCGCTTTCCAGATACATAGCGGCCAAAATACCTCTGGTAAAAGCGCCACGCTGTGGGATAAAACTTAAAGCTTCAGTAAGTGATGGTTGCAATTGCAATAAACTTTCGCTGATCTCATTAAGGTGCTGGTGCTCAAAAGCCTTATAAATAGAAAGATTGTTATTTCTCCAGCTAAAATGAGAAGTTGTAGCTAAACTCTGGCCTGCACCGGTAGATCCGGTAGTAGCATTAATGTGAACCTCATTTTGGATCAACCCATTGGCAGCTAAAGGCAGTAATCCTAATTGGATACAAGTTGCAAAACAACCTGGGTTAGCAATATTACCTGCTGCTTTGATCTTATCACGGTTTAATTCAGGGAGGCCGTAAACGAATTCACGCTTTTCGAATGTAGATTTTTTATGCAACCTGAAATCCTGCGATAAATCGATAATCCTAACATTATCGTTAATGGGATTAGCGGCTAAAAACTTATTCGCATCACCATGGCCGACACAAAGGAAAAGCACATCAATATCTTGCGGAATATCGTTTACAAAGCGTAAATCAGTATCGCCTATCAAATCTGTATGTACATCAGAAATTAAATTTCCGGCATTGCTGGTACTGTTTACGAAAGCAATTTCAACATTTGGATGGTTAACCAAAATACGCAGCATTTCTCCGCCAGTGTAACCTGCACCACCGATTATTCCTGCTTTAATCATTTTTTTAAAGGTTTAAGGGTGTAGGGTATAAGGTTTAGGGGCCGGGCGGATAACCTTACGCCTTTTCGCCCTAAACCTTAAACCTCGAGGCTATGCCTCATTATTTACTTTATGCCAGATCATTACCTGGTTGCCGAAGATTTTAGAAAAACCTTTTACATCTTCACCGCTCCAGGCATTGTTCATTTCACCATAGCTGCCAAATTTGTTGCTCATTAAATCGTGGTCAGATTCAATGCCGATAATCTGGAAACGGTATGGCAATAGCTCAACAAAAACTTTACCGCTCACAAATTTCTGCGTATCGGCTAAGAATGCTTCAATATTCCGCATGATGGGATCATGGAACTGACCTTCATGTAACCAGTTACCATAGAAAGAAGATAACTGTTCTTTCCAGCTTAACTGCCACTTCGTAAGCGTGTGTTTTTCTAAAGTATGATGTGCTTTAATAATTAAAACCGGTGCTGCCGCCTCAAAACCCACACGGCCTTTAATACCGATAATGGTATCGCCGACATGGATATCGCGACCAATGCCGAAAGGTTGCGCAATGGCCTGCAATTTCTGGATGGCTTTTACCGGCGCCAATTTTTCGCCGTCAATCGCTACCAGTTCACCTTTTTCAAAAGTAAGTTCAATTTTACGCGACCCGGTTTCTGAAACCTGTGTTGGCCATGCACTTTCTGGTAAGGTTTCGTTGGAAGTTAATGTTTCTTTACCGCCTACTGAAGTACCCCATAAACCCTTATTGATTGAATATCTTGCTTTCTCGGCACTATATTCAACACCATGACCGGCTAAATATTCAATTTCAGCTTCGCGTGATAATTTCAAATCCCTGATTGGCGTAATAATGTCAACACCAGGAATCAGGATATTGAAGATCATATCGAAACGAACCTGGTCGTTACCAGCGCCAGTACTGCCATGCGCTACATAATCAGCACCGATTTTCTTTACATAATTAGCAATTGCGGTAGCCTGACTTACACGTTCTGCGCTAACAGAAAGTGGATAAGTTGCATTTTTTAATACGTTTCCGAAAATCAGGTACTTAATACAATCATCATAGTAGCCCTCTGTTTCGTCTACTACCGCATGCGATTTTACCCCTAAAGCATAAGCTCTTTTCTCAATTTCCTGTAACTCCTCATCAGAAAAACCACCGGTATTTACAATCACCGAGTGTACTTCCAATCCACGGTCTTTCGCCAGGTATATACAACAAAATGAGGTGTCTAATCCTCCGCTAAATGCTAAGACAACTTTTTTCATGCTATTTAAATAAAAGGGTAAATAAAAATAAAAGGGCTTTTAAGCCGGTTTTCGGCTTTTGTTTAACAACCAAACGCTGTTTAATGCGCATAAAGCGCTCATATAATTTGGGTTTTTTCTGCAGTTCTTCAGCAAATTGTTTGGCTACTTCGTGTTTTTTCTCTGCCGGATCATAAAGCATGGCCGTGCACATGCAGTTTTTACGTTCCTTCATTTTCAAAATTTCGAAGTTTACGCAGCTCTGGCAACCTTTCCAAAATTCTTCATCCTGGGTAAGTTCGCTGTAGGTTACCGGCTCATAGCCCAAATCTGAGTTTATCTTCATTACGGCCAAACCTGTTGTTAACCCAAATATTTTTGCTTTGGGGTACAACCTTCTTGATAAGCCGAAAATCTCATTTTTAATGGCCTTAGCCAATCCGGCTTTACGGTACTTAGGGCTTACCACCAAACCACTGTTGGCTACAAATTGTCCGTGACTCCAGGTTTCGATATAGCAAAACCCTGCCCATGAACCATCTTTGTGGAAAGCAATAACCGATTTGCCCTCTTGCATCTTATTAGAGATGTATTCAGGAGAACGTTTTGCGATGCCTGTACCACGCGCTTTCGCAGATTCGGCCATCTCGGTTACAATTTCTTCTGCAAATACACGATGTTCAGGAAGTGCAACCTGCACTATAAATTCGTTAATATCCATTCGTTTTCTAACGAAAAATTATAAGTATTCTTGTTAATTGGGTTTTTAGAGAGGATCAATTCCTCGTTACGTTTAGTTGAGTACTAAATACGCGGAGTGAAATTTTGCCGGCTTGTGGGATAATAAAACACGGATTGAAAATGATTAATAAACAAACCTTTTCCAGACACGGTTTGTGCATTGGAAACTGAAAGTTTATGTAAAATTGGTTTAATCATTTCTTGCGTATTAAAACGGCTTTAACTCTATTGAGGTGCAAAGGTTTAAATAAAAATCGAGTTACGCAATAATATTGTATTTTTTTTATTTTAAGTTTTCTGTTTTATTGGATTATTCTGACTGAAGCAAGCGCTTATGTAATTTAAAAATAAGCGATCACTTAACATTGAGGTTTATTATTCTAATTGTCAATTCAACTTTTGTTAAAAAAGGCACTAATTTTTAACATCTGCTTAACATCATTTAACATCTTCAGATAGTGTTTAAATGCAATATTTACATACCTGTAGCGAATACGATTGAATGATCGTTTTATGGGTACTCCTTAATTATTAAATCAAATTTTAACCGTATGAAGAATTTTACGTCATTTCATTTCAAACCGATCACTTTATTTTTCCTAATTGCTTTAACAGCGTTAACTTCATGTAAAAAAACCGACACTGTCGATCCTACGATATCGTATTTAAGGGTAATTAATGCGTCACCATCTTTGGCAACTTATAATGCATACTTCAATGGCAATATGGTTAATTCAGCAGCTTTGCCATTCGGAGGCGCCATTAGTTATCTTTCATCTCCCGCTGGCACTTACAGTTTAAAATTTACCACCGCCAGCAGTGCAGAAAGTTTGTTGACCAAAAATATCACTTTAAACGCAAGCACCTATTACTCATCTTATTTAATCAATAAACCCGGTGCACTAGATATTTATACTATTGGCGACGATCTTTCTATTCCATCAACAGATAAAGCCTATATCCGCTTTATCAACCTATCGCCCGATGCCCCTGCTTTAGACTTGGCCAAAACCAGTGCAACCACCTCATTGGTTACCAATAAAGCCTTCAAAACAGCAAGCAGTTTCATTGCTGTAGATGCGGGGACTTATACATTGGATGCTAAAGAAACGTCATCCGGAGCAGTTAAAGCGACTTCCGAGAGCACCAGCTTTACAGCAGGTTATCATTATGATATTATTTGCGGTGGTTTGGTAACACCGGCAAATGATACCGAAAGACCATTGAGTTTACAGGTTATAATGATCAAATAAGAAAGATTTTAGTTTTCAACTTTCATAAAAAAGGCAATTTTCGATGTGAAAATTGCCTTTTTGGTTTTAGTAGAAATTATAACTGTATCATGATTAAGAAGGTATATGATAGATCCTTCAACAGGCTCAGGATGACACTTCTAAATTTATTCCACAGCTCCTATTTTTCTTTATTTTCTAATTACATCAGTAAATTTCACCTGGATGACATATGTACCTTCTAATTTGAGTCTCCAAGACCACCTTGGGTTTACTGAGAAACCTGGTGATGATGGAAAGCCATCTATTGATTTTATATAGGTACTCGGTATTCTATAATACATTAAGAAACCCCAATCGGTAGTTGGCGTAACATATTTTGTTAAAGGAAATGGTGCTACCTCAAAATCGCAGATCATAGCGGTGTCCGTTTGAATAACCGGGTTGAATTTAGCATAGTTTTCAAAAATTGGCCGATCTCCCCTTGCTATAATTTCCTTTGCTTTAGGATTAAAGACATTTCCATTTTTGTCTACCATTTTCAGTATAGCCCTTGCACCTAAAGATGAGATTTTTGTACAGGTAATGATTGGGTTTTTCATCGGCGTTACCGCACCGGTAACATCATTAAAGCCGTTAGCTACATTATCAGTAATCTCAAACAGGTCATCTATAGTGGGATCTACCACATTAATTGTTGCTAATTTAGGAAATAACTTGGTACCAGTACCATTAGTCATTTCTACATCATATACATATCTTCCTAAGGGTAAGAAGCCAGATGCTTTGTTAAAGGTAAGCTGTCCGCTTAATTCATTAAACTCCATTGGTTTCTTTTTGACCACCTCTCTTTTCTTATTTAAAAGATCGAGGGTTACATCTGTTTCAGGATCAAAATTAGCACCGGTTTTAAAAACAGTAATTTCATATTCTTTTGAGAATTCTGCAGGTGCAGGAGAACCATCTTCTTTTCTTAAATTAAGTAATTTGTAGGTAAAAGGTGGTGTAGAACCATCTGCATTGATTCTATCTGACTGAAAAAGAGTCAAGCCTCTTTTTGCATAAATATTATTGTCTTTATAGCGAATGGCATCACTTAGAAAACCATTCTGTATTTTTTTACAGGCCACTACACTTAACAAGAGTAATAATCCTAAAATGTATTTAATTTTCATAATTAATTGCGATTAAATTAATTGCCCAAAGACTGTGCATTAAAAAATAACCTGTGGTATCCACTAAGCACATGAACGATACCATTGGTTGTGACGATTCCAGATGTTTGACAATCCACAGCCTTATCTTTTTGTGAATCGGGAATAGTACTTTGATCCGTCTCCTGATCATCACGGGTTCCGATTACTTTGGTATACGTTACATAATCCACATAATTAAGATACTGTGTATATTCATAAGAACGTCTCAATTTGATCAGGTACTGAACATTTGGAATAGCCCCCAATAAACTGTTATAAAGCTTACCGCTAACGGTCATCTGGTCTCTGTTGATCTTGCCCGCAAATAAATAAGTTTTTAATGAATCGTTCAGCTCCTGTGATGGAATATCTTTGATCCCAAAATCAAAATTTTCCTTCCCAAGTTGGAGAGATTTCTGATATTTCTTTGCCTTTACATATTCCGCTATGCCATAATTTGTAGTTGCAAAAAGGGTTACATTACCATTTACTACATCCTTTAAACCAGCCCGGTCTATCACTTTCACTAAGGAATCGAAATTGCGGTTAGACTTTAAGTAATCGTAAGTACTTAAATTCACATTGGGATCACTTGGGCCGCCATCCCTTTTATAATCATTTTTTTTACAAGCAGTTAGTGCCAGTAATAGTAATGAAAGATATACTAATATATTATTTTTCATATTTTAATCTCTTAATAAAAACAACTTATACTTTACCCAACCAATATGGTGTTTGTTTCAATAACGGATTGTTTCTAAACAACGCAGGGTCTACAGGCCAATAAAACCCTTCTCTTCTAAACCTGCTTTCCGTAAGCCAATCTACGATAAGACCGTATCTTCTAGTTCTGAGCAAATCATAAAACAAATGTCCTTCCAGGTACATTTCTTTGCCACGCTCATACGCATATTCATCCATTACCTGATCTACGGAACTTCCCGCTGGAATTAAAACCGGATCTGGGTCATTTCTTTTTCTGAAATCATTGATAATACCGATGGCTGTAGCAGCATCCTTTTTGTAAAGTGCAATCTCCGCCTTAAGAAGTTTCATATCACCCAGTCTGAAAATGATAATGTTGTTGCTCAGATAAGGGTCTAATTTTTGCCCAGGATTTCTGTACGTTACATTACTGTACTTTACACTCATTGGTTTATCTGGGTTGGCAAGGTCAAAGCCCTTTTTATAACGGATATCAGTAGTTGTTTCGAAATGATTATTAAGATATAAAAGCGTGGTATAAAAACGTGGGTTGTTTCCGTAACCTTTGATATAATTCTCATTTAAAAAATAAGAACCTATAGAACTATTGGAACCTTCCAATGTATTCTCGCTAATGTTGATTTCAAATATTCCCTCAGAAGAACGACCAATGAAGGTATTTTTATAATTGGCAGTATCGGTTAAAGCATATCCTCCTTTGGCAATTAGGGTATTTATGGTCGTATCAGCACTGTTCACGTCAGTCAAATTTGGTGCATCCACTGAAACATCCAACATCGTTGCTCTCCAAAGATACAAATGTGCTAAAAGGGCATATACTGAGCCTTTATTTGCAGTAACTTTGGCGTCGCCGGTATTGGTATAATTCCAGCTTAATAGATTAATGGCTTTTTTACAATCATTTTCAATCAATTTCATCACCTCCGATTTTGAACTTCTTGGCAATTGAGGTGCATTGATTGGATCGTCGTAAGCTTCTGTAACCAACGGTACATCGCCCCATACCCTTACCATCATAAAGTAACTTAATGCGCGAAGAAAATAGGCCTGGCCAATTACTGAATTCCGGAATTGTGTAGGATCGTCTTCGCCAGACAATTGTGTATCGCTCATCGCATTAACTTTCTTCAAAATCAGATTAGACATGGCAATGCTTTTATAATATAAAGTATAATTTGCCAGCGTATTCAGATTGTATTGAAAGGTAAAATCTCCACCCTGAATTCCTTCTAAACCGTCTCCGGAATATTGGATGGTAAAATAGTTTTTGGCAATCGCATCACCATACATAAAATAACGATTGTTTTTGTTGGTAATCGCACTACGCATCATGGCATAATTACCGGCGATGGCACTTCTTACATCCCTGGACGATTGCCAGAAGGTTTGCTCATAAGGTGCGTCTTTAGGTTCTTCATATAACAATTTTTTACAGGAACTTACGGTAACTGCTATGCCCAAAGCGATAAGAACACCGATTTTTGTGATTATATTTTTCATTTATTGACGATATTAAAATTGAACTTGTACACCTAGAGTATATTTTCTTGGAATAGGATATCCGGTTCCATTATATTCTCCATATCCGTTAACAGCTTCTGCATCTGGTAATTTTTTTGATTGCTGGAACATATATACGTTATCAACAACGGCGTATAATTTCAGCTGACTTAAGCCTAATTTTCTTACGGCTTTAGGACTAAAATCATAACTAAAATTGATACTTCTAATCCTTGCATAACCACCTTTTTCTAGGAAAAAAGATTGTGCAGCTGTATAATAATATCGATAGGATCCCAAATCGAGTTTTGCATATTCGGCTTGATCTCCAGGGTTTCTCCAGATGTTCAGGCGACTTAGATCCGGTGAAGAAACACTGGCAAAATTATATACGGCATTAGCATCAGTTGAGTTCGTAAAACGATCTGAATCAAATAGGTTGAGTACATCACGTTTAAGTGTAAAGTTTACAAAAACACTTAAGCTAAAGTTTTTGTAAGAAAAGTTATTGGTCCAGCCACCGGTAAAACGTGGGTTAGGATCACCAATTGGAGCCTTATCCGGATTGATACCATCATTAAAAATATCTATAAAATAATCTCCATCCAAATCTGCCAGATAAAAATCACCTGCACTAAATGTTCCATTACTGTTTCGATATCTTTCTCCGGTATAAGGATTCTGGGGAATATCTGCTGAAGTAGAAAATACGCCTTTTGTACGATATAAATAAAAAGCATTTAGTGGACTACCTACAGAAAGCACGTGGTTTTTATCAAAACGATCTCCGCTCAAAATAATATCACGGCCACCATTCGGCAGACTCATGACCTGATTTTTATTGTAAGAGATATTAAAAGAGCTATTCCACTTAAATTCCTTACGGATTGGATTAGCAGTTAGAACCAACTCCAAACCTGAATTACGAACGGCAAATGCATTGGTAAAGGCATTGTCATAGCCTGATGTAACCGGCAAATCAACATTAAAAAGTTTTTCTCTTACTTCTTTGTTATACACATCGAATGAAATGGCATACCTACCATTATCAATTTCAAGATCGGTACCAATATTCCATTGGATCGATTTCTCCCAGCTTAAGTCTTTTTGTGCCACACCATTTCTGAAGTTAGGTGTAATTGCGGTTACACCATTATATGAGGTTGCTCCAGAATTCCCACTAAAATAACCATTGTTAACCTGATAGGTATTATATTGCACATAAGCATTTCTTTTATCCTCATTTCCTGTCACGCCATAACTTCCTCTTATTTTTATGAGTGTAAAAGGATTATTAGATAGGTTTTTCATAAAGTTCTCTTCTGAAAGAAGCCATCCTGCTGAAATGGAAGGGAATACGCCATATTTGTTATTTTCACCAAAACCAGATGAACCGTCCGTTCTGATCGTTCCCGATAAAAGGTACTTGCTATCATAGTCATAATTGAAGCGGCCGTAATATGCGATTAGGCCATGCGCGATGTAATTTGAATAAGCAAAAATATTTTGTTGCTTAAAGCCCGTAACCGTCTGGATATTATCTGATGCTCCACCATAACCCGATGCCTGGGTAGATTGAAACAAACTATACTCGATATCCTGACCCGCTACTGCACTAAAAGAATGTTTTTTAATGGAACCATTATAAGCCAGATAGTTTGATGTTCTTAAGCCTATAGCGCTAGAAGAGAAACTGGAAGAGCTGTTGCCAAAACCATTGTTTAACAAATTGCTCATGCTCACATCCCTGCGCGTATTATCATTAGTATAGGAAGATTGAGAATTTAAGGTAAAATGTTTATTAAATTCATAAGCCAAGTTGAGGTTAGCTCCAAACTGGTTCGACACATTTCGATTTAAATTTTCGCCATCTTTACTTACAAAATAATCCAATTTTTCGGGAGATATATTAAATAACGAGGAGGGCAAATTCCCTGAACCAACTTTTGTAGGCTTAGATGGATCGTTTGGATCTTCGTTCCCTCTACCTCTGCTGGCACTTGAATAATAAAATATTGGGTTGATCATTAATTTTTTATTCATCGCCCTTGAGGTAAGGTTTAAGCGTGTGGTATAACGTTTAAAGCCTGTTCCTTTTACGATACCATCTTCATCATAATAACCTCCGCTAAAACGATAAACTGTTCCATTATCAGTACCACCACTTATACTGAGGTTATTATCATTGATTTTACCTGTCTGATAAAATAAATCCTGCCAATCGGTATGGCCATTGAATGCCGGATTTAAGCTGTCGGTAAGGATGTAAGGCAGTTGCACGCGCTGATCGTAACTCAGCTGCCTTTGAAGCACTTCCATTTTTTGCCTACGCTCTGTGGTACCCATGGTAGCCTGTCTTAAATTAGGGCGTTGCACCATCCCATAATAAGAGTTAAACGTCACCCGAGTATCGCCACCTACACCTTTTTTGGTTGTAATTAAAATCACCCCGTTAGCAGCTCTTGAACCATAAATGGCCGCTGCTGAAGCATCTTTTAATACATCAATAGATTCGATATCACTCGGATTAAGGCCGGCCATGTAGTTGGTTCCTGTACCTGTTCCTGGTGGCACAAGATCATCAGATGATTGAGGAACACCATCTACTACATAAAGTGGCGATCTGATTACATTAAATTGATCATAACCTGTGCTACCTGTTGAGTTACCCCTTACCGATACAGTAGGTGCCACACCTGGCTGGCCAGTGAAGTTTTGAACGTTTACACCAGATAAACGTCCTTGCAATAACTGATCAAAACTTGCAGCAGGTAAGTTGGCCAGTTCTTTACCAGAAATACTGGAAATTGCCGCAGTAGTTTTCTTTCTGGTTATCTTCTGATAACCAATAGTAACCACTTCACTTAGTGTATTATTATCCTCTTCCAAAGAAAAGTTTACTGTACCACTTGCCGAAACCGTTTTCTCTACCGAGCGATAGCCTACAATTCTGGCGGTAACAATTGCACCCTCTTTTTGAACAGTTAAGGAGAATTTTCCCTCAGCATTGGTAGCCGTACCATTTTTGGTACCCTTTTCAATAATCGAAACGCCGGGTATTGGTGTGTTGGTTTGATCTACAACTGTCCCTTTAATTGTTTTCTGCGCGAAGGCCAGCCAAGGGATCAGTAGATAAAATAAGGTTGCCGTTAAAAATTTTACATAGCAATGTCTTGTAGAAATTTTTTCCATTGATGTTTAGTTAGTTAGTTTGATAATATTTAAAAGTATCAACATTTTTACCCGAGGGTTAACTAATTTTTAGCTAACTAAAACCATATTTTAACTTAAAAATTTAACTTTAATTAACATTTAGTTTCTAAAGTATATCCGCTATTTATTCAAAATATGCCTTTGCGTTATTTCTATGGCCTATATCAATTAAATTAAGTCTTATTTTCTTTATTTTTCAGAATACATATTGCTAATTAATTAGCAATCAGATTTTAACGGGTAATGCGAGAAAAAATCTCTCTGTAGCGCCATCTAAAACGATAAACTAATGTTTTAGTATATCAGCATTTTATAGGTCGAACAAACAGGCTAAATTTTCGAAAACCCTCTAATTTAGAATAGTTCAAAATAATTTGGATTATAAAAATTTCTGACGTTATTTTGCGTCTGTTTAGAATTAATCCAAATAAATACTGTAATGTTTAAAATCAAACTTTTTAGTTTTACTTTCCTGTTCACTTTTGCCAGTTTATTATGCCTTGCCCAACAGTTTGCAACCATTACTGGTACAGTTACCACATCTGATGGAAAACCAGCACCCTATCTTTCAGTAGGTTTGAAGGGGATAGGCCTAGGAAACGTCACCAATGATAAAGGTATCTTTGAGATACCAAGGGTTAAACCAGGTTCTTATATCTTACGCGTATCAGGTGTTGGCATCCAAAGCGTAGAAAAATCGGTTATAATTAATGCAGGTGAAAATAGAACGGTCGATTTGTGATCAGCCAAAATTCAGACTAGCTTAGTGAGTTAAGCGCTTTTAAGAAAAACCTGAACGAATAAAAAGGCAAAAAAATATTATCCACCTGAAATTATTTATACGTAAAATAAAAGCTATATATAAAAATATTGATGAAAATTACAAATAAGCCTAAGACACTTTACCAATGAAATTTATTTTTAAATTAACGCATATATTTGCAATCACGTGAAGCAATAATATCTTCCATAACGCATCTCTTAAGTTTGAATACATTATAATTGCATTACATGAGGATTATCATTTCAAAGTAAAACCATATTTTTTTGATATTGCATCAACATTATCTAGATATAACCAATCTTTATAGAAAAGTTGCGACTTCTTAAATTCAAAGAAAGCATTTCTTTGAAAATTAACTCCATATTTTTCTAATTCAAAACCCTCATCCACAATAAACTCAATATTTGTATTTTTCATTGAGTCTAAAACTTCAGCATTATTCCTGGGAATGATAACTATCTTTTTGTAGTCACTAAATTTATAATTCTTTCTGTCGCCTAATTGCTTTAGAAATTTGATGGTTTTTTCAGTACAAGAGCCACAATTACCAGATATCACAACAATAAAGTAATTATTCAGTTTTGATAAATCAGTGTGCTGCTTTTCATTGAAATACATGTTAAGGTGTTCTTCATCTTCGGATAATTTACGCTTATTACATGCTATGATAGTTAATAAGAAGATAAAAATAATGCTATATTTTTTCATTGGAATTTACTTTGTTAACTTTAATAATGTCAAATCTCAAATGTAGTGGATCTATGAACCTATTTTTTCTATGGTTAGGAGAAATGAATAAACCCTCTTTAGTAATAAACCAAGTATTTGGTGAATATCTGTACTTAGGTAAATCTATTTCTTTTATTACCTCAAATTTTTCATTAAAAATCATTAAAACCAAAGGTTTATCTAAAATAGAATTAAAATATTTACCATCTTTTTGATTTATATTTCGCAAACTAAATCTATAATAAATATTTCTATACTTATCATACATCACATTAAAGAACTGGGTATTCTCAATGTGATGGGTTACCCATTTTTTTGGGTCATCTCCTTTAGTATAAGAAACAGAATCAGCTAAACTTTTTCCTTTTAAAGGAGCAGCTCCATAACAAGTGATGGTTGCGCGTTTTGGGTCGTATTGATAAATATTCGATTCATACAAGTAGCCATAAGTTAAAATTCCTGGTTTCTGGTGTTCACTCGTTACAATAGAGGTTAGAAATCCTGCATTACCTTTAATCTTATAAAGATAATCAGAATAAGATATCGGAAGGAATTCAAGTCGTCCGCCATTTACATCAAAAGAAGCAAAAGCAGGCATTTTTTTGTCCCAATTAAAATTAGAATATATTGGATTAAAAATAAGCTTTCCATCAAAAAAAAGCATTTTAAATTCATGGCTATATGAGAGTAATTTTCCAAAGAAATTATTCCTATTTGATATACTATCCATGGAAATATCCTTTTTCTTATTCAAGTTTGTATCAATCACAATCAACCGATCATTGCTATAGTTTAATAAAATTGAATCAAAATTTACTATACCAATGTCTGCAATACTCCTATTTTTATCTAAGTCCTTCCTATCCAGATTCTTTAAAGACAACTTTTTTCCAACTAAGCTTAATTGCCTACATAAGATTCGATTTGTTAAGTCAAAGATATCAATACTCAACGTGTTGGGATTATACCCTAAAAGATAATCTATATTGTGTTCACTATATTGGGTATAGGTAAAATACGTATTTGCATATCCTTGTTTTAGAGGTATTTTGATAGAGTCTATCTTTATCTGATATTCCGAGGCGTCTTTAGCTAATTTTGATTTTATGATGTAGTAATCTTGATTTTTATTTTTACAAGAAACAAAACAAAAGAAGCTTAAATACAAAAAAAAGAAAGTGCTGAAAAATTTAAACATAGGTTACATTGCTTAGTGGCATTTCAAAAATTTATTAATATACCAGTAGATCTTCGATGGATAGATTATTCGCTAAGGCGTAATAATTTTGCCACTATAGTATAGCGTGGCTTTGTGCAAACATCACATAAAGCTTTGCCTAATTTCAGATATTTAACAACAAGCATCTAAAATTTAAGATTACCTTGAGAGAATCTACGGCTTATTTAACGGAAGTTAAGGATCACTTTTGCAAACAGATATGAAAGATACCGGCTACACAAAAGCAACAGTGTATCCATTTTAAAAAAAAAGAACTACAACGTAAAAGTTATTGGTAAAATAATCCCATTTAGATAAAATAGTTCCGTGAAGTTAGTTGGGTGGCCTTTGGCAATTAATTAGAGCACCGCAGCTTGGCTCACCACCAATCGGCGCTTTGATAACATCCAAAGTTGATACTCCCATAGTTCATGAATAGGATGATTTTCTCCAGGACATATCTTTACATTTTGACACAAGTGTATAACAATTTTTTTTCTAAAAGATTGATAGTATCAGTCTGGTGGTGTTTCGCAATTTACTAATGTACCGCAACTTGGTCCGCTAATGGGAGCGCCTGCAAAACAACCAAAGGCAATACCTCCATAATTACAAGGTGATGGATGATTTTCTCCAGCGCATGCCTGTGCAGTTTCACATATAGCGCCTGTTTGAAGACCAGACTTACATCCGTATAAATTCGAGCCAGGACAAGGATATTTCCGTAGTATAACTACCGGTATCACACATGGTTGTTGTGATGATTCACAAACAATTCCTGATGTAGCTCCGCAGCCCGTATACCCATTTGGGCAGACTTTCACATAATTTCCTGTTGTACTACTCGCTAAAGTGTTAAGTGATTTGGTGTTTTCAAACAAGGAAACAGCCTCTGTAACCTTATAATTTACATCTTCTTCTTTTTTACAGGAAAAGAATAAAATACAAATTAAGGAGAACGAGATAATAGATGTTAATTTCATAAAGATTGTGTTTAAACAATGTTAAATATTTATAATAGGATTGTACACTGAGGTTTACAATGCCTCCATCAAATTAAAGCTTTTTTCGACATATATTTCACTTCGAATTTAACTCATACTACTTAGATATTAATATATTTATACATCACTTACCTTTTAAATTATACATTAGGATGTTTTTTTAATTATTAACATGCATCATTATTGTTAACAGATTGCTAATCATTTGTATGAGATGTTATCTAAAAGATTTTCTAATTTAGAATAATTTAAAATAATTTGGATTATACCGATTTCTGACGTTATTTTGCAATCGTTTAGAATTAATCCAAATAAATATTACAATGCTTAAAATCAAACTTTTTAGTTTCACTTTCCTGTTCACTTTTACCAGCCTGCTCTCCTTTGCGCAACAATTTTCAACCATTACTGGTACAGTTACCACATCTGATGGAAAACCAGCAGCCTATCTTTCAGTAGGTTTGAAGGGGAAAGGCTTAGGAAACATCACCAATGATAAAGGTACCTTTGAGATACCAAGGGTTAAACCAGGTTCTTATATCTTACGCGTATCGGGTGTTGGCATCCAAAGCGTAGAAAAATCAATTATAATCAATGCAGGTGAAAATAAAACGCTTGATTTCTTAATCAGCCAGAATTCAAACCAGCTCAATGAGGTTAATATCAATAAAGTTAAAGCCAATAAATATGGCGCCCAAAAAAGCGATTATGTAGCTAAAATGCCTATTAGTAACCTGGAGAACCCTCAGGTTTATACCACGATTACCAAAGAGACATTTAATGACCAACTGATATTTTCGGTTGATGATGCTACACGTAATGCCGTTGGTATTCAGAAAATGTGGGAATCAACCGGACGCGGCGGAGATGGTGGCGCCTATTATGCGTCGCGGGGTTTTATTGTACAGTCGAAATTGAGAAATGGAATTGCAGGTAATATAACCAGTCGTAATGATGCAGCCAACATCGAAAGTGTGGAAGTAATTAAAGGCCCGTCGGCTACTTTATTTGGCAGCACTTTAACTTCTTATGGAGGTTTAATCAACCGCATTACCAAAAAACCATTCGAGGGCTTAGGCGGTGAGGTAACCTATTCGGCAGGTAGCTATGATTTAAACCGGGTAAGTACCGATTTTAATTTCCCTATTGATAAAGCCAACCACATTTACGCCCGTATCAATGCATCTTATAATTATAAAGGCTCTTTCCAGCAAAATGTATTCGACAGAGGTTTCTTTGTTGCACCAAGCCTAGCCTATAAAGTAAACGATAAGCTGGATTTTACTTTTGATGCTGAAATCGCCAATGGTAAAAACACTTTAAAACCCTTTGTTTTCTTCTATTTCCCGGTGAAAGACCTTGGTTTTGATCGGGCAGATCAGTCAGGCATACCTTACGACAAATCGTTTACAGGTGATGTAATGAAGCAGAAATACAACAGCACTACTTTCTTTGGCCAGGCCAATTATAAATTTAATGAGAACTGGTCATCACATACCAGCTTTTCATCCAGCTATAGTTTTTCTAATGGCCGGGGAACCTACCTGTTCTTAGTTCCCAACAACTATCCTCCACTAGGCAACCCAAATGCTGCTCCGGGCGCCGATCTCATTTCAAGGGCAGATCAATCAACAGATAACAGCAAACTTTACAACTACGAAATCCAACAAAATTTCAACGGGACTTTTAACCTGGGTTCAATAAAAAACAGAATGGTTCTGGGTCTCGATTATTTACGTCAAAACTCCGATCAATTGTTTTATGGAACAGACAGTTTCGATCTAACAAATAAAAACGGAACAGGTGCTAACTATTACAACTTCACAGAAACCAATTTAGCCGCCTTTTATGCAGCAATGCCTATCGTTCCTAAATATCCTTATCATTTTAAAACCAATACTTACAGTGCCTATGCCTCTGATGTGATTAACCTAACCGACAGGTTAATTGCTTTAGCTGCCATTAGAGTAGACCGTTTTGACAACAAAGGTAATTCTGACCGAGCAGGTTCGGCACCAAAAGGGGCTTATAAACAAACGGTTTTCTCTCCTAAATTTGGCCTGGTATTTCAGCCTATAAAAGATCAGTTATCATTGTTTGCCAATTATCAAAATGGATTTAACAATCTTAACGGCATAGATTATAAAGGTGAAGCATTTAAGCCCGAGCAAGCTAACCAGATAGAAGGCGGTGTAAAAAGTAACCTGTTTGGCGGCAAATTAACCGGATCGGTATCTTATTATTACATCAAAGTGAAAGATATTGTAAGGGGTTACAATGGCGATCCGTCTAATCCGAATGCACAGATCCAGGATGGCAACAAAATCAGCAAAGGTGTAGAAGCAGAAATTGTAGCCAACCCTTTAAATGGGTTAAACATTATTGCAGGTTTTGCCTATAACGATAACCGTTTGCAAAATGCTTCTCCGGATGTTGAAGGAAGACGTGATGCTTATTCAGCTGCTCCTTATTCGGCAAACTTATGGATTAGTTATAAGTTGGCGGCGGGTGCTTTAAAAGGCTTTGGTTTAGGTGCGGGTGGTAATTATGCCAGTGATAACAAAATTGTAAACAGTGTAAGCCAGGGCGTATTTATCCTGCCTGCTTACGAAGTTTTTAATGCTTCTGTATTTTATGATCATCCAAGGTTCAGAATCGGTGCCAAAGTAGACAATTTTACCAATCAAAAATACTGGACTGGTTATAGCACGATGAATCCTCAGGACCTGAGAACTTTTACCGGTAGTGTAACTTATAAATTTTAATAAAACAAACAGGAGCACCTTGATCAGATCAGTTGCCCCTCTTGTCAAAACCCAGAAAACATGAAAACTAAAATCTCATTACTATTTTTCTTTCTAGCCTTTGGCATTTCGAGTGCATTTGCACATGCTTTATGGATAGAAACAGCTTCAACAGGCAAAAAAGGACAAGCACAGGAAGTGAAAGTTTTCTTCGGAGAATATGAGAGTAACGAGCCTGACTCAGCCGCAAAATGGTTTAGCAATTTAAAAGAATTCAGCCTGGTGTTAACCGCTCCAAACGGAACAACCAGGGTTTTAACCACCGCTCCGGCCGTACGTTTCTTTAAAGCGAGCTTCACTCCAGATCAGGATGGCACTTATAAACTTTCTGTAGTTCATGAGGTTGCTGACATTTATGAAAAAGCTAAAATTGAATATTACGCCTTTGCAGATGTGGCCATAGGAAATGCAAAAATAAACACGGCTTTCCCTGCAACTGCAGCATTAACCATCAGACCGGATAAACATGCCTTAAAAGTGGGTGAAACTTCAGTTCATCAGGTTATCTACAACAAAGCTCCTTTTGCAAAACAAAAGTTAACGGTTGTAAATGCTGAAAGAAAAGCACAACCTACTGAAACCGATACAGAAGGAAAATTCACTTTCAAACCAGCACAAAAAGGAAACTACTTTTTTGAAGCTTTTACCGAAGATAAAACACCAGGCAAACTGAACGGAAAGGATTACGAGAAAACCTGGCATTTGGTAACCTATACCACCCAAGTTCAATAAACAGATTAATTCAAAGTTGTTAACCAATTGGCGTGTAAAATCGTCAATTGGTTCTTCTATTTAATAAAGCCCAATGTCGCCAACCAAAGCCATACATAAAAAAACAAAGAAATCGCGGATAAGAAAAATCAGTGACTGGCTGCACTTGTGGCTAGGTATAACATCTGATCTTGTGGTCTTTCATTTGGGCATTACCGGCTGCATTTTTGCCTTTCAGAAAGAAATTACCGAATTTATCCATAGAAAAGAGTTTTTTGTTGAGGTACCGGCAAATAAAAAAACTATTCCTTTAAGCATATTAAAAGCAACAGCCGAAAAAACCTTGGGCGGCAAGAAAACGGTTACCTTCATCTCGAGTTATAGACAAGCTGATCGAGCATGGGAGTTTGGTGCTTACAAGCCTGGTAATCCTAAAGCATTCTGGTATTTTGATTCGATAGATTATTACGACATTGTGTTGATCAACCCCTATACAGGTAAGGTCACATTGGTTTCTGATTATAAATACGAATTCTTCAGTATCATTAAAATGCTGCACTGGAGTTTTCTCATCAACCATCCCATCGGACAGCAGATTATAGGCTGGTGTACCTTCATATTTGTTTTTCTTTTGATCTCTGGCATGATCATGTGGTGGCCTAAAAATCTTAAAAAATCGAACTTCGATAAAAGTTTCAAAATTAAATGGAAAGCCAAATTTAAACGTATCAATTATGATCTGCATAATGTACTTGGTTTTTATGTGATGATTATTTGCCTGATGCTGGCACTAACCGGCCTGGTGTGGGCTTTCCAATGGTTCCAGAACACTGTATATGTAGTAGCATCGGGCAGTATTTCGCCTCCGGAACAAATTATGGCCCAATCAGATTCAACTAAATCTGTTAAAGCGATTCCGTTTGATGTAGCTTTTGAAACCGCACAAAAGTTATTTAAAAATGCCGAACGCATTGGAATGTCGCCTGCCGAGGGGGGACGGCAACCATTTACGCAACTGGTTACAGCGGGAAAGAAACCTATTGGAATTTCGATGTTTTGCTGTTCGACCAGTATACAGGTAAATTGCTGGCCCGTAAAAATCAAAGTGATAAAAATGCAGGTGAGGCACTTATCGGCATGAACTACGATATCCATGTTGGCGCTATCTTAGGACTTCCAGGGAAAGTAATGGCATTTTTCGCAAGTTTAATTGCTGCCAGTTTACCTATAACCGGATTTATCATTTGGTGGGGCAAAAAGAAAAAGAACAAAAATCACTCAGCCACGAAAAATTTGCCACAATACCATTAATCACTGTGAAAATTGAACCCCTTCCATCTGGTAAGATACTGAAATAAATCCGATAAGTAACTATCGGATCAGGGTGCCAGTTGCTCCCACCTTTACTCAAGATTTGCCATCTCGTATCAATGAATTGTAGATTTGTAATCCAGCTAAAGAATTACTATATATCCTGATTACACATCCAGACTAACAATTATTTTATTTTATTAAATTCCGGCATGAAAACATTCGGATTCTCCCTTTTGCTGTTTTGTGCAATCAACAGTTTTGCACAGGACTCTACTTATACCAGAGGGATCATCAATACCCTTACGTCAAAAGCTTTCTGGGGCAGAGGTTATACCAAAGACGGGATGAAAAAAGCGGGCGATTATATTGCAGATGCCTATCAAAAAATCGGCTTACGGCCAATGGGTACAGCCTATAAACAGACCTTTAGTTTCCCTGTAAATACGTTCCCGGGAAAAATGATGGTAACCATTAATGGCGAAAAACTCATACCAGGAAAAGATTTCATCGTAAATAATGAAAGTCCGGGCATTAAACAAATAGCCGAACTAACACCGGTTGACAGCCTCCACTTCCAGGCTAAACCTTCGATACAAGTTTTACTAAAAGATAAACTAACCTGGTCTGTAGCTACCGAAGTTGGGGATATTACGACCATACAACTCAATAAAAAGAGCCTTAACACCCTACCGAAAGAAATAAGCGTCGACATTGAAAACAAATTTATCCCCGATTTTCAGGCCGCCAATATTTGTGGTTTGGTTAAAGGCACTCAGTATCCTGATTCCTTATTGATCATAACCGCACATTACGACCACCTGGGCGGAATGGGTGCAACTACCTATTTCCCCGGTGCAAATGATAATGCAGCTGGTGTGGCCACTTTATTGAGTCTGGCCAAATATTACGCCGCTAATCCTCAGCCCTACTCTATCGGTTTTATCTGTTTTGCAGCCGAAGAAGCCGGATTAGTAGGATCAGGATATTTTGTAGAAAACCCTTTGGTTCCATTAGGTAATATAAAATTCCTCATCAACCTCGATTTGGTAGGCACAGGCGAGTCAGGCATGACGGTGGTTAATGCTTCAGTTTACCCCAAAGCCTTTGCACAGCTAAATGCCATCAATAATGAACACCATTACATCCCGAAAATCAATCAGAGAGGTAAAGCAGCCAATAGTGATCATTATTTCTTCACTGAAAAAGGTGTTCCCGCATTTTTTATTTATACCCAGGGAGGTCCCTCTGCCTATCATGATATATTCGATAAACCTGAAACGTTACCCCTTACCAAATACAAAGATCTGTTTAAACTAATTGTCGGTTTTAATCAGAAATTAATGAAATAGTTGCATTTTTTTAGGACCAAAACGATAAACCGCTATTCAAACACCCCGTTATCCATACTCAACCCCTAAATCCCCGTTTTTCCGATTGGGATAATATTATCAGCCTTTGGGATAATTAAATTGAGTAGTAAGGCTTGTATACTCATCTTTGAATCAACAAAAACGAAACGAATTATGAGAACTATACAAAAACTTAATCTGGTATTACTACTGGTGGCATTTACGTTTAAACTGAGTGCACAAAATCAAATCGAAATTGTTATCGTAGGTTCCGCACATGATAACGCTAAATCAACCATAAATTTTCAGGCCATAATTGATAAACTTAAAAATTTCAAGCCTGATATGGTGTTTGGTGAATACCTGCCACAGGACAATTATGCTAAACTGGAAGAAAGTAACTGGGCAAAAGAATTGTTTAAAAAGGAGCGTGACTACCTGCAAAAATTAAATCCTGAGTCTCCTAAAAGCATAGATGCACAGATTAAAAAAGACCTAAAAGCACTTGCAAAATTTGCTTACTATCATCAAACGAGGATGAATTTAGCGGTTAATTATGCTAAAAACTGGGATAGAGGAAATACTGAGTATCAAATCTTTGTGCTAGAGAACTATATGAAACAGAGTTTTGGCAAAGAAGAACTTGCCACCTATAAAAAGATGTTTGGCAGTGTAGATTCGTTAAAAAAGATGGGTCTTTACAGACCGGGAAGTGAATACAGCAAAATCTATTTCCCCCTTATTTATCAATTGAAACAAGATCGGATTTATAATATGGATTGCCAGACCTATGATAAACCCTGGGGCGAAGCCTGGAATAAAACAGATTCGTTATATAAGATTTTAATCGGCAAAGCAAAAGCCGACAGCAGCTCGCAGGAAGCTGCTACTGTTAAAGCTATAGAAAAATACTGGTCTTACAGTAAAGATGAAGCAAGTGTATTTAATGCTGACCCTTATGCAGGTATGAATACAGTAAAATATGGTGTTTTAGATGAAGCCTGGAACTTTTATGGCGGATCGCACTTTTATGGATATGCGGGATTTCCGACTGAAACGGTAAAGGAAATGATAGCGCAGTGGACCCTGAGAAATGAAGGGATGTGTAAAAATATCATCGAACAGTCGAAAGCTAAAAAAGCAAAAAGGGTTGTAGTAGGAGTTGGTGCATCGCACCGGAAGTGGATGGAAGAAATTTTAGCAAAAAACCCAGATGTAAAAATTATTAACTATAACGATATACACTAAAATTTTACATGCGCTCCAGAGCCTCCTTGCCGTGCATGGGGGCTTTTTTTTTTAAAGTTCGCAAATTTTTTCCACTGCTGTTTGCAAATGCAACATAAACGGACTACTTTTAAACTAACAAATTAGTTGTATGCCCTTTATGCAACATCTGAATGAATTGTGTGTCTGCCTTTTAAACAAACCCATGGTCCATCACATTTTTAGTCCCGTTCATCACATTTATTGAATTTATAAAAAAATAGCCGATAATTTTAGGTTCCATATTTAAACCAAACATGAAAAAACTCTTACTTTCTCTCACTTTCAGCCTAATTATCTTTAGCCTGTTTGCACAAAAAAACGGAAGCATCACCGGAATATTAGCTGATAGTGCAAACCATAAAACCACATTAAATTATGCTACTATTTCGGTTTATAAAGTTGGTGATAATGCATTAGCTACTTATAAGCTGTCTGATGATAAAGGCGTTTTTAAAATCAATGGTCTGGCCACGGATGTAAAATACCGATTAGTAGTAACCGCCTGGCAATATGGAACTTTTAGAAAAGAAGTAAAACTCAGCACAGCCAATCCGAGTTTAAACCTTGGCACACTTTACCTTTCCACCAAAGCAAATGACTTAAATGAAGTAGTCATATCTGCTGAGCGCCCGCCCGTAATTGTGCGTAAAGATACCATTGAGTTTAATGCCGAATCTTTTAAAACCCTGCCATCTGCAGTAGTAGAAGATCTGCTGAAAAAGCTTCCTGGTGTTGCCATTGCAGCCGATGGTTCTATACAGGTTAACGGCAAATCAGTTAGTAAAATTTTGGTAGATGGAAAAGAGTTTTTTGGTGGCGACCAGCAAATTGCAACCAAAAATCTGCCGGCAAATATCATAGATAAAGTACAGGTAGTGGATGATAAGCAGGCCAAACGACGGGCTCCTGATTTAACAGAAGCAGAAATTCCGCAGGTTATTAATTTAAAGCTCAAGAAAGCCATAAAAAAAGGTGCTTTCGGTAAACTATATGCGGGAGGAGGTTTAAAAGACCTGTATCAGGCTGGTGGATTAATGAACTTCTTCAGGGACACTACGCAGGTAAGTGTTTTGGCTTACGGCAACAACATCAATCAGCCTGGTTTTAACCCCAGTGATGTTCAGCGGATAGGTGGATTTAACAGAAGTGGGGTTAACTCGATGATGATGAGTTCGGGCGGTTATTTCGAGTTTAACGGCATCAATTTTGGCGGA
Organism: Pedobacter sp. BG31; assembly: GCF_042464845.1. Lineage (NCBI taxonomy): Bacteria > Pseudomonadati > Bacteroidota > Sphingobacteriia > Sphingobacteriales > Sphingobacteriaceae > Pedobacter > Pedobacter sp. BG31. The sequence goes on from NZ_JBHNZK010000005.1 coordinate 250,688, forward strand.
AGTAATGACGGTGTTCAAACTTCATCAGGCGGGGGGTTTAATTTTAACACCATCAATAAAAAAGGGATCAAATTTAATACGCAGTATTTCTTCGGAAAATCGAATAATCTTTTAGAAAAGCTTTCCAACACCAACCAGACCCTTGGCACAGATCGCTTAATTACCAATGCCAATGAAAATACTACTTCTATTATTCTAAAGCATAATATTGGTGGAAAACTAGACTGGCAGATCGATTCTTTAACACAGCTTACCATCGAACCCTCAATTGTATTAAATTCCAATAATTCGATAAGCAAAGTGTCATCTAACAATAGCAACGTCAATAACCAGTTAATCAATGCACTCGAAAATTTGAATGATAGAAACAGCTCCAGCAATAAATATCAGCTAAGGGCCGATTTTAATAAAGATTTTAAAAAGCCCGGAAGATCTTTAAACCTTGGTGCCGATATTTCTGCGGGTCCAAACCCTGTTAATAATTATAACAAAAGCACCAGCATTTTTTACCTCACACCATCAACTTCAGAAATTGACCAATTAAGACAAAATAGTATAGATAACTTCAGGTCTTACCTCTATGGCAACTATGCTGAGCCGATCAGCAAAAAACTAAAATTCAAAGCCGATATCAATGGAAATATCATCAATAGCGAAAATGCATTAAGTACATTTTACCGTAATCCGGCTAACCAGCTGTATGATATTGTAGTACCAAACTTATCGCAAACAGTTAAACAGAATGGATTCAAAACCAATACAAACATCAGCCTCGGATATAAAGTAACTAAAGATTTCTACCTTCAACCCGGATTGGTACATAATTATATTTCATTGAACAACCGTTTCACAAATGGAGCAGCTGTTGATCAACGTTATCATTTTATTTGGCCGACATTTCAGTTAACTTATAAAATATTCCGCTTTAATTATACCGCCAGTTTTACAGAGCCTAACGTGAGTTATCTCCAGCCAGTGGCCGACAATACAAATGCGCTTTATATCAGAAATGGAAACCCTAATTTATTGCCAGCCCGTAGGCAGAGTTTAAGCATGTATATGTACAAATATGATCCTAAAAACCTTATTAATTATAATTTATATGGCTATGGCAATTTCACCAAAAACGGCATAATTAACACCGTTACCATTAATAATGGCGTTCAAACGGTTAATCCCATTAATATGAGCGGTATTTATAATTTTCAGGGCGGGGCGAATGTTTCAAAAGATTTCAGGAAAGATAAAACAAGCTTGAAGGTTGCGATGGGTTTTTGGGCTAATTTCGATCATACGCCTGTTATTGTTAACAATATTCAAAGCAATGCCAATGTTTTCTATGTTGGACCAAATGGTAGCATCAGATTGAACCTGAACGATAAAGTAGAAATCAATCAATCATACTACATCAATTTAAACCGTAGCAAATACGATGATAGTTTTTATACCAACATTAGCTACAATACTCATCAAAGTACATCTGAGCTGATTATCCGTTATCCTAAAAAAGTGGTTTTCGAAACGAGTTATGCTTTAACCATTAACGAACAAAAAATTGCAGGCTTTAATAATAACATTAAAATCTGGAATGCCGGCCTTACTTACCTGTTTATGAAAAATGATCGGGCCCAATTAAAATTTTCGGTAAACGATATTCTGCAGAGCAACGTAAGAAGGAATATACAGATTATAGGTAACAGTGTTATTGATGCACAAAGCAATAACCTGGGCAGGTACGGCATGCTTACACTTACTTATAACATCCAAAACTTCGGTCAAAAAGTTGGCGGAAGACAAACGTTCTTCAGTTTTTAACTACCTTATTCCGAACGTAGTGAAGAGTTCTTTGCGCAGATTTTGTTTGCTGTCATCAGAAGATTCTTCACTGCGTTCAGCATGACAGATTAGCTTATTGCGTTAACGTTAGTTTAACCAGATACTGATCTTCACCATCATCAAAAATCAATTCAGCATTCCATCCCGTTTCTGCAGCAATCTGTTTAATGGTTTCTTCATCTATATAAATCCAGTTGAACCAATTGCCTTTTTCGCCTTTATATTCATACTGGTAAGATACCTCACCGTAGTACTGGTTTTCTGGTTTAGGCAGATCTTCATATAAATAAGCGATGTCAGATGAATCAAAAATGACCTGTCCGCCGGGATTGATCAGGTCTTTTAATTTGATTAGAAAAGCTTTAAAACCTGGCAAAGTTCCTGTTAAACCGATACCGTTCATGAGCATGATGATGGTGTCGAATTTCTCTTGATAAGTAAAAATATCCTGTACAAATGCTTTTTTTACTCCGCGGTCTTTCATAATGTTTACCGCAGCTTCCGAAATATCTATAGCGGTAACATCGATATTAAATGCCTGTAGCAGTAAAGCATGACTCCCCACACCGGCGCCGATATCCAGCACCTTTCCATTACACATATGCAAAGCCTGAAGCTCTAAAACGGGCATATCTTCATCATCACGGAAGAAGAATTCCAGTGGCATTTCTTCCGGTTCTCCGTAAGAATTGTGTAACCAAAGGGTATCCGCCTCGCCCGCTCTGTAAATATCTGTTAGCGCTTTACCAAAAACATCCATGGGGCAAAGATAGGGAAAATGGAAAGATGTATGAGGGAAGATGAGAGATGGAAATTTTATACTGAGGTAATAGGCCGCTGAAAGAGCCGAAAAATGATTACAAAATATTATGGCAGAGATCTTAATTTATTGTCCCCCATTAATTATCATTTTAATATTGCTTCTGAAGTTGGTCGGGATTTACAATCCCGTCCTAAGTGCCCTGGATTTTTAATCCTTGTTGTAATAGATGCAAAAAGGTCTGGATTACAAATCCAGACCAACGATTCCAAATCAAATACCTGATGGTGTTCTAGTATGGCTACATGTTTAAAACCAAAGTCTTTTAGTCTAGTAGCAAAATGTTGTTCTACTCATACTCCATGAACAAAGTTGGTCGGGATTTACAATCCCGTCCTAAGCGCCCTGGATTTTTAATCCTTATTGTAATAGAGCAAAAAAGTCTGGATTATAAAACCCAGACCAACAATTTTAAAACATTTTATGCTAACTCATATACCTGATGGTATTCTGGTATAGCTACATGTTTAAACCCTTTATCCTTTAATTTAGTAGCGAAACTTTGCTGTATTTCGTACTCTCCGTGTACCAGAAACAACTGTTTTACCTGAGCAGGATCCTGACCAGATAAAAAATGCAATAAATCTTCGTAATCGCCATGCGCACTCATCGATTTTATGGATTGCACTTCAGCTTTAACCTCATATTCATCGCGAAAAATTTCAACCACCTTATCTCCGGCAATCAGTTTTCCACCAAGCGAATTCGGTTCGCAATAACCTACCATTAAAATGGTGTTTTTCTGGTTGCTGATATTGTTCCTGATGTGATGTTTTACCCTGCCGGCCTCAGCCATACCTGATGCAGAAATAATTACACAAGGTCTTGGATCAGCATTTAAGGCTTTTGATTCTTCTACACTTTCGACGAAACGCAGGCCTTTAAACCCAAAAATATCATGATCTACCTTTAAAATTTCCTTAACCCCATTATTGTATACCTCGGGATGGTTTTTAAGAATTTGAGTGGCTTTTGATGATAAAGGACTGTCTACGTAAAAAGGAACATCAGGCAGTTTACCTTTCAACTCTAGGCCATTTAAAGCATAAAGGAGTTCCTGCGTACGGCCAACTGCGAAAGCAGGAATAATTACCTTTCCTTTTTTAATTTTACAGGTATTATTGATGACCTCCAAAAGCATATCTTCGATCGGATCGAGATTTTTATGTAGCGAATCGCCATAAGTTGATTCCATCAGGATATAATCAGCCTGGTCAAATTTTTGCGGACTTTTTAATAACAAGTCGCCATAACGGCCAACGTCGCCAGAAAAGGTAATGCGCGTGGTTTTTCCATCTTCTATAATACTAAGATGAACAGCAGCGCTGCCCAAAATGTGGCCTGCGTCAGTAAATTTTAACAGAATACCCTCTTCGATTTTAAAATCCTCTTCGTACTCCACAATTTTCATCTGGCCAACCGCTTTGGTCACATCTTCTTCCGTGTAAAGTGCTTCTTCCATCTCTTCGCCTTCCCTCAGATTACGGTTGGCATATTCAGCATCCTGCATCTGGATCTTGGCAGAATCCATCATTAAAATGCGGGCCAGGTCCATTGTAGGCGAAGTACAGAAAATCTGCCCTTCAAATCCTTCAGCAACTAATTTGGGCAACAGGCCGCAATGATCTATATGTGCATGAGATAAAATGAGGTAAGTGATTTTTTTTGGATCAAAACCAAAATAATCGTTTAGTCTATCGGTAACATGGCCCATCCCCTGGAACAAGCCACAATCTAACAAAATCTGGGTGCCGTTTTTTAAGGTAATAAGGTGCTTACTTCCCGTAACCGTACGGGCGGCACCATGAAAAGCAATGTTCATCAATATATTGGTTAGCGCATATATAGCTAAAAAATGCCGGAATATTTCCGGCACTTTCAATTCGTTACGCGTTTATTTCGGCTACTTTATCTTTAACCTTATCGGCAACATCTGTGGCTTTATCGGCCAAACCTGCCAGTTTATCTTTCGAAGCATCCAAAAGATCAGCAAAAAAATCCGATACTTTATTTTTAAGATCGCTGGTCGAATCGGATGATAATGCCAATGCGATAGTTGCACCTAATGCTGCTCCGGCTAATACGCCTACTATGATTTTTGTTTCTTTTTTCATGGTCTTAGTGATTTACTTATTAAACATAATTAACCCACAGGTGTTTTTATTTTTTTCATCTTACAAAAACCAATCCATAATGAAACGAATATTCTTTATAGACTTAGACAATACCATTTATTTTACCAGGCAGAACGAAGAACAACTGATGGGGGAGTTATACCGTTTCCTGGAAAATTTAGATTTAGGCATTAGCCAGGCTGATTTTCAGTTAGCCAAACAGGAAATGTTGAGGACGCCTTTTCTAAAAGTAGCTAAAAAGTATCGTTTTAACGAAAAGGTGATGCCTGAAGTGATTTCCTATCTTGAAAACAGATCTGTAACCCAGCCGCTGAAACCCAGCGATGATTACCATTATATCAAAAGCTTAACCGGCCGAAAATTTATTGTAACAGCAGGTTTTCCAAAACAACAACTGTCAAAGGTAAAAATGCTGGGCATTGCCAATGATTTTGAAGAAGTACATGTGGTGGATGTTTCTAGCACCAATAAGAAAGAAAGATTTGAAATGTTAATCGATCAGCATCAACTTAACAAAGACGATATTCTGATTATTGGCGATGATGCAGAATCGGAAATTAAATTTGGCCTGGAACTGGGGATAACTACTTTTTTGCTAGATCCTGAAAACCTGCACCCTAATGCTGAAAGCACTTTCAAAGGAACTGATTTGAGTAGTCTTCATGCGGTAGCAGGGCAGTCTGACTAACTTATTGGATGATGCAATTTTGGGCTGTATGTTTATCTGCATACTCTTTGTTTCTACACCCGGTAGTAGCAGCAGCCTCCGTCCCGATTTACATTCGGAATTCATCGGAGCTATAGCGGATAACGGGACTGCTGTTTCCAGAGCAGTACTGCACCTGCGTTTCCGACACTGAATATTCAAAGCAGTGCGACCACATTGCCATTATGGCAATAGACCTTTATAAATAAAAAGTCCCGATTTTCATCGGGACTCTTCATTTTATCCTCTGCCACCTCTTGACGGTCTTCCACCTTCGCCACTTCTTTCACCTCCGCCACCGCGCTGTTGTGGGGCTTCCATCCTTCTTTGTTCCTGTCTTTGTTGCATTTGCTGATTACGCTGTTGCTGCATTTGCGCATCACGCTGGGCCCTTTCCTGTTGCTGTTGCTGGGCTTGTTGCGCACGTTGCTGTTGCATCTGCTCATTACGCTGTTGTTGCATCTGCGCATCGCGTTGTGCCCTTTCTTGCTGCTGTTGCTGTGCTTGTTGTGCACGTTGCTGTTGCATTTGCTCATTACGCTGTTGTTGCACCTGTGCATCGCGTTGCGCCCTTTCTTGCTGCTGTTGCTGAGCTTGTTGCGCACGTTGCTGTTGCATTTGCTCATTACGTTGCACCCTTTGTTGATCCATCTGAGCACGTTGATCATCCTGACCTCGCTGTGGCTGCATGTCACGTTGACCACGTTGTTGATCTATGCCCATTCGGTCTTGATTACGTTGTTGCCTGATCTGATCCCCACGTTGCTGATCCTGAATACGATTTGCATTATCCTGTCTGTTGCCATTATCAATCCCATTGGCACCACCGCGACTAATACGTCCGTTTGCATCCCGGTTATAAACTTCTCCCCTGTTATTTGGCTGATTATTGTTATCCCGGCCTACATTTCGGCTATCTCTCGATCCAAAGCGGTTATCGCCAGCGCCTGGAGTATTACCTCTTTGATCGCGGTTAGTGTATCCTTCATTTCTTCCGCCTCGGCTAATGCCAGCATTGCCTTGCTCAAATCTACGTGGCGCGGCATTACGGTTGTCTACCACTGCATTACGTTCAGGTCTTGGCCGGTAAATTGCCACCTCCCTACCGCCAATGCGGCTCGCACCTGGTCTCGAACTTTCAGCATAACGATATACCGTTACATCCCTGTTGGTTGCGCGCCTGATATCTTCAACCCTTGGACCTCCATAATAAGTTCTTCTGTTATACACATAAGTATTATTGATAATGGTAGTATTACGGATATATACGTTATTACGTCCATAATCATATCTTGGAAAAGAATTGATATAAATATTACGTTGAGGAATGAAGTTCCAGCAGAAAGAAGGCACTACATAACGGCGGCCAAAACTTAAATTAATACTGATGCTTGGCGCCATGGGTGCCCATCCGTAATAGCCATCTCCGCTTCTCCAATCTACCCAGGCTGGTCCCCAATTAGTGTCAGGCAACCAAATCCATTGCCGGTAACTGTTAATTACCCAACGGCCGTAGTGGAAAGGTGCCCAGCCCCAATCGTAATTGGAAACCCAGGTATTACCATATTCAGTCATGGCCCAACGTCCATTGGTATAATATGGGCGGAATTCACTTTGATCTACATCTGGTCGCCAAACATAACCGTATTGTGGATCCTGAATCCAGGTGCCGTAAGGCGAAAGTTCATCGTAAAAAGTCTGTAAAGAAATGTTGCCGGTACTGTAACCATCAGACTGGTAATCATTTTGGTAGTCTTGTGCCCTGACAAGGGTTGTGGTTCCGGCAAGGAGCGAAAATAGCCCCAGCACAAGTGCCGTAGATTTCAGTGTTTTCATTTGTGTGTTTATTTTAATAACCTAATGTGTGTGTATCAATTAGAGAACCAAAAATGCTGAAGGTTTAATATGCAAGCATAGTTTTTACATTTTCCTTTTAATATTGCATTACAAGGCATATTTAACTAATATTTAACGTTTTACACCAAGTTTAATTGTGTAGAAAAGAAGTCAGTTAAAAATAAAATTTGCTACACCTCTGTACATGAAAGAGATTATACTGCCATTTCCATAAGTTTTAGAACTTAAATCCTATTTATTGTATGTATTTTTGTGATATGCAAAAAGGCACTTTATACCTTATTCCCGTACCACTGGCCGAGGAGGTAGCACATAAAACTTTTACTCCTTATTTGGTCGATACGATTAATCAGATTGATACCTATATCGTAGAGAATAGCAAAACAGCACGCAGTTTTTTAAAAGAGGCAGGTTTAAAAATACCACAGAAAGATTTAATCGTACACGATTATGGCAAACATAACCGGACAGATCTGGGACAGTTTTTTGGGGAGCTTACCGCCGGCAAAGACGTTGGTTTAATGAGCGAAGCGGGTTGCCCGGGTATTGCCGATCCTGGGGCTGATATTGTTGCCGAAGCACACAAACGCGGGATTAAAGTAGTGCCACTGGTAGGGCCAAGCTCCATTTTACTGGCTTTAATGGCCTCTGGCTTTAACGGCCAAAGTTTCGTCTTTTGGGGCTATCTGCCTATTGATAAAGAACAACGTACGAAGCGCATTAAAGATCTGGATTTATCGGCCAGCCGTTATAAACAAACCCAGATATTTATTGAAACACCTTTCCGCAATAACCAGCTTTTTGAAGAAGTATTGAAAAGCTGCAAACCCAATACTCAGATTTGTGTCGCCAGCAACCTTACCGCGGCCGATGAATTTATTAAAACACAAAGTGTTTACAACTGGCGCAAAGAGGAAATAGATTTACATAAAAAGCCGACTATATTTTTGTTATACTAAGATAAAATCGTCATCTCGACTGTAGCGCAGCGAAACGGAGAGATCTTTTTAGAGTAGATTTAGCTCCCGTAAGCCTTTGGGCTATTTGCTACTTGAACTTTGCTCGAAATGCCGGGCGATTTCAAAAAATCAAAACATATCGAGCCTAACATTGGTTGTTAAGGTAACGCTTTGCAATATTATTCACTAAATCTCAGAGTTATGAAAAATACAAGCACACCGAAAAATAATCCAACAGTTCAAGGCAATTCAATAGCTGACCGCGCTAACCACGATGTTAAAACGGATAAAAAGATACAAGGCATTACCAACGGAGGTGGCCAACGTTCCGATCAGACATCGAACAAAGATAACCAGCGGAAGTACGATAACAAAAAATAATAAAAAGGTGTTGATTCTTCCGGATCATCACCTTTTTCATTACCACAAATCCCTAATCGGGGGATGTACAGAATAATAGCCATTTGTATCAATAACATATTGCTCTTTTACTGACGGAAGTTCAGGCAAGGCAAAATGATCAGTGACCGTAGTAATGTGATCGGCTAAGTTTTCCAGCCATTTCAACAGGGCTTCAAAACATATTCAAGCTTCTGCATTTCCGAAATTCGGATCTGCCTTAAACCCCATCCAACATCCATTTTTTTGCTGTGTCATGCGGTCAAATGTTAACCAGACAACCTGAACCCAATTATTACCTAATGAATTACTTGCTTATACCCCCAAGATCGGTTCCGCATGGCAACTGGAGCAAAGCAGAAAGCTGAGCATTTATTGATTAGCCATTCTGTTTTACAGGTGTAATAGCGGCTGTATTCGGAGATTTATGCCAGCTCACTAAGCAAATTATATTTTGATACATCCGTCATTCCCAATTTATCTGGAAATCCTCTTGATACATGAACTATAGAAGTTCTGAACAATCCATCCTTAATGAAAAATTACTAGTAAATATGGCTTTTGTGTAATTTTTTTATACATAACAATGAGTTATAAATATTACAAACAATACTAATTAAGTTTTCGTGTAAAATTCCGCCCAACGCCAAAATTCATGTAACATGTTCTGTTACATTTGTTTCATCAGCTATTAAGGACCAACTAACCTCTTATCCAATGAAAAAAAACCTAAAAAAAATCGCTTTATTAGCGATAGTTGCAGTAACCATTGCTGCATGTAAAAAAAACCAGGAAACAGTAAGCCCAGAACCACAGGAAACGGTAAAAAATGCCGATAAGGTTTTACAGCACATTAAAAATCTGGGCTTTCCCGAGTCGAGCATTGTTGATAATGGCAATGAATATATCGTTGAGGAAGATATTATATTTCCTAAAAATATGGAAATCCCGGTTAATAATTCGGCACCAAAAACAGAACAGTACTACACCGGAAGTATTGTAAACGCAACGAAAAAACTAAACATCCGGATTTTTGTAGATGCATCCATGACATCAATGAGCAGTGAGATCAACAGCGCCATTGCCCAATGGAATGCTGTTCCAAATTCTACTTTACGCTTCAGTATTGTAACCACCGCCCCTTACGACATCCTGATCAAGGATGAAAATTTGGGAAATGGCGTTTGCGGCCAGGGACAGTTCCCTTCGGGCGGAAGTGCAGGCGCTTTGGTTAAAATCAATAAAAATTATATTGCAGGTAATTCTTTTGCACAACGTGCCAGAACAATTTGCCATGAGTTTGGTCACTGCATCTCATTCAGACACACCAACTGGGCTGCGATCGGTGAATCAAGTGCAACGAATGTACCTGGCGTAACCGGAACAGACGCCTTATCGCTAATGAATGGTGGCCAATGTGGTTCGGGTGCAACCGTATTATCTCAAAAAGATAAAGACGCAACTGCAGTATTATATTAAAACCCAAAACAATCAATTAACCTAAACTAAATCCTTAACCAGTTGAAGATGAGCTCGGGTACCTAAGCAGTACCTGAGCTTATTCTTTAGCTAAAGCAATAATATCCTTACCTTCTAAAATCCGTCTCTGGTCATGATGGCTCAAGGTATTAATCATCGCCTGGCCAAGCTCAGCCATCGTGCAAAAACCACTTGGATAAATGGTCCTGCCAATTGGAAACAACCAGTTGATGTATTTATAGAATTGATGTGCATACTTTTGCCCTGCTAAAGGCTTGATAAAACCCGGACGAAAATTAAAAACCTGTTCGAAAGGTAATTTTGTTAAATCACTTTCTGTTTTGCCTTTTACCTGAGCCCACCTTAAACGGCCATTCTCATTGGTGCCTCCACCAGAAACGTAACAAAAAGTCATACCACTGTTAAGCCTACTCAATGTTTGTGCTACATGCATGGTAAGCGTGTAGGTCATTTTATAATAGGTTTCCCCGTCAACACCTACCGATGAAATGCCTAAACAGAAGAAACAGGCGTTATAGCCAGACAACTGATGTTCGATCGCTGAGAAGCCAAAAAAATCAGCATGAATAATCTCCTTCAATTTTGGATGTACGTAACCACAAGGCTTACGGTTAATTACCAGGATATGATCAATTTCAGCACTGCTTAAGCATTGCATCAATACACCTTCCCCAACCATTCCGGTGGCGCCGGTAATGATAACATTATGCTCATTTCTTGTTTTTCCCATTGAAAAGTTATTTAATAATCAAAACGAAGATCAGCGAATCTTTGTTTGCCAAATGAAGCTGTTAGCTTTGTTTTTGCTTTATTAATATAGAAAAATGATAATTAATTACCCTAATATGAGGAGTCAAAATTTGCCAATCATTAAAATGATGTTGTCAGCCTGCTTATTATTTATTTCCAGCTGGTTATTTGCACAAAACGAATTAAGTCCAAGGCAAACCTATCCTGATTTATTTGAGAGAGTTCAAATGGCGAGAATTTATCCCGATAGTAAATCTTTTGCAGACGCCATTCCAAAGAAGAGTCCTTCAGAAATCATGAAGGCCTATAACGCTTTAAAAAACAAGCAAAGTTTTGACCTGAAAGCTTTTGTAAATGAATATTTTAATATTCCGGAAAGTCAGCATGCGGCTTACCAATCTGATATCAGTGCGGGTATAGAAAAGCATCTGGATACTTTGTGGACGGTTTTAAAAAGAGCGCCTGATACCGCTTCCACTTACCAGACGTCACTTCTGCCATTACCAAAACCCTACATCGTTCCTGGGGGTAGGTTCAGGGAAATTTATTATTGGGATTCCTACTTTACCATACTTGGATTACAAAAGGCAGGTAAAACAAAAATCATAAAAGAGATGGTTGATAATTTCGCTTATCTCATTGAGAAATATGGCTTTATCCCTAACGGAAACCGTACTTATTACCTCACACGTTCGCAGCCACCATTTTTTGCAGCTATGGTTCAATTGCTTGCAGCGCACAATAAGGATATTAAACTGGCAGATTATAAAGATGCGCTGGAAAAAGAATATCAGTTTTGGATGAAAGGAGCCAGTCAGTTAAGTAATGGCAAAGCCGCAAACCATGTGGTAAAGCTTCCTGACGGTTCAGTTTTAAACCGATATTATGATGCAGGCGATCAGCCACGGGAAGAATCATACCGAGAAGATTTTGAAGCCGCTAAATTAACGAAACAGGCTCCTTCCACTTTTCTCAGAAATGTACGGGCTGCCGCAGAATCGGGTTGGGATTTTAGCAGCAGGTGGTTTGCCGATGGTAAAAGTTATAACCAGATTATCACTACCGATTTACTCCCGGTAGATTTAAATACTTTATTATATAATCTCGAAATGGCCATCGCTACCGCCAACAACGAAGCAGGCAACAAAACAAAAGCTATTGCATTTCTCCAAAAAGCTGCGCTGCGGAAAAAAGCTATCCTAAAATATTTCTGGAATAAAAAACAAGGATTTTTTACTGATTATAACTGGAAAAACCGGTCATTTTCCAGCCAAATTACACTTGCCGGAGCATTTCCCCTATATTTTAAACTGGCTACACCGGTACAGGCCAAAGCCGTGAAAGAAAAACTGGAAAGAAACTTTCTTAAAACAGGAGGGTTAATTACAACATTAGCCACTACAAAAGAGCAATGGGACGCGCCAAATGCCTGGGCGCCACTTCAATATATCAGCATTGTGGGATTGCGCAATTATGGGTACAATAAACTGGCCGATACGATTAGTAACAGATGGATCAACCTTAATATTTCGGTATTTAAGGAAAGCGGGAAATTGATGGAGAAATATAATGTGGTACATCCGAACAGCAAAGGTGGTGGCGGGGAATATCCTCTCCAGGATGGGTTTGGCTGGACGAACGGTGTACTCTTAAAGCTGATGAAAAAATAATTTATACTATATATTTTCCTTGTAGTCCTAAAACAAAAAACAGAGGCCGAACCCGAAACATATTAGGTAAATATGTTTTGGTTGCAGCCTCTGTTCGCGAATATCAAATTTTAATAACCAGGATTTTGTATCAGATTGGGGTTACCCAATTGGTTATCTGGAATAGGAAAAAGCAGATATTTAGCTTCGCTTGCAGGTTTTTCCTGCCACGCTGTGAGAAATTTCCCGAAACGGATTAAATCTTGTCTTCTAAAACTTTCCCAGTATAGCTCACGACCGCGTTCATCCAGCAGGATATCCAATGTGAGGCTTGGTAAAATTGAAGCCCCCCTTACCGTCCTGATCGAATTTACAATGGTTAAAGCAGCGGCTGGTTGCGACGTTCTTAACTGGGCTTCGGCTTTCATCAACAGTACATCAGCGTAACGGAAATAAACCCAGTCGTTATCAGGTTTTCTGGATCCAGCGTTGGCATAGTCAATCGGGTATTTAATTACCCTAATGCCTGCAACTTCTAGATGGTTTGGATCACGTTCAATAATTGATACTTCCGGTGTAAAAGCTAAAGGATTACCTTTTCTATCTTTCAAAGCAGCTCCATTTTGATCAAACTGCTGACCGATAAGAAAACCGACCCTTATGCCAGAAATATTTGTCTGTCCGGCGTAACTACCACCCCTTCTTTTATCGCCTGCCTCAAACTTATTATAGAAATTGGATAGTGACGAGAAGCCATTATAGCCATTAGGATTTTGGTTATAATGTAAAGTACATTTCCATTGGCCATCTATATCGCTACCATCATTTCCTGCAGTATTTTCAGCAGTAAAAATATTTTCTTTAGACAAAACATTATTCGTCGGTGCAAAGTTATCGAAATAGTTTGCTGATAATACGTATCCACTGGCTGAAATCTCATCAGCTAAAGCGATTACCTTAGCCATATCTGCAGCATCGAAAGTTGGCGTAGCACGATTTACGAAAGCACCTTTATTAAGGTAAAGTTTCATTAAAAGTGTTTTAGCGGCGTCTTTATTAGCAACAGTTGCAGGCCCATTTGGTAAATCAGGAATAATAGCATTTAATTCGGTAATTAAATAAGTAATCTCATCAGCCGCATTTCTAACCTTCGAAGGAAGCGTTACACCTTCTCCTGTATCACGGTAAGGAACTTGTCCCCAGCCATCTAAAATAGAGAATTGGGCAAAAGCCCTAAGGAAACGGGCTTCCGCAGCTTGTGCTGCAGTAGGACTAAATCTTAAAACAGTTGTAGCCGCATAACTGATACTATTTAAATCCCTAAAAACACCGGATATTCTTCCATCGTCTGCAGCCCATTTGTGTAAATGAAGCGCTCTCCATGCTCCATTATCATCCCAATCACCAGCTCTGGTAGGTACAATTGCCTCATCTGAAGTGACTTCCTGTAATGCAGACCAATTCCATGGCGCTTGATATGGACCTCGCATAGCAATATAAGCCGCAGAAATTAACCCTGGTACATTTCCCTGAGAAAGTGTTCCCGAATTTATTTGACCGTGCAGATCTTCATCAAGTTTAGTACAGGCTGAAAAAGTAATCGCTATTACTCCCAAGCATAAAATACATTTATTTTTCATATTGAAAAAATTAAGTTATAGAGAAAAATTAACACCAAAATTGAACGTCCTTGCTGTTGGATAAGCTGTGTAATCTATACCCGCTGAAGGAACACCATTAACGCTTTTATTTACATTGACTTCTGGATCAAAGCCTGTGTATTTGGTAATGACGAAGAGATTTTGCCCGTTAATATAAACGTTTAGCGATTTGATTGCTTTACCAATGTTGCCGATATTATAATTAATTGTAGCATTAGCCAATTTTAGGTAGTCGCCTTTTTCTATATACCTTGATGATGCTGCAATTGGATTAGCTAGTGATTCCTGAATTTCTGAATTTAATAACCCTGATGAGACATTTCTATTTCCCAAGTTTGAAATTGCTAATACAGAATTTGCGGTATTATTATAAATACTTTGCCCGAATGCACCATTAAAATTTGCAGTAAAAGATATTTTTTTATACCTAATGTTTGTACTTAGACCCATAATAAATTTTGGATTCGGGTTACCAACATAATATTTTGTAAATCCATCATCTGCATATAGAGAGAAGCCATTAGCACTTAAGCCGTTGTATTGTCTGGTTACCATAGCAAACAACGGTAAGCCATTTTGAATAACTTCAGTAGTTACATCGCTTAACCCCTGCCCGCTTAATGAACCAGTTTTTATTAAATCATTTAAATTTTTAACTATGTTTTTGATATAAGTTACATTACCACCCAAGGACCATGAAACATTATCCTTTTCGATAATATTGGCATTCAGATTCAACTCCAGACCTTTGTTGACAATTTCACCATTCAAATTTTTCCAAGTAATTACATTTCCCTGCTCTGCAGGAGCAAACGCTGTTTGTGGATATAGCAGATCCTTTGTTGTTTTATTGAAATAATCGATATTTCCCGTTATTTTATTTCCAAATAGTCCAAAATCCACACCAACGTTAGTTTGTTTATCTTCCTGCCATTTTAGATTATCGTTTTGATTATTGATACCTACCTGGGGTATGGGATCGCCCGCCTTACTAGGTGTTCTATACGCAAAACGCTGTTGGGAAGCGCCTGAAGGAAAATCCTGATTACCGGTTTTACCATAACCCACTCTGATTTTTAATAAATCCACCCATTTCACATCCGTAAAAAAACTTTCCTCTTTAATGTTCCAGGCTATTGCAAATGAAGGAAAATACCCATATTTATTATTTGCACCAAACTTTGTCGAACCATCAGATCTAATTGTTGCTGTTAATATGTATTTATTATCATAGTTAAAAATACCTCTGGCGAAATATGATTGCAATTCTGTTGTTGGATCGTAGCTCGTTACAAATGTTCTGTTCGACTTTAAGGTAGCTTCAAATGCATCAGTATAGTCAAGAGGAAGATCACCAAATCCAGTTGCCGTATTAACCGCGCTTTTATTGATAAAATTTGAGTATTCATATCCCAGTACTACATTTACATTTAGCTTGCTGACAATTTCCTTATTAAAGTTTAAGGTATTGGTGAATTGCTGTGTAATCAACTCATTGTTGGAGTAGCTTGCATAACCGCCAAGGAAAGTTCCTGATGGCTGTATACCCTGCAGGTTTAAAGTGCTCCTGGTAGACGCTCTTCTTATACCCGTACTGTAATTTACACTGGCCAGCATCCGGTATTCCAACCAGGGTGTGATTTTATAGTATGGAGATACACTTCCCAAAATGGTAGAAACTTTCGATTTATCGCTATTTGCGGCTAATGCAGCCAGAGGATTAATCGTGGTAGAACCATAATCTATAAATAAACTTCCATCAGGGTTGTAAAAAGATTGGGTAGGGTTCCAGGACAATGCCTGCGAAATTAAACTCCCTGTAAAACCTGCATCGGTAGTAATCGGCGCTACACTTTCAAGGTATTGATTGCTGATCATGTTCACATCCAGACCCAGCTTTTTGCTCTCCAGGAACTTAAAATTACCATTAAATCCGGCACTGTATTTTTTAAAATCGGTTGTTTTGATAATCCCCTGTTGATCCTGATAACCCAGAGACGCACGGAAGGTGTTGCCATTGGTTCCACCGCTGATGCCAACTGAATAATTTTGGTTATAGGCAGTCCGGGTAATGGCGTCCAATGCATCAACACTGGTGCCAAAATTACCGGTACTGAGGTTGTATTTCGATAATGCCGCACGATACTCATCACCCGTTAATACATCAACTTTTCTGGCAATATTACTGATCCCTGCCGAGGCACTGACATCAATTTTAGTTTCTCCGGATTTCCCTCTTTTTGTGGTAATTAAAACCACACCATAAGCAGCACGCGAGCCATAAATTGCGGTAGCCGATGCATCTTTTAATATTTCCATCGATTCGATATCAGCCGGGTTGATAAAATTTAAAGGGTTACCATCGGGCGCAGTTCCGATACCGGCACTGGTTGATGGTCGTGCCGAACGTCCATCAAGTGCTACCCCATCTACCACATAAAGGGGCTGTCCGGTTCCGGTAATGGCAGAGTTACCCCTGATGCGCACGGTAGATGCACCACCAGGCTGTCCGCTATTGTTGATCATCTGCACGCCAGCAACCTTACCCTGTATCAGCTGATCGGGTGCATTTAACGGGCCTTTGTTAAAATCTTTTGCAGATACTGTTGTTGCGGCTCCTGTTAAATCGTTTTTTCTTACTGATGCATAGCCAACAACCACAACTGCCTCTAAATTATTCAGCGAACTTAAGGTGATGTTGAGCAGGGTTTGATTATTGATATTTACCGTTTGTGATTCATAGCCAACAAAACTTACGGTTAACCGGGATGTTCCGGTGGGAGCGGTGATCTGATATTTTCCCTCCACATCGCTTTGAGTTCTGGTATTAGTCCCGGTTACCTGTATAGTTGCGCCCGCTAACGGCGTTTTATCACTATCATATATTATACCTTTTACTGTAATCTGGGCAAAAGCTGCTGTGCTTAACATGAGCATCAGGAGATTTAAGCCTATAAATTTCTTTAATGAATACAATTTCTGTTTTAGGGATAAAACAGACCAATTGCCTGGTAAAGTCATGTTCATAATGGATTTAATAATTGGTTAGAAAATAGGTGCATTTAATGGGTAAACTTTTAAGATCAGGGTGGTATATATTTTATCATTTCTGTTTTAATTTGGTTTAGTTGATTATTTATAAAGCGGATGGGGTTTTTCTATTTTTTGCCTGGCAATTAATAATGCATTGTCCATACTTTCCTCAATGGATTTACCCTGTATAAAATAAGTAAGGAAACCAGCCCAAAAGGCATCTCCGGCACCGGTTACGCCAATTACCGATTCAACCCGGAGTGCCGGTTTATATTGCCATTGATGGTTTTGTGCCTTAAACCAAACACCATCTTTACCGCAGGTAAGACATATCACTTTTGCATTGAAATGATTTAACCATTGCATGGACTGTTCCATATCCAGTTGCCGACCAGTAAAACGTTCCAGATCATCGGTACTTATTTTTAGCAGTATATTCAGCTTGCTTAGCATGCTGAATATATCTTGTCCATCATCTCCATTCCATATGGATGGTGCATAATTCCAGTCAACCGATAAATATTTACCTAGTTGATAGGCCTTTTCGAAAGCATGCAGAATATTGCTCCGTGCCGGTTCTTTGCTCAATGCGAAAGCAGTAGTATGCAGGATGCCGCAGGCCGCAATGATGTTTTCATCCATCCTTTTAATGATCATATCGGCGCTTCGGTAAGCGATAAAATCGGGCGTTCCAGGGTTTTTACCCACCAATACAATACTGGTTTTTTCATCAGAGGTGCGGCTTATATAGGTATCGGCTATCCCAACAGATTTTAATTCACGAATAAGATAAGTACCCAGATTATCGTTACCTACCGTAGCAATAAGTTCAGCATCAACACCCAGCCATTTTAAATTGGCACATAGGTTGGCTGAGCTTCCGCCCTGGCTGACCAAAAAACGTGATGGCGATGCAAGAGATTCTATATTGCCCTCTGATATGATATCAGCAAGGAGCTCTCCTACTACTAAAACATTTGCTATATTTTTCACAGGCCTGAAAATTTAAATGAAAAGAGTTTGGTAAATGCATCATTTTTAATCGCTTGCTCGGCAATTACAGCTCCCGCAGCACTCCATGTACAATTAGGAATGCCACAGGGCGATTGATTGGTACCGTTAAGGCACTCGTTAAATAAATCGCCGCTGCTGTTGGCCCGATGGATATCAGCAGTAATTTTAAGTGCCATTTCATACTCCTGGTGATGGTTTAATGAAGCAGCAAGCCAGCCGTTCCAAACTGGCCATAGGCCGCCGTTATGAAAATAACCGGGTTTGTTGCGGAACGAGTAGGCATAGTTATGTTTCAGCTCCTGCATATCTGCGTCACTATATTCAATTGTTGGATGAAAAGAAGGAATTAAATCCTGGTTATTGTTGTACAGCGTTTTTACGTAGGCTATGGTATTGCTGGTTTGTTCTCTGTTGCCTACACCGAGCAGTAGACAAAACGTATTGGCCTGTAGATCAAAATAATGATAAACCCTGGCCGGATTAAAGCCCATTAACCAAAAATGCGGAGAAACTGCCGCTAACTGATGGATAAGATGAGGCGAATAAAGCTGCTTTTGCGATTCACATTTCCAATAATTTAATTGTATCGCATGGCTGATGTTCAGCGCTTTTTCGCTCCAATCCTTATTCTCTGATAAGGTTGATGCCAGTCTTAATGCCCAAAGCCGCAAAAGCTGATCGAAAAGAACATATCCATGCTGAATATATTCATCTGCCCAATCTCCGCTCTGCGGAACATAAATTAAATGTTTACCGTTAAACTCCCAGGCATCCATTACGCTAAAGCATCGCCCGATTTGATATACATATTTTTCCCAGAGCGAATTGTCGCCTGTTAAAACAGTATAGGCCGATAAACCAATTACTGCCCAAGATGGGTTATCGGCCCGGCCTGAGGTGCCTCCAAAACTTACCGATCCATCGGTGGGCGAAACGTTGGAGGGCATAAAACCGCTTTCGTGCTGGTGGTTAAAAATGGTTTCAATAGTTGCTTTGGCAGTACCTATAAGTGCTTCTTTACCACTTAGCAAGGCCGCTATGCTTGTAATTACTCCATCCCTTGTCCACACCCGTTTATAATTGTCATGTTCCTCTACTGCAGCCACAAAACCAGAAGGTGTTGACGCCCGGGCCATCAGTTTCAGTGCTAGCTCATATCCTTTTTGATTAACCATTGGTCTTACCTCCTATATCACGCTTGCTGATCAGTGAAACCATTATGCCTGCTACTACAAGCAATCCGCCGGCAAACACGATAGCGTTTTCGGGCTTATGCCCTAAAAAATACCGGTATACATATTTAAAAGTGATGGTTTCTAAAAGCATGGGCAGCACAATAAACATGTTGAGGATACCCATAAAAATACCGGTTTTCGCTTTCGGTATACTACCGGCAAGCATGGCATAAGGAGTACCCATCATGCTCGCCCAGGCAATGCCCAAACCAATAATGGGTATAAACAACAAAGCTTTAGTGTGGATTAGCGGCAAACAAGCCAAACAAACACCTCCTGTTAATAAACTGATGAGGTGAACTTTCTTTGCTGTTATTTTCCTGGCGAAATAAGCAAGTGGAAAAGCCACGATGAAGGTAACCACATTATAGCCGCCATTTACGGTCCCGGTTAAAAGCTGCGCCGAAGCAAAACCATCAGCTGCTGCATTACTGGTATTGTAAATGGTTTTTGCCAAACAAAGGGTCACAAACTGCCAGTAAACAAACATGCCGTACCAGTTAAAAAGGTAAACCAGACCAAGTTTTTTCATTGTTGCAGGCATTACCTTAAAGGCCTCGATAATATCTTTAAAAATATTGATAACACCCCCCGGCATTGCTTTAACCTTTTTAATTTCTTCAGGGCTTAACGGGGTTTCCTTTGTGGTAAAACAGCTGTACATGATAGAGCCGACGGATACCAGCCCACCGATAAAAAATGCCGCGTAAGTGGTATACGGAATATTGTTGCCACTGCGAGCGTGTATGCCGATTAAACCTGCAGCAATTAAAATACCCGGAGTAAGATTGGCAAGTGTAATACCCAGACCGGTAAAAAAACTTTGTGTTAAAAAACCGAGGGCGTGCTGCTCTGACGGGAGTTTATCGCTAACAAAGGCGCGGTAGGGCTCCATGGTAATGTTGTTGCCTGCATCCAGTATCCATAAAATTCCTGCAGCCATCCAAATCGAACTGCTGTAGGGCATGGCAAATAAACAAATGCTGCATATAATGGCCCCGATTAAAAAATATGGTCTTCGCCGTCCAAATTTACTGGTCGTTTTATCGCTCATGGCACCTACTATCGGCTGGATAATCAGTCCGGTCATTGGCCCTGCGAGGTTTAGCAATGGAATCTGATCTGCATTTGCTCCCAGATAGGAATAAATTGGAGTCATGTTGGTTTGTTGCAGACCAAAACTATACTGTATACCGAAAAAACCCAGGTTCATGGCAATGATTGAACTGAAATTCAGTTTCACTGCCGATGAAATACCCTTGTGTTCTTCTGCTTGTGCAATTATCATATCAGGCCCTTTTAAGTTGATAAACAATAGCCTGCCAAGGCTTCAGATTTAATTTATTGTTTGCAATGCCCACTGTTCCGCTGTAGTTGTTGATGAGCTGTTTTGCAGAAAGTGCATTGATACCTTTATCCAGCTGGTAAGTAACTTCGTGGTTAGAAAAATTTAACACAACCAAAACTTTTTCCTTAGCCAAGCTGCGTGTATAACAGTAGATACTGGGATTTTCGAGATCGGAAACCTGGTAACTGCCATAAACCAATACCGGGGATGCTTTACGCAAGGCCAGGATCTTTTTAAAATAAGCGAGCTCACTTGCCGGATTTTTTTCCTCATCAGCTACATTTGCTTCGTTATAATTTTGGTTTACTTTAATCCATGGTGTTCCGGTGGTAAAACCTGCATTTATTGTTCTATCCCATTGAAACGGGGTGCGTGTATTATCCCTCGAAATGAATTTCTGTTTATCCATAAAAGCCTGCAGATCCTCATTTTTGGCCTTTGCATTTTTGTAAGCGTTTATGGTTGCGATATCGCGGTAATCTTCAATCTTGTCAAACCTGATGTTGGTCATCCCCAATTCATCTCCATTAAAATAATAGGGCGTTCCACGCATGGTCATAATCAGTGTGGTTAATAGTTTAGAAGATGCCGTTTTAAATGCTTTGCTGTCATTCCCGTATTTGCTCACCATGCGGGGAACATCGTGGTTGCCCAGAAATATGGCGAGCCAGCCTTTATTCGCAAACGAATGGTCCCATTTGGTAAATGCCTTTTTCAGATCCGGCAGTTTATAACCTTTGGGATCGTTCCCGATATCCATGATCTCAAAATGGTAGGCCATATTTAACTCCTGCCGGTCTGCGTCAACCAGCGAATGTGCATCGGCTAAAGTACTCCCTGCACCTTCTGCAACCGTCATAATGTTGTACTTACTTAAAACGGTGCGGTTCATTTCCTTTAAATATTGATGGAGGTGTGGACCCATTCCATAATATTTGATGATGTTTCTTTCGTAGCCTTCAGGATATTTTTTCCAGGTGGTATCTTTCGAAACATATTGGAAAGCATCCATCCTTAAGCCATCAATCCCTT
This sequence comes from Pedobacter sp. BG31, assembly GCF_042464845.1. Classification (NCBI taxonomy): domain Bacteria; kingdom Pseudomonadati; phylum Bacteroidota; class Sphingobacteriia; order Sphingobacteriales; family Sphingobacteriaceae; genus Pedobacter; species Pedobacter sp. BG31. The sequence goes on from NZ_JBHNZK010000005.1 coordinate 272,622, forward strand.
TATCAAGCCAAAACTTCATTATACCATATACTTCGCGGCGCAGTTTTTCATTTTCCCAATTTAAATCGGGCTGTTTTTGCGAAAAATAGTGGAGATAATAAGATTTGGTTAAAGGCTCGTATTTCCAGGCATCATTGTTTACATCAAAAAAGCTGTAACGGGGTGTGGGTTTTCCTTTTTCTGCGGGCCACCAGTGATAATAATTACGGTAAGGACTATTACGCGACGACCTGGCCTGTTTAAACCATTCATGTTCATCACTACTATGGTTTAACACCATATCAAGCACCAGCCTGATCTTTCTTTTATGAAGGCCACTAAGCAGTTCATCAAAATCCTGCATAGTGCCAAATTCTTTCATGATACTACGGTAATCACTAATATCATAGCCATTATCATCATTTGGCGAAGCAAATATCGGGTTAAGCCATACCACATCAATCCCGAGGCTTTTTAAATAATCCAGTTTTGAAATAATCCCACGTAAATCGCCTACACCATCTCCGTCGCTATCTTTAAAACTACGTGGATAAATCTGATACACTACGGCCTCCTTCCACCAGGCCGGCCTGTTTGTTTCGCTGTATACATTATGATTAGAAACAGGCTGCGTGTGGCCGGTACTGAAATAGAAAAGCAGACTTAAAATGATAAATGGTTTCAGGGATCTCATATTTTTCGATAACAACATGCCAGTCCCAAATGAGCGGGCTACTATATGTTGTGCTTTAGTTTAGTATTTGGTTAATGTAATTGCGAATTGGCAATGCCGAACATCTAGTCCTACATGCTTCATCTGTTTAATGATATGAAGATAGGTTTATAAAAGATTTAAAACCATACAAACCAGCAAATTATGGCCGCAAACGTTTGCGGAAACATTTGCGAAAATGTTTGTTGTGGAAAACTTATATTTGGGTAACCAAATATTAAACCATGAAACCGAACGCAACTTTAAAAAAAATTGCAGAAAGGCTAAACGTAAGTATATCAACAGTTTCGAGGGCACTGAAAAACCATCCAGACATTTCAGAGGAAACCAAAAAGAAGATAAATGAGTTAGCCGCATTGCTGGAGTACGATCCCAATCCCTATGCGGTTAACCTGCGTACACATAGCAGCAGGGAGTTTGCCGTGGTTGTACCAAGTTTATCAAACTTTTTTTACCATTCGTTTATCAGTGCAATTGAAGAAGATGCACGCATTGATGGTTATACCGTAATTATCTACCGTTCGGCTAACGACCCGGTGATTGAACAGGAGATCTTAAAAAGCTGCAGACACAAAAGGGTTTCGGGAATATTTATTGCCATAACTTCCGGAACAAAAGAAATAGAACCTTTCCTTAAATTGGATTTGCAGGGGATTCCGGTTGTTTTTTTTGACAAGGTACCAAAATACGAATCCTGTAACAAAATCTGCGTTGGAGATGCACATGCGGCAACCATTGCGGCGAATGAAATTTTAAAAAAGGGGATTACAAATGTCCTGGCTATTTTTGGTGATGAAAATATGTCGATTACGCAGGTAAGGCTGCAAAAATTTACCGAAATTGTTTCAGGTTACGCAGAATTTAAGGCTGTACACGCCAACAATTCGGAAGAAGCAGAGCAAATTGCCCTATCAATGATTCCTGGGTTTAAAAAAAAACGTTTTGCTGTTTTTTGTATGAGCGATGAGATTTTGGTGGGAGCAATGAAAGCCATCCAGCGGATGGGCCTAAAAGTGCCGGCCGACCTTGGGGTAATCAGCATCAGTGATGGAATGATCCCCTCACTTTTTTATCCTGAAATTACCTATGCCGAAACCAGCGGTTTTAAACTGGGCAAACTGGCCTTTGGCAGAATGATGAGATGTATTGCCGGAAGTTCTTTTGCACAAACCATTATTGATGAATCTATATTAATCGAAGGCGGATCTATATAACCCCATAAAATCAGCGGCTGTGTTCCTTAATAAAACAACACAGCCGCTAAAAAAATTATCTTGCCGAAGGGCCTTTCATTTGGTAATCTTTCGGCGGCTCTGCTCCTAGAAGATGTTGAACAAAATAATCCCAGCGGCGGCGCATCATATACGGCGAGTAGGCACCGTAACCATGCGCACTGTTTGGAAAAATAACCAGGTCGAAAGATTTATTGGCCTTTTCCAATGCCTCAACAACTAAAAGTGTATTATAAGGCGGCACATTATCATCCATCATACCATGCACTAACATTAATTTTCCTTTTAGGTTTTTAGCATAATTCTGGTTGGCCTGTGCTTCATAATCCGAATTTTCTACCAAACCATTATAGCGCTCGCCCCAATCGTCCTCGTAGTTTCTATTATCATGATTACCTGATTCGGAAATGCCTACCTTGAAAAAATCAGGGTAACGGAACATCGCAGCAGCAGTTGCAAAACCTCCGCCTGAATGCCCCCAGATGCCTACCCTGTTGGTATCGATGGGATATTTTACAGATAGTTGCCTGATGGCTGCAATCTGATCTGGCAAGGTATTCTCGGCCATATTGCCATAACTCATATCATGGAAACTTTTAGAACGGCCAGGATTACTGGTTCCTTCCATAACCACCACAATAAAGCCCAGCTCGGCCAAAGCCTGGTGATCCCCACGCGAAGCAACGAAGGCCCAACTGCCTACGCTACCGCCCTGAGGCCCCGGATAAATATAATCGATAACCGGGTATTTTTGATTCGCATCCATTTTTGTTGGTGTAAAAACCAGACCATAAATATCAGTTTTGCCATCTTTGGCTTTCACCGAAACCGGAGCCGGTGCTTTCCAGCCTGTAGCAGTTAACCTGGAAACATCTGTTTTTTCTAAAGTACTGATCAGTTTACCACTGATATTTCTTAAAACAGTAACTGCAGGAACATCAGGTTGCGAGTAGCTATCAACAAAATATGCGAAAGATGGCGAAAATACAACCTGGTGATTGCCAACTTCTGGCGTCAAAAGCGTCAAATTTTTACCATCGAAACCAATTTTATACAGGTAACTGAAATAAGGATTAACTTTTTCGCGACCATTGGCAAAGAAATAAAGTGTACGCGTCTTTTCATCAACCTTAACTAAACGTGTAACCACGAAATCGCCTTTGGTAATCTGATTCTTTAATTTTCCATTACCAGAATCATATAAATAAAGGTGTCCCCAGTTATCTCTTTCCGAATACCAGATAATTTCTTTTGATGCAGGAAGATAACGCCAGTTAATGGTACCCTGCCCGGATTCGTATTGCGTTTTAACAGTTTCTTCGAAAACTTCGCGAACGGCGCCGGTTGCGGTGTTGGCAATGCGGAATTTTTCATTTTTATGATCGCGCGAAGTAGATACAAATGCCACTTCCGTACCATCCGCTTTCCAATCAATATCATCAAAAGTGCCACTGCTCGAAATATCATCGCTTAAGGTGGCCCGATGTGGATCGGCAGGAATATTAAGTGAAACTACTTTTGGATTTTCTACATCAATGATCACCCTCCTGATCGTTGCAATTTGTTTATCGCCAGGCAAAGGATATTTCCAGGCTTTTAATGTTGGTGCTCCAACATTGGTTGTTACCAGGTACATATCTTTCGAATTCCGCTGATCTTGCTGAAAAGTGGCAATTTTTTTCGAATCAGGTGACCAGCGCAGAATTGGCGCATCACTATGCTTCCAACCTGCATTATCTGTAGCATATCCGTAATCCTTAATGCCGTCAGTAGTTAACTGGGTTAATTTTCCGGTGGCTATATCTTTAACAAAAAGGTTATAATCTTTAATCGATATTGCCTTTTTCCCGTCAGGAGATAATACCTCGCTCCAGCTAAGCCCTCGACGTGATGGCATTGCACTACCTTTATAATCGGTAGTTAAAGTTTTTGTTTTCTTTACCGGATCTACTAAAAAAGCCTGTTCATTACCATTTACTTTAGTGCTGTACCAAAATTTATCTCCCTCAAGCCAGTTTGGTTGCACAGTGGCATGATCGATGTATTTTGCGGTATTGTAACTCATCAAACTTTCAGCCCTTTCGTAATCTTTAACGGTTAAAGCTTTCTGTTGGGCATTTGCTGTAAAAGCCAGTGTACAAGCTGTTACAGTAAACCAATATTTATTCATCATGTTAGTTAATCTTGCGATAAAAATAAGACTGTTTTGGCAAACGATTGGTATTAATCATGATACAAAATAAGCTTTACTTCCGGCATGGTATCAAGAAGGGCAAGCGCCATCCTTAAAAACCAAACAAGCTTTTATTTGATAAAGAGATCATTCCTTGATTTGCTTACAAACTTCGGGGATTTGCATACATCAGCTCAATTTGGCTTGCTGATCTTTGAATTATGGAAATAAAACAAATGGCGTTGGGCAACCAGGGTTTGGTTGTACCAATGATTGGGCTTGGCTGTATGGGTATGACAGGCTTTGAAGCAGGACACATGTATGGCCCTGCGGACGAGCATGAAGCCATTGCAACGATTCACCGTTCACGCGAATTGGGCGGTAATTTTTTGGACACCGCCGATCTGTACGGCCCGCTGAAAAACGAACAGCTTATCGCCAAGGCCATCAGCGGGAAACGAGATCAATATGTTCTGGCCACCAAGTTTGGCTGGGAAATTGACGATAACAATAAAGTAACCTGGGCCATTAATGGCAAAAAGGATTATGTAAAGAAATCTTTGGAGCGTTCGTTAAAAAACCTTGATACCGATTACATCGATCTGTATTACCTGCACCGCCTGGATAAAAATACGCCGATCGAGGAAACAGTTGAAGCCATGGCCGAACTGGTTAAGGAAGGTAAGATAGGCTATATCGGCTTGTCAGAAGTATCGTCTGAAACCGTTAAGCGGGCGCATGCCGTACATCCGGTTACCGCCGTGCAAAGCGAATATTCTTTATTTGAACGAACAGTAGAAGAGCGCGGGGTTTTAACCACGTTAAATGAACTGGGTATAGGCTTCGTCGCTTACTCACCACTGGGCCGTGGTTTTTTATCCGGCCAGATCAAAAGCATCAGCGACCTGCCGGAAAACGATTTTAGAAGAGCGATTCCACGTTTCCAGGGCGAAATGTTCAACAAGAATATCGAATTGGTTGAAGCAATCGAAGCTATGGCTGAAACAAAAAACGTCACATCTTCGCAGCTGGCTTTAGCCTGGATTATGAGCAAGGGAATTTTACCTATTCCTGGAACGAAACGCAGAAAGTATTTGGAACAAAACCTAGCAGCAACCAACATTGAGTTGACCGAATCGGATCTTTCACAACTGGAAAGCATCGTACCATTAGGTACTGATACCGGTGCGCCATATGATGAGTTTAGTATGGGCTTAATTGATTAATTTTGGTTATGAATGCTATTAACTCCATATCAGAATTTCACCGCTTACTGTCGTTGCCAGAACCCCACCATCCGCTGGTGAGCGTAATTAACCTGGCACATAGCGTTTTTTTGGAAGATGAAATCTGGAAAGGTTTCGTTAACCGCTTTTATTGCGTAGCGCTTAAACGCGAAGCTAAGGATAAAATCAGGTACGGGCAACAGCATTATGATTATGATAAAGGCGTATTGAGTTTTACCGCGCCCAACCAGGTGCAACAACTAGACCTGCAAAGTATGGAATGTGGGTGTGGTTACCTCCTGATCTTCCATCCGGACTTTCTGTTACAGCATCCTCTTGCGAATAGCATTCATCAATATGGTTTTTTCGATTACGCGGTTAACGAGGCACTACATTTATCGGCAGAGGAAGAAGATGACCTGATCACAATTCTCCATAAAATTGATAAGGAGTGCCGGCATATCGATAAACATACCCAGGAGATCATCCTGACACAGGTTGAAAGCCTCTTAAAATATTCCAACCGTTTTTATGAGCGGCAGTTTTTGACCCGCAAAAACAATAACTTTGCACTTCTAACCAGGTTTGAGCAGTTGATAGACGACTATTTTAACAGCGATATAAACACTTTACTCAAGGTACACCATATTGCAACACAGATGAACCTGTCGCCGAACTACCTGAGCGATCTGCTTCGGATTCATACCGGACAGAACACACAGCAACACATTCACGAAAAACTGATTGCGAAAGCGAAAGAACAACTTTCTACCACTAATCTTTCAGTCAGCGAAATCGCTTACGCCCTCGGCTTTGAGCATGCACAATCCTTCAGCACACTTTTCAAAAGAAAGACAAATCTGTCTCCGCTGGAATTTCGTCAGGCTTTTAACTGACCAGAGGCGAAAAACAGAATTTTATCCTGTCTGACTGTTAGATTTTATTAGCATAACGGAAGATGATATGTTGCATGCATTTAGTTTGAACCCTTTAATGCGTAGTGTTTCGGGTTCATGCCGATGTGCGCTTTAAATATTCTTGAAAAATGGCTGAGGTTTGTGAAACCCATCCGGTAACCAGCAGCTGAAACAGATAGCTTCTCCATTCTTAGCAAAAAGGCGGCTTCCTGCATTCTAAATCTCTGATAATAATTGAAAATGCTGTCGCCAAAAATCTGCCTGAATAAACGTTTCAGTTTAGTTGGACTCATATGAGCAACAAATGCGAGGTCTTTAATCATTGGCGGCGTTTCTAAATGTTCAAGCATCTGCTGTTTTACGCGGTAAATGGCTTGTAAATCATGAATGTTTAAGGCAAGTAATTGTTTTTCACCTCGATTTTCCAGTTCCATCAATAACCTGCAAATCAGTTCTTCGGCCTTTACCCTTAAAAAGAAAAATTTAAAGATTTCATTTGCCGGTTCAGACAAGATTTCATCAACATTTTTTTGTAAAGAAGGCCACATAATCTGTTCAAACAGAAGAGGACGTTCATTCTGCAAAAGGCCTTTCAAAACCGATGATTCTTGTGAGGCAGTAAACAAACTGTTCAGATAATCAACATCAACTTCTATAGTAATGGTAGCAGTATTGGAATGGATCGCAATCACATCATCTGTATTGATCCGACTGGTTCCTATTAATACCGAAGGTATTGTATGCCTGAGGGGCGGTGACGTTTCTGCTCTGGAGAATATATTTTGAAACTTGAAAAATATCGTCTTCTTGGCAAGATTGATATCAGGATTTTGAACAATTACATCTTTATTGAGCTCATAGTTACTAATAAGCATACGGATGTGTTCATTAAAAACAAATCCGATACAGTATCCACTTCCAAACTGCGGTGGAATCTCTAATCTCGTATTTTTTAATTTTGTTTCCAATAGGCGGGCTAATCTTTTTAGCACATGCGGAACCGTCTGATCTTCAATTTCCATAAAGTCTTTTACGACTGTTTTTAGGTCTAATATAGCTATTTTATACTTAAATCGACTAATAATTTTGTGTATCAATTAAAGGCAATGATACTAAAAGAAAAAAAAGTGGCTATTATCGGTGCAGGGCCGGTTGGCCTGACCATGGCGATATTATTACAGCAAAAAGGCATAGATGTAAGCGTTTACGAAAGGGATAAAGATCCACAAGCCAGAATCTGGGGCGGTACGCTCGATTTACACAAAGATTCAGGGCAGAAAGTGATGAACAAAGCTGGTTTACTGGAAAGTTATTACGCCATAGCAAAGCCTATGGGGATGACGATCACAGACCAAAAAGGAAAAATATTATTGGCCAAACAAGTTACAACGGAAAATCAATACGATAATCCTGAAATAAACAGAAATGACCTTAGAAAAGTACTGCTAAACACGTTGAAAGAGGGTACGGTGATCTGGGACAGCAGATGCAAGAAACTCGAGGTATGTGAGGAGAAATGGCATTTGCGATTTGAAAACGAAACATTAGCAATTGCTGATTTTGTTATCGTGGCCAATGGCGGAATGTCTAAGATAAGGAAATATGTTACGGATACAGTCGCTGAAAACACCGGAACTTTTATCATACAAGGCGATGTAGCTCAACCTGAAATAAATTGTCCTGAATTTTTCCGACTCTGTAATGGTAACCGGTTAATGGCTGCCTACAAAGGAAATTTATTGGTAACAAACCCCGATAATAAGAGTGCGTTAACCTATGGTGTGATTTTTAAAAAGCCTGAAAATTGGAGTGATGATTATAATGGTTTAAACTTTCAGGATCAGGATAGTATCCGAACATTTCTTTTAGAGAGGTTTATGGACTGGAATGAACATTACAAACAATTATTCCGCTCAACCTCCTCTTTCTGGGGCTTGCCGACAAGAATATTATCATTGGATAAACCCTGGAAAAAAGACCGCCCTTTGCCGATTACGCTTATCGGAGATGCTGCGCATTTAATGCCGCCTTTTGCAGGCGAAGGTGTAAATACCGGGCTAATGGATGCATTAATTTTAGCGGATAACTTAACTGAAGGAAAATTTAAAAACTTAGCAGATGCTATTAATGATTATGAAAAACAAATGTTTATTTATGCCAACGAAGCACAACTTGCATCAGTAAGGAACGAAATAGAAATGCATCAGCCAGATTTCACTTTCGAAAAGTTTATCCGTTAAGGTGATTAAGGTAAAAAGGGGGGATTTAAAAAATCACCCCTTTCAGCGGAGAGAGAGGGATTCGAACCCTCGATACCGTTGCCAGTATACAAACTTTCCAGGCTTGCTCTTTCGACCACTCAGACACCTCTCCGTATTGGACTGCAAAAGTAATTTTTTTATTCATATCTCCATAAAAATTAATGACAAGAAATTCGGTCTGATCAATTTATTCTTTTGTTAAGTTATATCCCGCTTAACCGCTTGTTTTTTTTTAAGCTGAAGTCGTATAAAACACATTACAAATATTTTCTCCACTGCGGTCGAAACGACGGTTCGCAAAGAAGACAACTAGTGTCCTTAAACGGACTTTTACCGGACTTAAGCCGGGGTTTCGTCGGACTTATGACAATCTTACCCGACCAAAATTTAATTTAAATCCGTATTATATCTTTAGATAAGCAAAAGCAATTAGCCTGATGTTTAAAAGGTCAGGCATAAAAAAAGCGCCTCACTTAAAATGAAGCGCCTTGTAACAAATTATATAGAATTAATCTATAACGGTAATTTTTAACATATTGGTTTTGCCTTTTGCTTCAATTGGAATAGCGGCGGTATTGATGATGATATCACCTTGTTTAACCAATTTTTTACTTTTCAAGAATTCGTTTACTTCAATAATGGTATTATCAGTACTTTCCCAATTATCATAATAGAAACCTCTTACCCCCCAAAGCAAACTTACCGCATTTAATAATGCCCTGTTGCTGGTAAAAATAAAAGTTAGGGCTTCCGGACGGTGGCTTGAAATTTCGAAAGCAGTATAACCACTTAAAGTCATCGATACAATACCTACTGCATTGGTCTGTTTCGCTAAGAAACAAGCCGAATCACAAATCGCGTCGCTTAAGAAAGAAGGTGATTTTGGTTTTAAAAACTTATCAGGATGGAAAGGATAATTGTTCTCTTCAATGTTCTGGATAATTTTTTGCATGGTTTCGATCACAATCAGCGGAAATTCTCCAACTGAAGTTTCACCACTTAACATTACCGCATCAGCACCATCCAAAACAGAGTTAGCTACGTCATTTACCTCTGCACGTGTTGGACGTGGGGTTGTGATCATACTTTCCAGCATCTGGGTAGCTACAATTACCGGTTTAGAAGCTGCCCTACATTTCGCAACAATCATTTTCTGTAACAACGGAACTTCTTCCATTGGGCATTCAACACCCAAATCGCCACGGGCAACCATAATACCATCAGTTACCGCAATGATTTCATCAATATTGGCAATAGCCTCTGGTTTTTCTATTTTAGCAATTACGCGGGCAGTTTTACCACGCTCAGCAATAATCTTTTTAAGTTCGATAATGTCTTCTGCCTTACGCACGAAAGATAAACCGATCCATTCTACATCGTTTTCTAGAACAAATTCTAAGTTTTCACGGTCTTCAGGAGTTAAAGAAGGAATAGAAACTTTAGTATTTGGCAGGTTAACACCTTTTCTGGAAGTTAAAATTCCACCATGAACAACTTCACAAACTACTTCATCTTTTAAATTGGTAGAAATCACTTTCATCTGAAGCTTTCCATCATCCAGAAGTATAATTTCGCCAGCCTGAACATCCTGAGGGAAGTTTTGGTAGGTAATGTAAATGCGTTCTTCGTTACCGATGCACTCGTTCGTTGTAATTACGGTAGTAGTTCCATTGATCAGGTTAATTCCGCCTTCTTTTACTAAACCAATACGGATTTTAGGCCCCTGTAAATCAGCAAGAATACCTACATTATATTCGTATTTTTTATTCAAATCGCGGATGGTATCCAAAACCGCCTGGTGATCTGCCTGTGATCCGTGTGAAAAATTTAGACGGCAAACATCTAAACCCGCGTTAAACATACTATATAATACATCTGGTTTTGCTGATGCAGGCCCAAGCGTGGCAACAATTTTAGTTCTCGAATGAAAAGGTTTCATTTATTAATTGATTTTAGGAATGCAGTTTAAAGAAAGCACTAATTATTATCTAAAATAATCAAACTGCATTAAATTTTATATATTTTGTTTTTTAGTTCTTTGTTTGTAACTGCCAAATATAGTGTATTTAATACACCATGTGTATAATTTTTATATTACCAAATTTTCACGACTCTTTAATTTCGTCGGATCTATCTTTGCAGCTACCTGTATATCAGGAAGTTTATTCAATCCATTAATTAAATAATCCAAATCTTCCTTATCAATAAATTCTTTAATAATGATAAAAAAATCTACCTTGCTCATCTCCGGAATCAGAAAGCCATCGCTGCTTTTATTGCAGATTAAATAGTATTCTACTTCACCCTGCTCTACAAAAAAGTAATACTTAGAAAAAGACCAGGCGGGTTCATCGATATTAAAAAATATTTCGTGGTCTTCTATTTTTTCAAACTGGGTATTTAACCGGGTATTAATTTTGTGGCAAAGCACATAGTCTTTTAGGGGTGCTGTGATCGCAATTAGTGTAAAATCAAGGTCTAAGGTAAGTTTTAGGTAAGTCTTATTCAAAGCGAAATAAATTATTTACAGAACGAAATTAAAAAACTAATTCTATATTCGCTGTGTTATTGAGGTACCAAAATTACGTATCGAAATAAAAACATTTGAAAATTGTAAGAATTTATTTTTCTTTGCACAGAATTATTTAACCATTAAATTATAAAATTATGTCTGATATTGCTTCAAGAGTTAAGGCTATTATCGTAGAAAAACTAGGTGTTGACGAAAGCGAAGTTACGCCAGAGGCTTCATTCACCAACGATTTAGGTGCAGATTCTTTAGATACCGTAGAATTGATTATGGAATTTGAAAAAGAATTCAATGTAGCTATTCCTGATGATCAGGCTGAAACCATCGGTACAGTTGGCCAGGCAATTGCTTATTTGGAAAAAAACGTTAAATAGAATTACGCTTTTTCAGTATAAATGGAATTAAAAAGAGTAGTAGTAACAGGGTTGGGTGCGCTCACTCCTATAGGCAATAATGTTCCCGATTTTTGGGAAGGGTTGACTAACGGGGTGAGTGGCGCTGCTCCTATTAAAGGTTTTGATACTGAAAAATTCAAAACCAAATTCGCATGCGAGGTTAAAAATTTTAATCCTGAAGACTTTTTGGAGAAAAAAGAAGCCCGCAAGCTAGATCCGTTTGTACAATATGCTCTTGTAGCAACAGATGAGGCTGTAAAAGATGGTGGTTTTGATTTTGAAAAATTAGATACCAACCGGATCGGCGTAATCTGGGGTGCAGGCATAGGTGGATTGAAAACTTTCCTGGATGAAATTTCAAATTTCGCCAAGGGAGATGGTACCCCAAGGTACAATCCATTCTTTATCCCTAAAATGATCGTAGATATTGCTCCAGGCCATATTTCGATAAAATATGGCCTGCGTGGGCCAAATTTTGCAACTGTTTCAGCATGTGCTTCTTCAACAAATGCCATGATTGATGCATTTAACTATATCCGTTTGGGTATGGCTGATGTCATTATCAGTGGTGGTTCAGAAGCAATCATCAATGAAGCGGGCATGGGTGGCTTTAATGCCATGCATGCATTATCAACACGTAATGAAGATCCTTCAACAGCATCACGCCCTTTTGATAAAGACCGTGATGGCTTCGTAGCGGGTGAAGGTGCAGGAACCATTATCTTAGAAGAGCTAGAACACGCTAAAGCAAGAGGTGCAAAAATTTATGCAGAACTTGTGGGCGGTGGAATGAGTGCAGATGCCAATCACATCACAGCGCCACATCCCGAAGGTTTAGGCGCAAGAATGGTAATGAGCAATGCACTGAAAGACGCTGGTTTAACAACTGCTGATATAGATTATATCAATGTACACGGTACTTCTACACCACTGGGTGACATTAGCGAAACCAAAGCTATTGGTACATTGTTTGGTGAAGATGCTTACCGTTTAAATATCAGCTCAACCAAATCGATGACTGGCCACCTTTTGGGTGCAGCCGGAGCTGTTGAGGCCATAGCGGCAATCCTTGCTGTTAAAAATGATGTTGTTCCTCCAACAATCAATCATTTTACAGATGATCCTGCATTTGATCCTAAACTGAATTTTACTTTCAACAAAGCACAGAAACGTACTGTTAGAGCTGCTTTAAGTAATACATTCGGCTTTGGTGGCCACAATGCTTCTGTAATTTTCAAAAAATACGAAGATTAATTAAAACTGCGCTGGTATATAATTTTGTATGCTAATTAAAAATAGATAACTTAGTTAAATATGCTAATTAGCCGTTAATTGTGTTATTTATTTAATGCCGATATTAAAATTATATAAACTCTATCTTTCTCCTGAAAAGGAGTTTGTAAAAAAGCTGAAAAATATTTTAGGCTTTGTTCCGGGTAATGTTACGCTTTATAAAATGGCGTTCAGACATCGTTCTGCAGCAAAAATCCTAAAAAATGGAAGCAGGAGCAGCAATGAACGCTTAGAATTTCTAGGCGATGCTGTTTTAGGTTCAGTAATTGCAGAGCTGCTTTTCAAACACTATCCCTACAAAGAAGAAGGTTTTTTAACCGAGATGCGTTCAAAAATCGTAAACCGGGCTAATTTAAACCAACTGGCAAAAAAAATTGGTTTTGATAAGCTTATCCAGTTTGATCAGCGTTCCGTTAGTATACAGACAAAACACAACTCAATGTTGGGCGACGCTTTTGAAGCTATTGTTGGCGCCATTTATATGGATAAAGGCTACAATTTTACCAAAGAGTTTTTATTGCGGAGAATTGTAAAACCCCATATCGATATCCACACCCTTGAACTCACGGAAACCAATTTTAAAAGTAAGTTAATTGAGTGGTGCCAGCGCCATGGTAAGGATGTATTGTTCGAACTGGCTGAAAACGGTGAAGGCGAAAGCACTAAATTATTTACCATCAGTGCAGTGGTAGAAGGCGAAAAAGTAGGTACCGGCAGAGATTATAACAAAAAAAATGCGGAAAAACTTGCTGCAGAAAAAGCTTGCGAGATGCTTAGTATTTAATGGTTCATTCGTTCACTGGTCATTTGTTCATTAGTAAAGGCAAACCGCTAACTGTATACTGTTTAATCGGTTAATTGTTGAAACTGGTTAACTGAAATCCAAACCTCAGACTAGTTTATGACTAGCTGCAAACCGCTAACTTCAAACTGCATACTGTTTAATTGGTTAGTTGTTGAAACTGGTTAACTGAAATCCAAACCTCAGATCAGATCATGAGTAACTGCAAACCGCTAACTGGAAACTGAATACTGCTTAATCGGTTAATTGTTGAAACTGGTTAAGTGAATCCAAACCTCAGATCAGATCATGAGTAACTGCAAACTGCTAACTGGAAACTGCTTAATCGGTTAATTGTTGAAACTGGTTAACTGAAGTCCAAACCTCAGATCAGATCATGAGTAACTGCAAACCGCAAACTGCTTAATCGGTTTAATTGTTGAAACTTTGTTAACTGAATCCAAACCTCAGATTAGATCATGAGTAACTGCAAACCGCTAACTGCAAACTGCTTAACGGACTCCTGACTAAGGACTAAACTACTTCCCCTTCCCAAGCGTATCTGTAAATTTTTTCGAAGATTCTTTAATATACTTGATGTAATCGTAACTGTTCCAGTACTGCGCTTTATTAAATTCAGGACGACAATTGAGCATGTATCTTTCTAAGGTATCGCCTCTTAATTCAGTATTATTTTTAATGATGCTTTGATTAAAGTATACATCAATCTGCGATTGTTTAATCTCATTATCCGCATACCGGCTAAATCTCCGGGCATTTTTAGGGTCAGTTCCAAAGAGGTTATAAAGTGCATTTAAAGGACTAAATATAGCCGACAGGAACGTAGTTTTACCGCCATTGTATACACCCTTATTCTTAAACTCCTGCTTAATCTCATTCAGGTCTTGCTGTTTTGTATTGCCCCGAATGGTTACATCGGCCAATGTGGTACTTCCTCTAACCAGATAAACGACCAGATCCTTTTCACTGCTTACCGCTACACGCTGATCAATTAAGTCCCTTTTAGTTACCAAAAGTGTATCACCAATTCTGGCTTTCAGCTGAAACATCCCAATATCATTACTGCCAACACCGATACCGGTACGCAAATTCGTAATCTCCGATAATGCAATTCTAACATTTGAGCCTTTTTCGATGACCACACCTCTCACAATAAAGTCTTGCGCTTTTGCCACAAAGCCGATTAAGGTAAAAACAAAGATTATAAAGGCAGATTTAACGTTTCTCATGTTATGCTAATTTGTGTGCTTTAAAGTATCGGTGTATTTCTTAGCCGACTCTTTAATGTATTTAACCGCATCATAATTGCTCCAATTAATGGTCATGCTGCGTGTTGGGTAATAATCGAGCAGAAATTTGTCGAGGTCTTTCCCTGTTAATGTTGTATTGTCCGCAACCAGGTTTTTATTAAAAAACTTGTCTACTTCGATCAAACTTAACTCCTTTTTATAATAACGGTTAAATTTACGTGCTCTTGCCGGTGTTTTCCCAAAAAGCTCATAAAAAAATGTTATCGGGCTGCCACCAAGCGGATTTAATAAAATTAATGGTGGTTTACCAGCAAAGAAAGAGCCGTTATGTTTCAAATCCCGCTTAATTTCTTCCATTTCCTGCTTTTTGGTCTGCCCTTTAACCGTCACTTCTGCCAGCATAGTGCTGCCCCTTACCAAAAAAACAACCAGGTCATCAGCTGTTTTAACAACTACTTTTTGATCGTTTAAGTTTTTTTTCCGGATAAAAAGCGTATCACCGACTCTGGCATTTAACTGGAACATGCCGATATCGTTGCTGCTTGCACCCATTTTACTTCGGATATTGGTTATCGCTGCTAAAGCAACACGCACATTAGAACCTTTTTCAATCACCACTCCTTTTAGCAAAAAATCCTGGGCGTTGAGTTTTATACCTTTTATTAAAATGATGAATAAAAGAATAATCTTCAAATGCTTCATTGTTTAAAACTGGCAAATTAAATGATCAGATAGCGTGGCTTAGGTTCTATATCAACAGTGATTAGCTTTTGTTTTTTTACGCATCATTCTACACCTTGGTCAGAAAATCATAAGCTTTATAAAAAAAGTTTGAAAGCCATCCTATTTACAACAAGTTGTAAAAATAAGATTTGTTAAGCATGCAAACTGTTAAATAAACGTTAATCCTATGAAAAAACTAATGGCATTTTTATGAAATGAAAGACCACAGCGTAGCAAGGACATGTAATGGAAAGCAGGGCTTCACTACCCGAAGAAATACTGAACGCTGTTTTCTAATCATAAAGCTATTTTATCTGATAAGCTATAATTCTAGCCCCTTAACCATTATTATTTCTCCTTTCGGCTTAAAACCCTATCTTTGCGCATGATAAAATCCATGACAGGATACGGCTTAGCAACAGCCGATTATGCAAACGCAAAGTATAGTGTCGAAATCAAATCACTCAACAGTAAATTCCTGGAGCTAAATTTAAAATACCCAAAGGCATTTTCAGATAAGGAGCTGATTCTACGCAATATCTGCAGCAAAGATATAGAGCGCGGAAAGGTAAGTTTAAGCATCACGATAGAACGCACTAATGGCGAGGTTACCGGTGCTACTATTAACACCGCTTTATTGGGTCATTACTACCAGCAACTTGTTGCTGTTAATAACGAATTAGGTGCTGATAGCAGTAATTTATTGCAAACAGCCTTAACTTTTCCTGATGTAATTAGTTACAAGGAAGAAAGTGTTAGCGAAGATGAGTGGAACCAGCTTTACCAGATTTTTACCGAAGCCCTGGCCAACTTCAACCAGTTCAGGGAAGATGAAGGCGCTGTTTTGAAGGCAGATCTGGAACTACGGATTAAAAATATCCTGTCGTACTTTAAATCGGTGGAAGAACTGGAGCCTAAAAGGATTACAGCCATCCGCGATAAATTTAACCAGTTTTTAGAAGATGCAGTAGGTAAGGTAAATATTGATCAAAACCGTTTTGAACAGGAATTGATCTACTACATCGATAAAATTGATATTACCGAAGAAAAAACACGTTTGAAAAGCCATTGCGATTATTTCTTGCAGACTCTGGCAAGCAAAGAAGCAAATGGCAAAAAAATGGGTTTCATTTCGCAAGAAATAGGTAGAGAAATCAATACCATGGGCGCTAAAGCGAATGATGCTCAGATGCAGCAGTTTGTGGTAGGAATGAAAGAAGAATTAGAAAAGATAAAAGAACAGTTACTGAATGTGTTGTAGCGTTGGGTGGAAAGCGGTAAACGCTTATGCCAGACGCCAATAGCAAAACTTTTAAAAGCATGCAAGGCAAATTAATCATATTTTCAGCACCATCAGGAGCAGGTAAAACCACCATAGTACATCATTTATTAAAGAAGTTTCCTGAACTGAGCTTTTCCATTTCTGCAACTACCAGAGAATTGAGAGGTGATGAAACACATGAAAACGATTATTATTTTATTACCAAGGAAGAATTTTTACACAAAGTTGCCCACCAGGAGTTTGTAGAGTTTGAAGAAGTATATAACGGCACCTTTTACGGAACACTACGATCAGAAATAGAGCGCATCTGGAATGAAGGCAAACACGTTATTTTCGATATCGATGTTGAAGGCGGTATCCGTTTAAAAAGAAAGTATGAAAATGATGCATTGGCTATTTTCGTTCAGCCGCCATCATTGGAGGTATTAAAGGAACGTTTAAGCGGCCGCGGAACTGACAGCCCTGAAAAATTACAGGAACGTTTTATCAAAGCCGAAAAAGAATTGCTTTATGCAGATAAGTTTGATGTGGTCTTAAAAAATTACGATTTAGCCACCGCTTGCGCAGAAGCAGAGCAATTGGTCGGGGATTTCTTGAAGAAATAATTTTCCTAAGCGTGTAGAAATCCTTATATTTGATTGATGACTGATATTCAATTGTATAGCCAAATATCTTCATTGCCTTCAGACCTGAAGAAGCAAGTATCTGAGTTTGTCTCATCACTAAAGAAAAAATCGAAAGCCAGTAAAAAACTGAAAGAAAGACAATTTGGCTATGCCAAAGATTTCTTCAAAATGTCTGCCGATTTTGATGAACCATTAGAAGACTTTAAAGATTATATGTAATGCAGTTTCTGTTAGATACGCATACATTTATCTGGTTTATAAATGGAGATTCATCTTTGCCAAATGAGTTAATTGATGAAATTAAGAATCTAAAAAATCAATGTTTTATCAGTATTGCCAGTATTTGGGAAATTGCGATCAAATGCAAACTAAATAAACTTTCATTAAATGCAGACTTCGATAGAATTTTAGACTTTTTGGATCAGAATCAAATAGAAATATTACCAATTTCATTTGATCATATTGTTAAATCAAACGAATTAGATTTTCATCATCGTGATCCATTTGACAGGATTTTGATCGCTCAAGGAATCTCAGAAGATTTAACTATTTTGACAAAAGACCAAAATTTCAGCTTTTATAAGATTAAAATACGCTGGTAAACTAATAATATAAATAAATCCGTCATTGCGAACCGAGCGATGAAAAAGGCGCACAAAGCCTAAGCAATCTTTTTTTAAAAATAACTACTTCGGCTACGTTTGTACTGATGACAAATATATACTGAAAACCGCAAACATGAAAACTGGTCTTTTCTTCGGTTCTTACAACCCTATCCATACCGGGCATTTAATTATCGCCAATTATATGGCGAACCACACGGCACTCGATGAAGTATGGCTGGTGGTTTCTCCACACAATCCTTTAAAAGACAAAAGCGGCTTGACCAACATGTATGATCGCTTGGAAATGGCCAAATTAGCTACTGAAACTGCAGAACATATCCGCGTTAGTGATATCGAATTTGCATTACCACAGCCTTCTTATACCATTGATACGCTAACCTATCTCCATGAAAAATATCCTGAGAAAGAGTTTGTACTGATCATGGGCGCTGACAATCTCGTTTCTTTTAAAAAATGGAAGAACTATGAGATGTTACTCAAAAACTATCATATCTATGTTTATCCCCGTCCGGGAGCAGATGTGGACGCATGGAAAAACCACCCCTCCATCACTTTTACAAACACTCCCTTAATGGAAATTTCGTCAACCTTTATCCGAAAAGCCATCAAAGAGAAAAAAAATATACAGTTTTTCCTGCCTGATAAAGTAATTGACTTTATTGAGGGCAAGGGAATGTACAGATCTTAATCTGCAGTATATTTTTTTAAAACCTACTGTATTAAATTCGTTAATTGGACGGGTTTTTGTTCAATACGGCTTTGGTTTATTAATTTAGCTAACTGATCCAAAAAATAAGTGAAAAAAAATCTTTTTATCCTCATTGCCCTATGCGGAGTTGCATTTTCGGGCAGCGCACAACAAAAATCCTATTTAGAAATGTTAGCCAATCAACCAAAATGGGTCGATTCGGTTTTTAATAAATTAAACCGCAGAGAGCGTATTGCACAGATGTTCTTTGTACGTGCTCATACCAACCTGGGTCAAAAATATACCGACTCGGTTGGTCAGGTAATTAAACGCGAACAATTGGGCGGAGTGATCTTTTTTCAGGGTGGACCGGGCAGGCAAGCCATTGCTACCAATGCTTATCAGAAACTGAGCAGGGTACCGCTTATTGTGGCAAACGACGGGGAATGGGGCTTGGGCATGCGCTTAGACAGTACCATCTCTTATCCTTACCAAATGACTTTAGGTGCCATCCAAAATAAGGAGCTATTGTATAAAATGGGCTTGGAAATAGCTAAAGATTATAAGCGACTGGGGATGCAGATGAACCTAGCTCCTGATGCAGATATTAACAATAATCCTAAAAACCCGGTAATTAACTACCGTTCTTTCGGCGAAAACAAATATAATGTGACGAGTAAAGTTGCATCCTATATGAAAGGCATGCAGGATGGTGGTTTATTAACGACGTTGAAACACTTCCCCGGTCATGGCGATACCGATGTTGATTCACATTACGATTTACCGCAGCTTACTTTCTCTGCTACACGTTTGGATACCTTAGAAATGTATCCATTTAAAGAACTGATCAAACAAGGCGCGTCCGGAGTAATGATTGCCCACATGAACATCCCCTCTTTAGATAATACTCCAAATGTACCCTCTACACTCTCTAAGCCTATAGTTACTGGTATTTTAAAGCAGAAATTAGGCTTTAAAGGGCTGATTATTTCAGATGCGATGGATATGAAAGGGGTGGTAAAATACTTTAAAAATGGCGAAGCTGATTTGATGGGGATTATTGCAGGTAATGACATCATAGAACTTTCTGAAAACAGTGATAGAGCCATTAAGTTGGTACGTAAAGCGGTAAGACATGATCGTGTAAGTATGGCTGAGATTGACCAAAGTGTGCGCAAGATCTTAACTGCAAAATATTGGGCGGGTTTAGCTAAACGCGATACGATTGTAACCCAAGGTATTTTTGCAGGTGTAAACCGCAATTCGAGCAGCGCTTTGGTGCAGGAACTGGCAAATGCATCAGTAACTTTGCTCAAAGGTAAAGATTATATTAAACGCCTTATCCCGATCAGAAGAACAGCGATTATCAGTATTGGTGTACCTTCTGTAACTACCTTTCAGAAAGAGATATCGAAAGGTTATTACAACTCTGTTTATTATGTGCTGGACAAAGACGCCAGTGCAGCTCAAATTTCAAACATCGCTCGTGAAATCAGTGCATTTGACCAGATAATTGTAGGCATTCATGACAGCAGGTCAAGGCCTGCAAATAATATACAGCTGAATGCAGGTGTTAAGAATTTTATTAAAGAATTATCGACCAAAAATGCTGTTTTTGCCTTGTTTGCAAATCCGTATAACCTGGCTGGCTTGTCCGGGTTAGAGAATAGCAAAGGTTTAGTAGTTGCCTATCAAAAAGAAGATTACATGCAGATTTCGGCTGCTGCAGTAATTAACAACCGCTTGGTACCTACGGGTAAGTTACCCGTGAGTGTGGCTCCATATTATAAATTTGGGGATGGGCTTTAGCTCTGCGCTGTCCACAAAATATCATATTTTTGTTACTGGGATAACTATTTTATAAAATCAATATGAGTGACAGATAAATTTTATTTGGTAATATCATCCGATCGATCTTCATTCCTAACTTTATTGGGAACCACGAAGTGCTCATGAATGCCATTGAATAGAAAACACTTATGAATAATCTTAATGCGAGGGCGTTAAGATATTCCCACATACTCGGGATGCGATAGCTAGCGATCGGATGATGACCTTTCTATTTGATTTATGTCATTCATAGCTTATCCAGCGACCATTTAAGTCATTTCAATAAGTTCAATGTGACCTACCTATCAATTTAACTATTTCTTAACCAACTCAATCTGAAAAATGTGTGGCCATTTTTTACCGGCTACAAAAAGTCTTTTACCCACCTTATCGTAAGCAATCCCGTTTAATACATTGTTATTTTTTTCATCATCAGTTTTAAAATAATCGGCTGGCAACAATCCTGATAAATCGATCTTGCCTTCAACAGCTCCTGTTTCAGGGTTAATGATCATGATTTCATTCGTCGTATATACGTTTGCATAAATCTTACCATCAATCACTTCAAGTTCGTTCAGATTTTGGATAGGGCCCTTATTATCGAAAACATCAATCGAACCAATTTTTTGATAGGTATCCTTATCCAGGAAAAAGATCGTGTTGGAACCATCGGTATTCAACACCTTCTCCCCGTCAAAGGCCAAACCCCAGCCCTCTCTTCCTGTAGTGTAAGAAAATTCCGATAATTTTTTGAAGGTAGCCTTATCGTATACAAAACCTACTTTCTCGCGATAGGTTAACTGAATAATCTTATTTCCGATTACGGTCATGCCTTCGCCAAAATACTGTTTATCTAAATCTGTTTTCTGAAGAATTTTCCCTGTAGCAGGATCTACCTTGCGCAAGCTCGAATGACCATAATCTCCTGCGCTTTCGTAAAAGAAGCCATCATGGTATTCTAAACCCTCAACATAAGAAGCGGTATCATGAGGCAGGCTCCTGATTACTTTGTAAGTATATTCTGCAGGTGCCTGACCGGCTAATACGTTTATATTTGATGTGATATCTTCTGATTTCCCTTCACCAAATATTTTAGCTGTTAACAGGTGATTACCCAGTTTCAGACCGTTAGTTTTAAGTTTAAGGGCCAAAGTATCGGTTTTTGAAGCAACTTTGACGGTATCGATCAAATACACTACTGAATCTACTTTTTGATCAGCTCCAAACAGCACTTTCACATCAAATTCATTCCCCGATGGCACATTAAGACCGGTTAATGGAGAAACAAAGCTACGGTAGGTTGTAGTAGCACTTTCTTTACAGGCAGTTACCAATGCAAGTGCAGATCCAACAAATATGAAATTTTTAATATGGTTAATCTTCAGGCCAAAACGCATCTTCTATATGGTTTAAATTATAAGTCTTATTTTTTGTAAAGGTAATCGCAATAATATCAAAACGGATATCATTTTGATGATTCATGATTTCAATATAGGCATTAGCGGCCAATTCCATCTGAATTTGTTTCGATTTTTGTACAAATTCTTCTGGTTCGCCAAAAGCGATAGAGCTACGGGATTTAACTTCTACAAAAATCATAATACCATTTTTATAAACAATTAAATCTACTTCGGCTTTACCATGCGTCCAGTTTTCATCTAAAATTTCATACCCCTGATCTTCCAGATATTGTTTCGCAATCCTTTCACCTGCTCTGCCTAAATCGTTATGAAGCGCCATAAATAATTATTTAATGATCGATTTTTCACTGAACAACCTTCGTGCTGGAAAAACGGTAATTTCTTATAGTGTGCAGGCCAGTCGCGAACCACAAATTGCCCAACGAAGTTATATCTGTTTATATAGATCTCTCCATTTCGCTATGCTTCAGTCGAGATAACGAAATCTTTACAGGACTCCAATCATTTATAATTTACTTTACGATAACAGAGCCTAAAAATTTTGAAATTTCCCTTTCTACGCCTTTAATCACGCCATAGCGCTGCATTAAAATCATTTGGTTATCTTCGTTCTTTTCCTCTTTAATTTCCTTCAACAGGTTCATTAATATCTTCTCCACCTTCCGTTTTTTGAGGTGAAAAATACCGCCCAAAATGGTTGCTTTCAAATTCATCGATTCATCTTTAACATAGATAAGATGTTTATTTAACCAGTTTTCACTTAAAGCATACTCGGAAGTGGAAAGCGTAATCGCAAGATCAGCAATATCCCGGTCTTCATGTTTAACGAAGTGGTTCGCAGTTGGTAATCTGCCGTTGTCAATTTCGGATTTATAATGGTCAATAATTTTCTTGCAAAGCGGATCATCAAATTCTACATCGCTCAGGTTCTGCATGATGAATGGACCAATGTACATATCATCAATTTTATCCCAGTTTACAAATTCATGCCCGAAAGCCAGTAATAAGCGAACAATTTCCTTTTCCTGATACTCTTCTTCTTTAGCTGGCTCTTGCGGCTCGTAACCCATTGGGCCGGCACTATCATCCCATAAATCATCGGGCGGACCAAGCGGTTCTGGGGGACCTGAAGTATATGGTTTCGGATTTGAGGAAGGAGCTGCACGATGATTACCCTCAAAACTTTTTTTAAGTTTTGCCGAACGCATCTTATTAAGTTCGCTAAGCAGAATATGTTCTTCTATTTCGAGCAGGCTACTACTCTCGCGGATAAAAACCGAAGCTTTAATCGGATCAGGAATTTTAGCTATACTTTCTACGATATCGCGGATAATACCTGCACGTTTGATCGGATCAGTACCGGCATCCTTGAGCAGTACATTCGCTTTGTATAAAATAAAATCTTTTCTATTCTGCTCCAGGTAGGTTCTAAATGCTCCGGCACCTACGTGATGCATATAAGAATCAGGGTCATGACCATCGGGAAAGGAAACAATCTTCACGTTCAGTCCTTCTTCCAAAATCATATCCAAACCACGGAGCGAAGCTTTAATTCCCGCAGCGTCGCCATCGAAAAGAATGGTGATATTTTGTGTAAAACGGCCGATCAGTTTAATCTGCTCTACCGTTAAGGAAGTACCCGAAGAGGCTACTACATTTTCTACACCAGCCTGGTGAACAGAAAGTACATCAGCATAACCTTCGGCCAGGTAGCAGTTATCTAAATCCCGGATGGCTTTTTTGGCATGGAATAAACCATAAAGCACGTTCGATTTGTGGTAAATTTCGCTTTCAGGAGAATTTACGTATTTAGGTACATTTTTATCTGTTTTTAGCGTTCTGCCCCCAAAACCAATAATCCTACCGGTAAAGTTATGGATGGGAAACATCACACGGCCGCGGAAACGGTCGTAAATTTTCCCATTATCATTTTTGATTGATAAGCCGGTGGCTTCTAAAAATTCCAGTTTATGGCCTGCATGGGTTGCGCTTTGTGTCATCGCATCCCAAACATCGGGAGAATAACCCACCTCGAATTTTTTTAAGATATCTTCCCTAAAACCACGCTCTTTAAAATAGCTCAGGCCTATGCCCCTGCCCTCGTCTGTTTCCCAAAGCTGTTTTACGAAAAACGTAGCAGCATACTGCGATACGATATAAAGGCTTTCTTTGGCACTCTGGGCTTCGGCAGCCTCAGGAGAAAGTTCGGTCTCCTCTACTTCTATGTTGTATTTATTGGCTAAAAACTTAAGTGCTTCCGGATATGAATATTTTTCATGATCCATAATAAAGCGCACCGAATCACCCCCTTTACCGCAGCCAAAACATTTATAAATCCCTTTGGTTACAGATACGTGGAAAGACGGTGTTTTTTCGCCGTGGAAAGGGCAATTACCAATTAAACTGGTTCCGCGTTTTTTTAAATGCACAAAATCCCCAACTACCTCCTCAATACGGGCGGTATCCATTATCTTATCTATTGTTTCGCGGTTTATCATACTTAGTTATTGTCCGTCATTGCGAGGAGGCACGACGAAGCAATCTATTTTGCTATTTTTATTTAAACTGTTATTACCTGCGGGAAAGATTGCTTCACTCCACCACACAATCCTTTGCTTCAGTTCGCAATGACGCCGCAAAGATCGTCATTGCGAGGAGGCTTTTTCTGCCGACGAAGCAATCTTTTTAGCCATTAGATACTTTTCAATCAGTTATCTCCTTGCAGGAAAGATTGCTTCACGCCACTGCACATTCCCCTTCTTCAGTTCGCAATGACGCCGGAAAGATCGTCATTGCGAGGAGGCTTTTTCTGCCGACGAAGCAATCTTTTTAGCTATTAGCTACTTTTCAATCAGTTATCTCCCTGCAGGAAAGATTGCTTCACGCCACTGCACATTCCCCTTCTTCAGTTCGCAATGACGCCGCAAAGATCGTCATTGCGAGGAGGCTTTTTCTGCCGACGAAGCAATCTTTTTAGCTATTAGCTACTTTTCAATCAGTTATCTTCCTGCAGGAAAGATTGCTTCACGCCATCGCACAGTCCTTGCTTCAGTTCGCAATGACGCCGCAAAGATCGTCATTGCGAGGAGGCCTTTTCCAGCCGACGAAGTAATCTTAATTGCTATATACCTTTTAGTCACTAATCACCTAGCAGGAAAGATTGCTTAACTCCATCGCACATTCCATTTCTTCAATTCGTAATGACGATTACATCTTACCTCACCATTCTTTCACTATCTCCCATAAATCCTTCCATCCAGGATTTATAGATTCTATTAATTTTATTTTCCTTTTTCGGCTTCCGCCCTTAATTCTCTTTTCTTCTGCAATTGCTTCCTCTATCGAATCATAGGAACAAAAATAAACAAGTTTGTCTAAGTTATATTTTGCAGAAAAAGATTTCGGATGTGCTTTTTCTTTGTGCTCTATTATTCTAGATGTTATGTCAGAGGTAACTCCAGTGTAAAATGTTGTATGCGTAAAATTAGTAATAATGTAAACTGTTCCGCCGCGCTCCATTATTATGTTTTAAATCAGCCATTACGCAGGAAAGATTGCTTCACGCCACTGCACATTCCCCTTCTTCAGTTCGCAATGACGCTACAAAGATCGTCATTGCGAGGAGGTTTTTTCAGCCGACGAACCCTGCCTGCAGCAGTCAGGCAATCTTTTTACTATTATACTTTTTAGTTACTATTCACCTCGCAGGAACGATTGCTTCACTCCATCGCACATTCCATTTCTTCAGTTCGCAATGACGATATGTGTGCTTTGCGAAATACTTAGCGAACTTTGCGGTTTAGAACCTGTTACTTCACCAAAGGCAAAAGCTGATCCGCTACCAATTTATTTCCGGTTTCATTTAAGTGCACCCGATCAACGGTTAAAATACCTTTCTCTTTATCTTCCGGATTATTTTTTGCTTCATAATCTGCAAAAACCTTCCTCAAATCGCATACAGGAAGATTATTTTTTGCGGCCAATGTCCTGATTCCTTCTGCATATTTATTCAAATCGGCATCCAGTTCATTGGTGCCATCTTTTTTCTCACCAACAACTGACGGCGTAACCAATACCACTTTACTGCCCACACCCTGAATTTTATTGATCAAAGCCTGATAAAATTTCAAATATTTATCATAATCCGTTCCCGTATGAGAAGATTGTTTATGCCACACATCATTAATGCCTACATAAATCACCACTAAATCTGGCTTTTTGTTTAATACATCATCTTCTAAACGCAGGTAAAGGTCATAAACTTTATTGCCACCGATACCAGCACCTATCACATCATATTTGGTTGAATCGAGCGACTTTTTGATCAGCGTTACATATCCGTTTTTTGAAACACCCTGCTGGGTAATTGAATCGCCGAAAAAGATAATGCGTTTAGGTTTAAATGTCATTGAGGTTAATGCAATTAAGCAAAAGCTTAGTAAAATACTCGTTTTTATTACTGTTTTCATCGTGTATAAATGGTTAGGTTATTTATTATCGGTCTTTTTAAAATCCAGGTCCTGAAAATCGAAACTAAAATCAGTTAATGGGGAAATGGCCTCAATTTTGAAACCATCGGCCAGGGCATTGTTATCTAAGCTAAAATTAACAAAGGCATCAGCATCCAAACTTCTGTCGTACCATTTCACAATAAAAGTATTGCCCTTATAGTAAGTCATATCGCCCTTTAATTTAGGTGATTTTTTAGCCTGGAAATGCATTTTACCATTTACTTCACTAATGCTTACTTCGCCAAACCAGGCGTCGCGGAAAGTTCCATAATAGTTTTTGGCATCAGGTTTTGAAGCCGCTAATTTTTGCTGTACAGCAATATCGCTCCAAACTCTGGCAACCATCTCATTTGCTTGTTTTTCGTTTCTTAACCTGTTATCATTGTAAGTTTTAATCCTATCCTGACCTTTAATACCTAAATAACCATCTTTGATTGAATTGGTAATGGCATTGAAAGCGGCTCCGGATTGCTGATTGGTTAATACAATGATACCCAATTTCAGTTCTGGCAAAATGGTAACTTGTGTTACGATTCCTGAAAGGCCACCGGTATGTGTAGCCTGAAAATTACCGTTCACATTACTCAAAAACCAGCCTAACCCATAACTGCTAAAAGCTGCCGGATTACCGCCGGCAATAATAGTTTGCGGGGTCCAGAGTTCTCTTGCCACAGCAGGACTGAATAATTTCTTATCAAGGTTCTCTCCATATTTACCACCGTTGATCATCGCCAATACCCACTTGCTCATATCGGTAACATTTGAGTAAATCCCCCCTGCGGCATTAGCAATTTCGCCGAAGCTTAATCCTACAGGAAGCAGTTTACCTTCATAAGGTGCATGACCATCAATTACATTTGATTTATCTTTTAAACGGTACCATGAAGCAGCCGTTTTACTCATACCTAATGGTTTAATGATCCTGCTTTCAATAAAATCCTCATAGGTAATACCTGAAACTCTTGCCACAGCTTCGCCGGCAACAATATACATCAGATTGTCGTAATCGTATTTGGTACGGAAGGATGAAACCGGTTTTAAGTACCGTAAATTGTGAATGAGTTGTTTTTTATCCACAGTTGATGAATCAGGCCAGATCATTAAATCCCCTGCGCCTAAACCTAAACCACTGCGGTGTGTAAGCAAATCGCGGATAGTAAACTCACTGGTTACGTAAGCATCGTACATTTTAAACTCAGGAATGATGTCCGTCACCTTGGTATCCCAGGTAATCTTCTTTTCATCAACAAGCATACCTAAAGCAGCCGCCGTAAAGGCTTTTGTATTGGATGCTACACCAAAAAGGGTATGCTCATCAACTTTCTTATTGGTTTTGACCGAGCTTATCCCATACCCCTTTAAATGTATAATTTTACCATCTTTTATAACGGAAACTGCAATTCCGGGAACGTTAAAGGTAGTCAATGTTTTTTCTACAACACTATCGATCTGCTTTGATGTGAGTACCTGTGCCTGCAGGTGAACAGCACAAAACAATAAGAAAATGGTTGATATTTTAAATCTAAAAGCTGAAAAAATCTGCATGAATATGAGCTTAAATAATCTTTTAAAGATACTAAGCGGAATTCGATTAATTTTTATTAATAAGGATAAATTTCATCCATTATTTCAAAAGCGATCGTTGTGCTGAATTGACTTCAGGTCTATTTTGCATGAAGATGCTAAATACGAAGTCGCTACAAGACATTTGAAATCTATCTCTACTTGTAATTCAGCGTGACGAGAACTTAATCTTTATTTGCCCTTTTCGAGTTTATAATCTTTGTGTACGATTAAAAAGCTTGCTCTTTCTTCTTTTTTGAAAGGATAATCCCAGTTACCCTGATAAGTAATTTTGGTCGGCAATTTATCCTCTCCGAAATAGCCCATTTCTATATTCATCTGCACATCAAAATCAAATAGCATGTTGCTGTATTTCATGTCTACATACCGGCCCAGGATATTAAAATTGCGCTTATCAAAAATAGTAACTAGTTCTTTGATCATGATCCCATCTTTGGTCCATTTGCTTAAATCAGGTTTAACAGAAACTTTAAAACGATACACCGGGATGGAATCGAGATAAGTACCGCTTGTGAAACCATAATCATAATATTGGCGCATATTGGCCGAAAATATCTCTGTTTTACTACCGATGAACGGCACCTTTATCGGACGGCCAGGATTAAAAATTAAGGTTTTCAGTTTGTCTTTATAACTTTCGTTTGTTCCTCCTTTTCCATCAGGCTTAGGTGCATTGGGTACAAAATCGGTGTTATAAGCGTTCATAAAAATGTAATCAAACATTTCTACGGTATACAACTGGTATTTCCCGTTTCTTTTATAAATTTTTCCGGTATCCTGTTTTACCAGATATTCCATTTTGTAGGGGCCGCTATTGTTATGGCGGATTTTCCGGTAAATTTTTCCATCTACCTTATTCTTCTTATCGTAACTGTAAATCCTGTTTTCAGCAATGAAAGTATAACGTTTCATATCTCTGAACGATTGATAAAACGAAGTATCATACATCACTTTTCTGATAAAGGTTTCTACATTCAACTTCTCAGCCTTGATATTTACAGCCGAATCGAGTACGATGGTTTTAATTGTATCCGGGTTAAAGCGGTTGATTTCCTGAGCAAAACCCTCGCGAAAGAAAGGGATGAATAATAAAAGCAGAAATATCTTTTTCATGTGTAATGGATAATGTTAGTGGGAGATGGGGGATGGAAAATGGGCGACGGAACTTAAATTTCCATCATCCATCTTATCTGTTTACATCTTCTATACTAATTTCCCAGTTGTTTTAAAGCAATGTAAGCCATTAATCCGGTTGATATTTTCAAGGCATCCTCATCCACATCAAATCTTGGCGTGTGTACCGAGTATTGGGTGTCTTTAGCTGCGTTCCCAGTACCTAAACGATAAAAACAGGCATCTGTTACCTGTGAATAAAAAGAAAAATCTTCAGCAGCCATCCAGATATCTAAATCAACCACATTTTCTTTCCCCAAATAATCTTCTGCAAAGGCTTTTGCATTTGCGGTTAGTTTTTCTTCATTGATTAAAAACGGATAGCCCCTATGGATATCGAAATTGCAGCTTCCGCCCATGCTTTCGGCAATCCCTTCGGCCATTTTTTTCATGCGTTTGTGCGCTTCATCTCTCCAGTTTTCATCCAATGTTCTAAATGTACCTTCAATTTTAACCTCATTCGGGATAATATTGGTTGCACCATTGGCCGTAACTTTACCAAACGACAGCACCGATGGAATACGTGGATCGGCATTGCGACTCACAATCTGTTGCAGAGCAATAATGATATGCGAAGCGATTAAAACCGGATCGATGTTTTGGTGTGGTTGTGCGCCATGCCCACCTCTTCCGGTAACGGTAACATAAAGTTCATCAGTCGAGGCCATATAAATACCTGAGCGAAAACCCACTTTACCGGCATCAATTAATGGCATTACATGCTGGCCAACAATATGTTGTGGCTTTGGATTTTCGAGTACACCTTCTTTAATCATAATGCTTGCCCCACCTGGCAGAAGTTCTTCAGCAGGCTGAAAAATCAATTTGATGGTTCCGCCGAAATCATCTTTCATTTGATTTAAGATATAAGCTGTTCCTAAAAGTGAAGAAGTATGCACATCATGTCCGCAGGCATGCATTACACCATGATTCCTGGATTTATAAGGTTTGTCGTTTGCTTCATGGATCGGCAACGCATCCATATCAGCACGTAAAGCAATAATTTTATCAGATGGTTGGTTGCCTTTAATTAACCCTACCACACCCGTATTGGCACAGTCGGTATATTCAATTCCCCATTTTTTTAATTTATCCTTGATGAACAGTGATGTTTCGAATTCTTTAAAAGATAATTCGGGATTGGCATGAATATGTTGACGATAACCGACTACATCGTTAAAAATGTGAGCGGCAAGTTCCTGTACTTTATTTTTGATCATTGGTTGTTGTGGTATCTAAAGTTGGTGCATTTATTTTTTCCCTAAAAATAAATAATGTTGGGAAGGTTGGTCTCAGTTCGTTAATCAGGCGCTGTGCCTCTAAACGGCTTCTAAAGTCGCCCACACGAACATAATAGTTGGGTTCTTTGTATGTAAGGTAAGTGTTTAACTGAGGATACATCCCTTTAAAACGTGCCTGCTGGTTAAAAACTTCGCGCCGGTCTGAGCCGTAAAAAATCTGTACGCGGTAGCCATAGGATGAAACGATCGGTTTACCAGGTTTTACCTCGCCTGAGTTTTTATAAACTTCCAGTCGTTTTGCGATTAAACTATCAATTAAAGGGTCTTTTATAACAGTTACTTCGCCTTTCTGTGCAAAAGCAGTTATGGTAAGAAGCAGAAAGGATATAAAAGTTAATATTGTTTTCATGGGCAAAATAATTGGCATATGATGAGCGCATGTATTGTCTCCATCTTCTTAACAACAAGAATGCCGAAATCGTTGCAAAAATCGGCATTCTTTATGGGTTAAGCAAATGGTTATTATTGGAGGTCTCGACCTGTCATTTCGGGTATCAATTTATTACATAAAAATCAACATGACCTTCTCGTTGAATCGTCATTATAAGAAGGCTTTTTCAGCCGACGAAGCAATCTTTATGGACAATAATCGCTGGCATGAATGATTGCTTCGTCGTTCCTCCTCGCAATGACGGTTTATCTAAGAGTCCCTAAATGGAAGCCTGATCAATGGCTTTTATTAAAACGCTTAATGGTATTCGACTACGCTCAGACTGACATACGGATTAATTTTATTCAATTCTTAAACAGGTTTCTGAGATTATTTAACTGATCATCTACATCCGAGATTGGCTGTTTTTTCATCGAACACTTATATTTTGAAATCAGCTTGCTACCAGTGATATCCTAAATATTAGAATCTCTTCTCAAACGAATAATTTTAAGCAATTCTAAATCTTTTAAAAGATCTAATGCTCTATCATTTAAAATATCCAATGTTACAGTTCTCATACTCAAAAATACTATATATATATATCGATATCAAGACGTAAAGACGTCAGCATGTAAAAAGCCAGATTCCTTTTGGAAACCTGGCTTTAAGAATTATAACCATTAGGCAATTGATTAATTCGCTTTCTTAGGTTCTAACGTAAATTCGTACACTTTTGGGTCGTATTTCATCATTGCACCGGTAGCGGCATCAATAATAAAACCAGGAAAAAATAATAGATTTACTACAGATACCGCATTAAAAGTAGTTGAGGGCTGGAATGTTTTGGTTTCGTAACCATCCAATTTTAAACTGATGGTTTGTCCCGTGAATCCTTTTTTTAAGGATACAGCCATTGGTGTAACGCCTGTTTTAATGCCATCTACTTCGATGGTAGCGGCCGGAGGATTGGAATTAATTTGAACGGTTTGTTTTGTACCCGTAAAAATAGTGGCGCAGCTAGACAGCAGCAATGTCGCTGAAACAGCGGCAATGTTTAAAATTCTTTTCATTTGTGTGTTTTTTGTGTGTGTTTCCTACTCTTATGGCTTTTCGGTTACGCCCCGTTTTTTATGGTTGTCAGGCTCCATTTTAAGTTTATTGACCATTGAGAAATTGCCTACCAATTTCAAATTGACCGTCCATAAATATACCTGTTAATTTGAGGATTAAAAATTTAGTTAATCGAGTAGGAAGATAGGGATTAGTTCCCTATCTGTCCTCTCACACCACTGTACGTACCGTTCGGTATACAGCGGTTTGTTGAAACAGTATCTCTTGACAACCGATGATATTCACCTATTGCCAGGC
>NZ_JBHNZK010000050.1:0-941 GCF_042464845.1 Pedobacter sp. BG31
CCCTCTACCCCCGATACCGTGGCGTTGGCCTGCAAAAAGTTGCTCCCCTGTACCGAAGGCAGGTAATATCTGGCCACCTGATCTTTATACACCGAAAGGTTAAGCGTACTGCCCCAGCTCAGGCCGCCCTGCAAAATCAGGCCGTTCAGTTGCAGGTCTAAACCTTTGCCTTTAATTTCGGCAACGTTGCGCAGTACGGTGGTGCCCACCCCCGTGGTATAATCGATGGGGTAAATGCCGAACAGATCTGAAGCGTGTTTTTGATAATACTCTACACTGCCCGATAGCCTGGCTTTGAACATACTAAAATCAAGCCCCACATTCAGCATCCTTACCGTTTCCCACCGCAGTTCAGGGTTGGCATACTTATCAAAAATGGCATACGGCGTTTGGGTATAGGGCGAATTGACCTGGTAACGGATGGTATTTACCCCGCTCATAGATGGATCGGCATTGCCGCTAAAACCCAGGGTAGACCTCAGTTTCAGCTGGTTTACAAAACTTACTTTAAAAAACGGCATCTTCGTAATATCCCAGCCCAGGCCTGCACTCCATAAAGGTTTCCATTTATTGTTGGTGGCCACGCCAAAAAGGTTAGAGGCATCGGCCCTTGCACTTGCTGAGAGCGTGTAGGCATCTTTAAAGGTATAGGCCAGGTTTACAAACTGCGAAAAATAATTATTGGCTGTCTGGCTCAAACCGTTGCCATCAGGTATATAAGCGGCGCTTCCGGTAACCGAGTTGGGGAAAGTGCGGGTATAATCAACTGCCCCGGTGTTGAGTTTATCGGTATCCACACCGTACATCCGGCCCGATGCACCTGTTGATCGGGCCTTCCTCCATTCTACCCCCACCAAAGCATCTATCCGGTGCGCAGCCCAAACCCGGTGATAATCAAGCTGTGCCCGGTACTGCTCCGAAAGTAACCGCCCCTCGTTCCT
>NZ_JBHNZK010000051.1:0-759 GCF_042464845.1 Pedobacter sp. BG31
TTGAACTGAACCCGAAAAGTTGGACAAAGTTAAAAATTAATTAATATGATGAGCCCGGTATTTTATCGGGCTCATTCCGTTTAGGTTGAGTTTGATCCTATCGTTGTTGTAGTAGGTTATATATTCTTTGATGTCGGCCTTTAGTTCATCAATTGAGGTGTATTTTTTAAGATAAAACATTTCAGATTTGATCGTGCCAAAGAAGTTTTCTATGATCGCGTTATCATAGCAATTTCCTTTGCGGGACATACTTTGTGTTATACCCTGCTCATTTAACATCATTTTATATTTGGCCATTCTGTACTGCCAGCCCTGATCAGAGTGCAGTATTGGCTTTTCCTGCCCCTCAAGGATTTTAAAGGCATCCTTCAACATATCCGATACCTGCTTAAAGTTAGGTGAGTCAGAAAGCTTATAACTGATAATCTCACCGTTAAACAACTCTATAATAGGAGAAAGATAGACTTTCTTATCCATAACCTTGAACTCTGTAATATCTGTTGCCCATTTGATAAAAGGCCTTTCAGCTTTGAAATTCTGTTTAAAAAGATTTGGCGCTGCTTCATTCGTATCGCCCTTGTAGGAGCTGTATCTTTTTCCTCTAATCAATGATTTGAGTCCCTGGCTGCACATCAGTTTCGACACGGTTTTGTGATTGATAATATGACCCCTATTTTTCATTTCTAAGGTAATTCTTCGGTAACCATACCGTCCTTTATGGTCATTATAGATCTTCCTGATCTCTTTTTTAGCACATTC
>NZ_JBHNZK010000052.1:0-692 GCF_042464845.1 Pedobacter sp. BG31
CGATGAGCGGGCCAAAGCAGATCAATAAGATTAGTATATGTATATTCCTCATTTTAATGGTTTAGTGGTTTGGTTTGGCTGGTCGCTGATCAGCATCATGGTTATTTTTTGCTTCGCCGGCCGCAGGTGTAAGCCATATGGTAAAAGCCCGTCATTCACCTCCTGCAGGTTGCCGGTTAAGGGGAGGCTGATGGACAGGCGTTGGCTGATCCCCGTTTTGTTGATGACAGGCAGCCTGTTCCAGCCCAGGTTTTCTATATGATCTACAAGTGCCACAAACGGAACATTTTTTAAGTTCAAGGCCCCCTGCCGGCCAGTGTCCTGATCTAAAATTTCGCCACTACTGGTACGTTCCAGCACCAGGCAATCGGTTTTTTCGGTTTTAAAAGTGGCTTTATATGGCGAATAGGTATTCAGGTCGGCCAGCATCATGGGGTATAATCGGGCCGATAAACGCTCTGGCACTACAAACTCATAGTTGTAGCTATCGCGTAAAAAACCTGCTGAATCGGCTCCCACGTACCGAATCTGTTGATCTGAAAAGCGCTGGCCCGCTGCGCGTTGTAATACCCTGCCGATGCTACTGTACAGGCTAAAAAAGTTGGTATTGGTAAAGGCACGTCCTAACAACAGGCCCGATTTAGCTTTCCTCAACTGGGTACCGCTGGCCAGGCCAGATACCCGCCCTTTGG
>NZ_JBHNZK010000053.1:0-627 GCF_042464845.1 Pedobacter sp. BG31
TAGGTATCCTTGAGCTTGCTCAGCATTTGGGCAATGTCTCGCAAGCCTGCAAGGTAATGGGTTATTCACGCGATAGCTTTTATCGTTTCAAAGAACTTTACGAACAGGGCGGAGAGCTTGCCCTTCAGGAAATCAGCAGAAGAAAGCCCATTCTCAAAAACCGTGTTGAAGCGCATATTGAGAAAGCTGTTGTGGCAATGGCTATAGATCAGCCAGCCTTAGGCCAACTCCGGGTATCTAACGAACTTAAAAGACAGGGCATTCTGGTATCACCTGGCGGAGTCCGAAGTATTTGGCTCCGCCACGATCTTCACACCTTTCAACTCCGTTTAAAGGCATTGGAAGCTAAGTCCGCACAGGAAGGATTGGTCTTAACCGAAGCTCAGGTCGTAGCTCTGGAAAAGGCTAAAGAGGAAAAGAAAGCACATGGTGAAATAGAAACCCATCACCCTGGTTACCTTGGTGCACAGGACACTTACTATGTCGGTAACATCAAAGGCGTAGGTCATATTTATCAGCAAACATTTATTGATACTTATGCTAAAGTTGCCTTTACCAAGCTATATGACCGCAAGAATGCATTGGTGGCAGCAGAGATGCTTAATGATAAAGTGGTGCCGTTTTATG
>NZ_JBHNZK010000054.1:0-608 GCF_042464845.1 Pedobacter sp. BG31
TCATATTTATCAGCAAACATTTATTGATACTTATGCTAAAGTTGCCTTTACCAAGCTATATGACCGCAAGAATGCATTGGTGGCAGCAGAGATGCTTAATGATAAAGTGGTGCCGTTTTATGAGCAGCACGACCTGCGTTTGCTGCGGATACTTACCGATAGGGGAACTGAATACTGCGGTTCAAGGGAACAGCATGAGTTCCAGTTATACCTGGCCATTGAAGACATCGACCATACCAAAACCAAGGCTAAAAGCCCGCAGACCAACGGCATTTGTGAGCGGTTCCATCGTACTATCCAGGATGAATTCTATGCCATTGCCTTTCGAAAAAAGATATATCGAACGATAGAGGAGCTGCAGGCAGATCTTGATAAATGGATGTATTACTACAATAATGAAAGAACACATAGTGGGAAACACTGCTTCGGAAAAACTCCAATGGAAACACTTAAATTAAGTATTCCTCTGGCTAAGGAGAAGTTATTGGAAAAATTAAAGGAAGAGGATATATTTGAGAGCTATAAACAAGAGAAAGTAATAGATAAATTAACGATCTCAGAAGAGCAAAAAACATATTCAGAAATTCAATCTGACAATTAGCAAAAAC
>NZ_JBHNZK010000055.1:0-592 GCF_042464845.1 Pedobacter sp. BG31
GAGGGCAGCAAAAGATATAGCGAACAGCCCGGCCGGAGCATCCCTATGAAATGCTACAGCACCTTTCCAAATTATAATCTTATTTCTTTTTGAAAAGCAGTTGCACAAGCATTTGGGTTTCTTCAGTTCCGCCTTCGCTTCAAGTCCTCACTCGTGCCTCGCTCCGGGCTTTATGCACCAGTCGGGTTTAGGGGCGCATGATAGTACGGCTATTTTCGTTTTATAGCTAATCGCAGAGAAAACCAGGTTCATCTGCACAAGCACCTGTAAATAAACGGGATGGAAGCGGCATCTTCCGATTTAAGCACTATTTTTTTTCTTTTTTGGAGTACTTGGTTGTTCCACAGGTTTCATCGGGGATATAGTGAACAGCCCGGCCGGAGCTACTGATAAATTACTATAGCACCTTTCCAAGTGATCAATCTATTTACTCTTTTTGAAAAGCAGTTGCACAAGCATTTGGGCTTCTTCAGTCCCGCCTTCGCTTCAAGTCCTCACTCGTGCCTCGCTCCGGGCTTTATGCACCAGTCGGGTTTAGGTGCGCATGATAGTACGGCTATTTTCGTTTTATAGCTAATCGCAGAGAAAACCG
>NZ_JBHNZK010000056.1:0-559 GCF_042464845.1 Pedobacter sp. BG31
AATCACAGAAAAAATCGTCATCTCGACTGTAGCATAGCGAAATGGAGAGATCTTTTTAACCGAATTATTAAAACCTAGTTTAAAAGATTTCTCCACTGCGGTCGAAATGACGATACTTCAGGTCATTCAAATTTCTTGTTAAATCTGTCACTCATATTGATTTTTATACCATAAATTATTCTTAAGGAGGACTTTGCAACGAAAGATCCTTTGCTATGCTACCATTGTCAAAATCACAGAAAAAATCGTCATCTCGACTGTAGCATAGCGAAATGGAGAGATCTTTTTAACCGAATTATTAAAACCTAGTTTAAAAGATTTCTCCACTGCGGTCGAAATGACGATACTTCAGGCCATTCAAATTTCTTGTTAAATCTGTCACTCATATTGATTTTTATACCATAAATTATTCTTCAGGAGGACTTTGCAATGAAAGATCCTTTGCTATGCTACCATTGACAGAATCACAGAAAAAATCGTCATCTCGACTGTAGCATAGCGAAATGGAGAGATCTTTTTAACCGAATTATTAAAACCTAGTTTAAAAGATTTCTCCACT
>NZ_JBHNZK010000057.1:0-540 GCF_042464845.1 Pedobacter sp. BG31
AACAGGCCAAGGCAGGTTTCGCCGCACATGATGTGTATGATGATTTTGAAAGTTATGTATACAAAACCGGGGTAAACCAACAGTATGCACTCTCGCTATCGGGCGGGGGTGAAAAACATGCCTGGCTGCTTTCTTCGGGTTACAACCACAATGTAGATAACCTGGATGGGGTGAATGCGAGGCAGAACCAGAGGCTGAGCAATAATTTTACGCTGCTGCGCAACCTGAATTTAAATACCCTGTTCAGTTATACAGGCGGCAAAGTTACAGCAGGGCGGCCGGGCATTGGCGGCATAACCAGTACCACCTCACTTTACCCCTATGCGGCCTTTGCCGATGCCAATGGAAACCCTTTGCCCATTACCAAAAACTACAGGGCGGCTTATCTGGCTTCGCCAGCGGTGGCGCAGCTTTTAGACTGGTCGTATTACCCGCTGCTGGATAATCAGTACACCGATAATGTAACCCGGTTGACCGACCTGATGGCCAGTTTCGATTTGGGTTATAAACTGCCGCTGGGCTTTAAGCTATCGCTTAAAT
>NZ_JBHNZK010000058.1:0-518 GCF_042464845.1 Pedobacter sp. BG31
TAACAGGCTGTACTTTTGCAAACCCTTGGTAGGGAAATCGGCCGAGCTGAATAAAGGCAAAGCCGGATCGATATTTTTTTTATTAACAAAGCTATTCCCCACTCCCGCCATGGCCTGCAACAGTTTCGGTTCCTCCAGTTCTTCCTCTCCTGTTATGGCCAACACTTTACCATCTTTACCGATCCATACATAATGGGGTATGGTGCGGTGCGGAAAAGTATTGTTCAGCAGGGTATCGGCCACAATAGCGGTAAAGGCTTCGTTATGCTCGTCTTTTCTTTTTTGCAGAAACGCAGTTGCTCTGGCTAGCGGTTCGTTATTCACCAGAATGATCTGCAGATCATTTTGGTATTTTTGTTGCAGCACCTGCATTTTGGGGAAACTGGCTATACAGGGCACACAATAGGTGGCCCAAAAATCGAGCAAAATCAGTTTGCCGCGGTAGCGGTTTAAAGTAACTGAAGTATTTTTGCCTTCATCGGGTTTGTCGCCCGAAAAAGCAAAATGGCTGCTCTGCC
>NZ_JBHNZK010000059.1:0-466 GCF_042464845.1 Pedobacter sp. BG31
TCATATTTATCAGCAAACATTTATTGATACTTATGCTAAAGTTGCCTTTACCAAGCTATATGACCGCAAGAATGCATTGGTGGCAGCAGAGATGCTTAATGATAAAGTGGTGCCGTTTTATGAGCAGTACGACCTGCGTTTGCTGCGGATACTTACCGATAGAGGAACTGAATATTGCGGATCAAGGGAACAGCATGAGTTCCAGTTATACCTGGCCATTGAAGACATCGACCATACCAAAACAAAGGCTAAAAGCCCGCAGACCAACGGCATTTGCGAGCGGTTCCATCGTACTATCCAGGATGAATTCTACGCTGTTGCCTTTCGAAAAAAGATATATCGCACGATAGAGGAGCTACAGGCAGATCTTGATAAATGGATGTACTACTACAATAATGAAAGGACACATAGTGGCAAACACTGCTTCGGAAAAACTCCAATGGAAACACTTAAATTGAGTATTCCT